>JBEBWZ010000001.1:0-81948 GCA_040391865.1 Solimonas flava
AGTTCTCCGGCAACCTCACCGAGGTCTGCCCGACCGGTGTGTTCACCGACAAGACCCACAGCGAGCGCTACAACCGCAAGTGGGACATGCAGTCGGCGCCCAGCATCTGCACCGGCTGCGCGGTGGGCTGCAACGTCTCGCCGGGCGAGCGTTACGGTGAAATCCGCCGCATCGAGAACCGCTACAACGGCGAGATCAACGGTTATTTCCTCTGCGACCGTGGCCGTTTCGGCTACGGCTACACCAATCGCAAGGATCGCCCGCGCCAGCCCTTCGTCGGTAGCCGTGAAGTCTCGGCGGAAGCCGCGCTGAAAGAACTGCCGGCACTGTTGAAGCAGAGCGGCAAGCTGATCGGCATCGGCTCGCCGCGCGCCTCGCTGGAATCCAACTTCGCGTTGCGCGAGCTGGTCGGCGCCGCCAATTTCCACGACGGCGTTTCGGCGCTGGATCGGGCCAGCAACCAGCGGGTGCTCGAGGTGCTCAGCCAGGGGCCGGTGGCCGCGGCCACGATCCGCGAGATCGAAACCGCCGATGCGGTGTTCATCCTTGGCGAAGACCTGACCAGCACCGCGCCGCGCCTGGCACTGGCCGTGCGCCAGGCGGGTCGTGGCAAGGCCCGGGAACTGGGCAAGGAAAAGAAAGTCGCCGAATGGCAGGTCATTGCGCTGGCGGATCTGGTGCAGCGTGACAAGCATCCGGTGTTCATCGCCGCGGCCGACAGCACGCGACTCGACGATATCGCCGCGGAAACCTTCCGCGCGACGCCGGAAGACATCGCCCGTCTCGGTCATGCCGTGGCGCAGCGCCTCGATCCGACCGCACCGGCAGTCGCCGGACTCGACGACGCCACCGCCGCGCTGGCGGATCGCATCGCCGCCACGCTGGCCGCCGCGAAGCGGCCGCTGGTGATGTCCGGTGCCGGCACCGGCTCGGTCGCGGTGATCGAAGCCGCGGCGAACATCGCCTGGGCGCTGAAGGCACGCAACAACGACACGCTGCTGTCGCTGAGCGTGGCCGAGGCCAACAGCATTGGCCTGAGCATGCTCGGTGCCGCGCCGCTGCAGCAGGCACTGGAGCAGCTGAGCAGCGGCGCCGCGGATACCGTGGTGGTGCTGGAGAACGATCTCTACCGTCGCGCGCCGAAGGCGCTGGTCGATGCCGCGCTGAGCAAGGCCCGTCAGGTGATCGTGATCGATCATCAGGCCACCGCCACGGTCGACAAGGCCACGGTGGTGTTGCCGGCGGCGACGGTGTTCGAAGGCGACGGCACCTTCGTCAACCAGGAAGGGCGCGCGCAGCGCCATTTCCAGGTGTTCGAACCGACCTATTACGACAAGACCGCTGGCCAGCGTGAATCCTGGTACTGGCTGGATGCGCTGCTGGAGAAGGGCTGGCGCCATCTCGATGACGTGACCGCGGCCGTGGCTGCGGGCCTGCCGGCGCTGGCCGGGATCGTCGACGCGGCGCCGCAGGCGAGCTTCCGCCTCAAGGGCATGAAGATCGCGCGCGAGCCGCATCGCTACTCCGGCCGTACCGCGATGCGCGCCAACCAGAGCGTGCACGAGCCGCGGCAGCCGCAGGATGCCGACACGGCGATGAGCTTCTCGATGGAAGGCTACAACGGCGTCGGCTCGCAGGATCGGCCGGCGGCGCTGACGCCTTTCGCCTGGTCGCCGGGCTGGAACTCGCCCTCGGCCTGGAACAAGTTCCAGGATGAGATCGGCGGGGCACTGCGGGGCGGCGATGCCGGCGTGCAGCTGTTTGCGAACGGCGCCAAGCGCAGTTATTTCAGCGATGTGCCGGCGGGGTTCAAGCCGTCGTCGAACGGGTTCCGGGTGCTGGCGCTGCATCAGCATTTCGGTGAAGACGAGTTGTCCTCGCGTGCCGAGCCGATTCGCGAACGGATGCCGCTGGCGCATGTCGCGATCAGCCGCGGCGATGCCGAACGCCTCGGTGTGAACGGTCATGCGCAGCTGCAGCTCGACGGCGTGACACTGAACCTGCCGACGCGCATCAGCGATGCGCTGCCGCTCGGTGTGGTCGGTCTGCCGGCCGGCTTCGATGGCGTGCCATTCCTGCTGCCGGGCACGGTAGCGCAGCTGGCGAAGGGAGTCTGAGCATGTTCGACTGGCTGACCCCGCAAGTCATCGATGTGATCATCGCTGTCGCCAAGGGCATCGTCTGCCTGCTGGCACTGATGACGGTGGCGGCGCTGATGATCTGGTACGAGCGCCGCATGCTGGCGCTGTGGCAGGACCGCTATGGCCCCAACCGTCTCGGGCCGCTGGGCGTGGGCCAGGTTGCAGCCGACATGATCAAGATCTTCTTCAAGGAAGACTGGACGCCGCCGTTCGCCGACAAGTTCACCTTCTGGCTGGCGCCGATGCTGGCGATGGCGCTGATCCTGCTGTCATTCGCCCTGATTCCGCTGGCGCCGAGCTGGGGCGTCTCCGACCTCAATCTCGGACTGCTGTTCTTCCTCGCGCTCGCCGGTCTTGGCGTCTACGCGGTGATGCTCGGCGGCTGGGCCTCGAACAGCAAATACTCGCTGATGGGTGCGATCCGTTCGACCGCACAGACCGTCAGCTACGAAGTGTTCATGGGTATCGCGGTGCTCGGCGTGGTGATGCAGGCCGACAGCTTCAACCTGCGCGCGATCGTCGATGCGCAGCAGGGCATGTGGAACATCGTGCCGCAGTTCCTCGGCTTCTGGCTGTTTGCGCTTGCTGCGGTCGCTTCCGTGCACCGCACCCCGTTCGATCTTCCTGAAGCGGAAGCGGAACTGGCGGCCGGCTACCACACCGAATATTCGGGCATGAAGTTCGGCATGTTCATGGTTGGCGAATACGTCGGCATCGTCGTGGTTTCGGCGCTGCTGGTGGTGCTCGATTTCGGGGGTTGGCACGGGCCGATCACGTTCATCCCGCCGTTCGCCTGGTTTGCGATCAAGACCCTGTTTTTCATGACGCTGTTCATCCTGCTGCGTGGCGCACTGCCGCGGCCGCGGTATGACCATCTGATGTCGGCCGGCTGGAAGGTGTGTCTGCCGCTGGCGCTGCTCAATACGCTGGTGACGGGCGCGATCATCGTCGCCCAGACCTCCGGAGGCTGATCGTGTCTGTGTTCGTCGATGTGGTGAAGGGTATCTATACCCAGTTCCGCAGCCTGGTGATGGTGGCCGGGCACAGCTTCCGCAAGCGCGACACGATCTCGTATCCGGAAGTGAAGCCATATGTCCCGCCGCGCTATCGCGGTCGCATCGTGCTGACCCGCGATCCGGATGGCGAAGAGCGGTGCGTGGCCTGCAATCTCTGCGCGGCAGCCTGCCCGGTCGGCTGCATCTCGCTGCAGAAGGCGGAGAAGGAAGACGGGCGCTGGTATCCGGAATTCTTCCGCATCAATTTCTCGCGCTGTATCTTCTGCGGCCTCTGCGAGGAAGCTTGCCCGACCAACGCGATCCAGCTGACGCCGGATTACGAGATGGCCGAGTTCAAGCGCCAGGATCTGGTCTTCGAAAAGGAAGACCTGCTGATCGCGGGCGTCGGCAAGTATCACGATTACAACTTCTATCGCGTGTCCGGCATGGCGATTGCCGGCAAGCCGAAAGGGGCTGCCGCGCAGGAAGCTGCGCCGGTCAACGTCAAAAGCTTGCTGCCCTGAGGACGACGCGATGGAAGTCATCGTTTTTTACGCTACTGCCGCCATCGCCGTGATTGCCACCCTGTTGGTGGTGACCAATCACAACCCGGTTCACGCGCTGCTGTATCTGGTGGTGTCGCTGCTGGCGGTCGCTTCGATCTTTTTCATGCTCGGCGCGCCGTTTGCCGGGGTGCTGGAAATCATCGTCTACGCCGGCGCGATCATGGTGCTGTTCGTGTTTGTGGTGATGATGCTGAACATGGGCGCACCGGCCGTGGCACAGGAACGGCGCTGGCTCACGCCGCGCAGCTGGATCGGACCGGCCGGGCTCTCTGCCCTGTTGCTGGCCGGGCTGCTCAGCGTGCTGACGCAGGGCGAAACCCATCTGGCCGGCCTGCGTGAAGTCGATGCCAAGGAAGTCGGCATTGCGCTGTACGGGCCGTACCTGCTGGCCGTGGAGCTGGCGTCGATGCTGCTGCTGTCAGCGCTGGTTGCCGCGTACCACCTCGGCAAGCACGACTGACCCACGCCGCCTAACGAACAAGAAGCCAAGATCATGGGAACCACAGGCGTCATCGGCATACCAATGGAACACGGCCTGATTCTGGCCGCGATCCTGTTCGCGATCGGTCTCGCCGGGCTGATGGCCCGCCGCAACATCCTGTTCATGCTGATGTGCGTGGAAGTCATGATGAACGCCGCTGCGCTGGCCTTCGTGGCTGCCGGCAGCCGCTGGCAGCAGGCCGATGGCCAGGTCATGTTTGTCCTGATCCTGACCTTGGCCGCGGCCGAAGCCTCGGTCGGCCTTGCCATCGTGCTGCAGCTGTCGCGCCGCTTCCGCAGCCTGGACGTCGATGCGGCAGCGGAGATGAAGGGATGAAAAAGCAGTTTCCAGTTTCCAGTTTCCAGTTTCCGGGATGGAAGCTGTGCAGCCGGACGCGCGTTCTGGAAACCGGCAACCGGCTACTGGAAACCGCGTAAATGTTCGACCTCCTCTATCTCGTCTTCCTGCTGCCGCTGCTCGGCTTCGTCACGCTGGCACTTTCGCGTGACCGCATTTCCGAGAATCTCGCGGCGATCATCGGTGTCGGCACCATCGGCGGCTCGGCGCTGCTGAGCGCGCTGATCGGCTGGCAGTTCTATACCAATCCTCCGGACGGCGGCTCCTACACGCAGCTGCTGTGGACCTGGATGAGCGTCGACGGCTTCGCGCCGACCTTCGCGCTGCGCGTCGATCAACTGTCGATGCTGATGCTGGGCGTGATCACCGGTGTCGGCTTCTTCATCCATCTGTTCGCGTCCTGGTACATGCGCGGCGATGATTCGTACCAGCGCTTCTTCTCGTACATGAACCTGTTCGTGGCCAGCATGCTGTTCCTGGTGCTGGGCGATAACCTGCTGTTCCTGTACTTCGGCTGGGAAGGGGTAGGCGTTGCCTCCTACCTGCTGATCGGCTTCTGGTACAAGGACCCGGCCAACGGCGCTGCGGCCCGCAAGGCCTTCGTGGTCACCCGCGTCGGCGACACCTTCATGGCGATCGGCCTGTTCATCCTGTTCCACGAACTGGGCACGCTGAACATTCAGGAGCTGCTGGTGCTGGCGCCGCAGAAGTTCGAGGTGGGCGCGCCGATGATCACCATCGCCGCGTTCCTGCTGCTCGGCGGCGCCGTCGGCAAGTCGGCGCAGCTGCCGCTGCAGACCTGGTTGCCGGATGCGATGGCCGGCCCGACGCCGGTCTCGGCGCTGATCCACGCGGCGACCATGGTCACCGCGGGCGTCTACCTGATTGCACGCACGCACACGATCTTCGAACTGGCGCCGACCGCGCTGGCGGCCGTGGGCTGGGTGGGCGGTTTGACACTGCTGATGGCGGGTTTCATCGCGCTGACGCAGTCCGACATCAAGAAAGTGCTGGCCTACTCGACCATGTCGCAGATCGGCTACATGTTCCTGGCACTGGGCGCGGGCGCGTATCAGCCGGCCGTGTTCCATCTGATGACGCATGCCTTCTTCAAGGCGTTGCTGTTCCTCGCGGCCGGCTCGGTGATTCTGGCCTGCCATCACGAGCAGGACATCTTCAAGATGGGCGGCCTGCGCAAGAAGATTCCGTTCACCTTCTGGGTGTTCCTCATCGGCTCGCTGGGTCTGGTCGCATTCCCCGGCACCTCCGGCTTCTTCTCCAAGGACGAGATCCTGTTCCAGGCCTGGGCCTACGGCCACGATCACCTGTTCTGGATGGGCCTGGCCGGTGCGTTCTTCACCGCGCTCTATACCTTCCGCCTGATCTTCATCGCCTTCTTCGGCGAATCACAATTCGGAAAAGACGGGCACGCTCACGAAGTGCACAAGCCGCACGGCCTGGATCACAGCCTGCCGCTGGCAGTGCTCGCGGTCGCGGCGCTGTTTGGCGGCTTCATCCACATCCCGCTCGATGCGGTCCTGCCGCAGGCGCCGATCTCCGAGAACCTGCTGCACAGCAAGCACACGCTGGAATTCGTTTCCATCGCCGTGTCCTTCGCCGGTATCGCACTGGCCTGGTTCCTGTTCCTGAAGAACCGCGGGGTTGCCGCCGCGCTCAAGAACAATGCTGTCGGCCAGCTGCTGTTCCGCTGGTGGCGTGCCGCTTTTGGTTGGGACTGGCTGTACGACCGCCTGTTCGTGAAGCCCTATCTGTTCCTTGTGTACGCCAATCGCAATGACGTGGCGGATCAGGCGATCGGGCTGATCCCCGCCGGCTTCCTCAAACTCAACGCACGCCTGGTGCGCACCCAGACCGGCCAGTTGCGCTGGTATGTGGCAGCGACCGCGGCGGGTGCGGTCGGCATCATCGCCGCGGTGCTCTTCCTATGAACCGGCCCATGACCCTGCTGTGCTCGGTGTTCCGAGCCCGTCTGGTGCTCGGAACCCTCCTGCATAGCCGCATGTACGCCGGCTCCTCCGCTCCGGGCGAACTCGAAACGCCGTCGCTCGCGACAGCTTCTGGACCGATTCAATGATCCTGCTCTGGCTAATCCTCATCCCGTTCATCGGCGGCCTGTTCGCCTGGCTCGGCGAACGTTGGGTCGGGCGCGGTTTCCCGCGCTGGATCTCGCTGCTGTCGATGCTGCTGGCACTCGGCATTTCGCTGTGGCTGTGGGCCACCGGCGATTACTCGATGGCCGGCGTCGGGTTCGGCGCCAACGGTGGCGAAGTGGTGCCGCAGTGGGCGGTGGAGTTCAAGGTCGACTGGATTCCCAGCCTCGGCATCTCGCTGCATCTCGGTCTCGACGGCCTGTCGATCCTGCTGGTGGTGCTGACCAACCTGCTCGGCGTGATGGCGGTCGGCTGCTCGTGGAAGGAGATCGACCGCAATGTCGGCTTCTTCCAGCTGAACCTGCTGTGGAACCTCGGCGGCGTGGTCGGCGTGTTCCTGACCCTGGACCTGTTCCTGTTCTTCTTCCTCTGGGAAATGATGCTGGTGCCGATGTACTTCCTGATCGCGCTGTGGGGGCACAACTCCCCGGGCGGCAAGGGACGCATCTACGCGGCGACCAAGTTCTTCATCTTCACCCAGGCTTCGGGCCTGGTGATGCTGCTGGCGATCCTCGGCCTGGTATTCGTCAACTTCCAGCAGACCGGCGTGATCACCTTCAACTACATGGATCTGTTGAAGACCGATCTGGCGCCGGGCGTCGAATGGCTGCTGATGCTGGGCTTCTTCCTCGCGTTCGCGGTCAAGACGCCGGTGGTGCCGTTCCACAGCTGGCTGCCGGACGCGCATTCGCAGGCGCCGACCGCCGGTTCGGTCGATCTCGCCGGCATCCTGCTCAAGACCGCGGCCTACGGCATGCTGCGCTTCGCGATCCCCCTGTTCCCCAACGCCTCGGCCGATTTCGCGCCGGTGGCGATGTGGCTGGGCGTGCTCGGCATCCTCTACGGCGCGTTCATGTGCTTCTCGCAGAACGACATCAAGCGGCTGGTGGCGTATTCCTCGGTCTCGCACATGGGTTTCGTGCTGATCGGCATCTACGCCGGTACCGAGATCGCGTTGCAGGGCGTGGTGATGCAGATGCTGGCGCACGGCATTTCCGCTGGCGCGCTGTTCATCCTCTGCGGTGAAATCTACGAGCGCATGCACACCCGCGAGCTGTCGAAGATGGGCGGACTGTGGGCGCGTCTGCCGCTACTGCCGCCGATTGCCCTGTTCTTCTCGGTGGCGGCCCTGGGGCTGCCCGGCCTGGGCAATTTCGTCGGCGAATTCCTGATCCTGCTGGGGGCCTTCAATGTCTCGGTGGTGGTGACCTGCATCGCTGCCACCGGCCTGATCCTCGGTGCGGTGTACTCGCTGATCCTGGTGCAGCGCGCGTTCCACGGTGCGCCGCGTGACAGCCTGCCGCCGTTGAAGGATCTGTCCAAGCGTGAACTGAGCATGATGGCGGTGCTGATGGTGATCCTGTTGTGGCTGGGCCTGAATCCGCAACCGGTGCTGAACACCTCGGCGGCATCGATGCAGGCCGTGCATGAGGTCTATCGTGCGGGTGGCGGGGCTGCGCTCGATCCCCTGATGGCCACGACGGAGGTGCTGCCATGACCTTCACCGCCGCGCATTGGCTGGCCCTGCTGCCGATCCTGCTGCTCAGCGGCACGGTCGTGGCCGTGATGATGGCGATCGCCTTCCGTCGCAACCACTGGTGGAACGCGACCTTCGCGGTTGTTGGCCTCAACCTGACGCTGTTTGCCTGCATTCCGCTGTTCGGCATGGAGCCGATCAACGTCACGCCGCTGCTGGTGGTCGACGGCTACGCCGCGTTCTACATGGCGCTGATCCTGGTCACCACGCTGGCCACGGCCACGCTGTCGCATGCCTATCTCGAAGGCTATGCCGGCAACAAGGAAGAGATGTACCTGCTGCTGACGCTGTCGGCACTGGGCGCGCTGGTCCTGGCCTGCAGCCAGCACATGGCCTCGCTGTTCATCGGCTTCGAACTGCTGAGCATTCCGCTGTACGCGATGGTGGCGTATTCGCACAAAAGCCGGAACGCGCTCGAAGGCGGCCTCAAGTATCTGGTGCTGTCGGCGGCGGCTTCGGCATTCCTGCTGTTCGGCATGGCGCTGATCTATTCGCAGACCGGTACGCTGGGTTTCCGCGAGATCGCGGCCCATACCGCCAGCGGCGCGGGTGCCAGCTATCTGCTCGTCGGCGGCGCGATGTTCCTGGTCGGCATTGCCTTCAAGCTGTCGCTGGTACCGTTCCACCTGTGGACACCGGACGTGTACGAAGCGGCGCCGGCCCCGGTCACCGGCTATCTGGCCACCGTCTCCAAGACCGCCATCTTCGCGGTGTTCCTGCGCTACTTCGTGGAAGCGGGCGGCTACAAGCAGCTGGCCCTGCTCGACGTCATGTCGGCGCTGGCGCTGGCCTCGATCATCGTCGGCAACGTGCTGGCGCTGCGCCAGAACAACGTCAAGCGCATGCTCGCGTACTCGTCGGTCGCGCACTTTGGCTACTGCATGGTGGCGCTGATCTCCTCCGGGCCCTTGGGTGTCGAAGCGGTGGGCGTTTACCTGGTGACCTACGTCGTCACCACGCTGGGCGTATTCGGTGTGATCACGCTGACCTCCAGCCCGGTGGGCAGCCGCGACGCCGACGTGATCTACGATTACCGCGGCCTGTTCTGGCGGCGTCCGTATCTCGCATCGATCCTGACCGCGATGCTGCTGTCGCTGGCCGGCATTCCGCTGACCGCCGGTTTCATCGGCAAGTTCTACGCGATTGCCGCGGGTGTGGATGCCCGGCTGTGGGTGCTGCTGGCCGCCGTGGTCATCGGCAGCGCCATCGGCCTGTACTACTACCTGCGCCTGCTGATCACCCTGTTCATGCTCGACCCGCAGAAGCGCCGTTTCGAAGCGCCGCTGGATTGGGCGCAGCGTGCCGGCGGTGCCATGGTCTGCGGTCTGATGGTGCTGATGATGGTCCTGGGCATCTTCCCGGAACCGTTCATCCGCCTGATCCGGATGGCGATGCTGATTCCCAGCTGAGCCGCCGAGCCCGGTCGATCCGACCCCGCCCGGCGTGACGCCCGGCGGGGTTTTGTTCTTTTCACCCTGAAATTCCGCTCGGCAAGCTTGCCAACCCTTCACGGCGCGGCACTTTTGGCTTACCGTGTTTCAGCCTTTATCTCGCAGCACACCGTGCTGTTGCCTGCTTCCGCAAAGTAAACCATGAGCACCCTCGACTTCCTCAAACAGCTGTCCGCGTTCAGTGCGCGCGAGGAACTGCACAAGCGTCTGGTGACGCCGGAACTGGAGGCCATGTTCGCGCGCATCCCCAAGCCGGTCGGCAGCTTCGGCTACGACGCCTGGGGCTACAACGAACAGACCTTCAAGCTCGGCATGGGCGTGGTGCGCTGGCTCTACGAAAAATACTTCCGCGTGGTCGCCACCGGCCTGGAAAACGTGCCGCAGCAAGGGCGCCTGCTGCTGATCGCCAACCACTCCGGGCAGCTGCCGATGGATGGCGTGCTGATCGGCTACGCGCTGGCGACCAACGCGCACGGGCCGCGCGCACCGCGCGCGATGATCGAGCGCTTCTTTCCCACGGTGCCGTACCTGGGCAATCTGCTCAACGGCTTCGGCGCGGTGATCGGCGATCCGCTGAACTGCATCAAGATGCTGGAGCAGGACGAAGCGATCATCGTGTTTCCGGAAGGCGTGCGCGGCTCCGGCAAGCTGTATCGCCAGCGGTACCAGCTGCAGCGCTTCGGCAACGGCTTCATGCATCTGGCGATGCATCACGACACCCCGATCATCCCGGTCGGTGTGGTGGGTTGCGAGGAAACCATGCCGTCGCTGGCCAACATCGCGCCGCTGGCCAAACTGCTGGGCGTGCCGTACATCCCGATCGGTCCGCTGCTGCCGCTGCCGGCGCGGGTCTATCTGAACTTCGGCAAGCCGCTGGTGTTCAAGGGCAAGGCCGAGAACGAAGAGCAGGTCACCGCGCGCGTCGAGCAGGTCAAGGAGGCCGTGCGCGAGCAGATCGCGATCGGTCTCAAACAGCGCACAACGATTTTCTAGGAGCCTTGCGGGTGGTCAACAGGAAAACCGTACTTGTCACCGGCGCGGCCGGCTCGCTGGCCAAGCGCGTGATCGCGCGGCTGCACGGCAACTACAACGTCATTGCCGTCGACTTCCGCCGCAAGGTCGAGACCGACGCCGGCGTGCTGTCGTACAAGGTCGACATGCACAAGCGTGGCTTCGAGGACATCTTCCGTGCGCACAAGATCGATGCCGTGCTGCACATCGGCCGCATCTTCGCGCATGAGTCCGACCGCATGCGGCGCTACAACGCCAACGTGCTCGGGACCAAGAAGCTGCTGGAACTGTGTCGCAAATACGAAGTGCAGCAGGTCATCATCCATTCCACCTACTTCGTCTACGGCGCTTCCGCCTACAACCCGGCGCTGCTCGATGAAGATGCGCCGCTGAAGGCCAGCGAAGTCACGCAGGATCTGGTGGATTCGGTGGAAGTCGAAAGCCTGGCGCAGATCTATCTGTGGAAATACCCGCAGCTCAACATCACCATCCTGCGGCCGTGCAACGTCGTCGGGCCGGGCGTCAAGAACACCATGGCGGTGCTGTTGTCGCGGCCGCTGGCGCCGGTGCTGATGGGCTTCTCACCGCTGATGCAATTCCTGCACGTGGACGACATGGCCGATGCAATGGTCGTGGCCTTTGAGAAGAATCAACCGGGTATCTATAACATCGCGCCGGATGACTGGGTGGGCTATCAGGAAGCGGTCGAGCAATGCGGCTGCAAGCGCCTGCCGGTGCTGTCGATCCCGCCGATGTTCCCGCGCATGGTCAGCAATCTGCTGAACTGGAATGCCTTCTTTCCGCCGTACCTGATCAACTACTTCAAGTATCCGGTAATCCTCGACGGCAGCCATTTCACCGAAACCTTCGGTTGGCAGCCGCGCCGCAACCTCAACGACATCTTCAGCTACTACCGCAAGAACAAACTGCTGGCGGCCTGAGGTCGCTACGGAGCCGGTGAGCGGTGTATGGTTTCTGTCAGGTTTCACGGACTATCCAAGGAGCAAACAATGGCCAAGAAGAAGACGGTCAAGGCAGACAAGGCAGCGGACAAGGGTTCGCAGATCGATATCGGCATCAGCCGTGACAAGCGCAAAGCGATTGCCGACGGCCTGTCGCGCTTGCTGGCCGACGAATACACCCTGTACCTGAAGACGCACAATTTCCATTGGAACGTCACCGGGCCGATGTTCAATACCCTGCACCTGATGTTCGAAGGGCATTACATCGAGGCGGCCACGGCGGTCGATCTGGTGGCCGAGCGCATCCGTGCACTGGGCTTCCCCGCACCCGGCACCTACAAGCAGTACGCGGCGCTGTCGTCGATCGAAGAAACCGCTGGCGTGCCGGCTGCGATGGAAATGGTGCGGCTGCTGGTCAAGGGCCATGAAGCCTGTGCCAAGACCGCGCGCGATGTATTCACGCCAGCCGAGGCCGGCAACGACGAAGCGACCTGCGATCTGCTGACGCAGCGGCTGCAACTGCACGAAAAAACCGCGTGGATGCTGCGCGCACTGCTTGAGTAAGCCTGCTCCAGACGCCTTGCGAGAATCCGCCGTGAGCCGTACGGCCACCCCCTTGTTGGCCGTACGGCAGCTGCGCGTGCAGTTTGCCGCGCGCGGCCGTCAGTTCTGGCGCGCGCCCGTGCCCCTGCGCGCCGTCGACGACATCAACTTCAATCTCTACGCCGGACAGACCCTGGGGCTGGTCGGTGAGTCCGGCTCCGGCAAATCGACGCTGGCGCGTGCCCTGATCGGCCTGCAGCCGATTGCCGGCGGCGCGATCCATTTCGACGGCCGTGACCTGACTCGGCTCGATGCCGCAGGCTGGCGGCAGCAGCGCCGCGAGATCCAGATGGTGTTCCAGGACCCGCTCGCGAGCCTGAACCCACGCATGACCATTGGTCGCAGCGTCGCCGAGCCGCTGCGCGCACTGTGCCCGGAACTGTCCGCTGCCGAGCGGGTAGAGCGCGTGCAGCAGATGCTGGAGCGCGTCGGCATCCCGGCCGCGCATATGGACCGCTACCCGCATGAGTTCTCGGGCGGGCAATGTCAGCGCATCGGCATTGCGCGCGCGCTGGTGGTACGGCCGCGCTTGCTGATCTGCGATGAGCCGGTGTCGGCACTCGATGTGTCGATCCAGGCACAGATCGTCAATCTGCTGGCCGAGCTGCAACAGGAATACGGCCTTGCGCTGCTGTTCATCGCGCATGACCTGGCCGTGGTGCGCCAAATCAGCCATCGCGTGCTGGTGATGTACTTCGGCCGCGGGATGGAGCAGGGCGACTGCGGGCAGATCTTCACGCAACCACGGCATCCGTACACCCGCGCCCTGCTGGCATCAGTGCCGGGCGCCTCGGAAGAACAGCGGCAACACCAACTGCTCGACGGCGAACTGCCGAGCCTCAACCGACCGCCGCTGGGTTGCGCCTTCGTCAGCCGCTGCCCGATGGCCGACGAGCAATGCACCCGCAGCGTGCCGCATGCGCGCCGCTTCGCCGATGGCGGGATGTCGGCTTGCCACTATGCGGTGGATGTTGCGGAGCCGGTGTTCAGCTGACGCAGGACTCAAGCCGCACAGCGAAACGGAGTCGGCTCTAATGATTCGTCAGGCGTCATTTCCCACCCTTTCCGGCTGCAAGCATGGCGCCCATACGTTCGTGGATGACGGTGATGGCCTTCAGTGGGCGGATCATCACCTTGAACTCGGTGATCTCGCCACGCTCGTTCCACTTGATGATGTCGACACCATTCACCAGTACCCCGTCGATCTCTGTCTCAAACTCCAGCATTGCGTCAGAGTCCCCGATGATCTCGCGGACATACCGGAAACTGGCGTTGAAGAGGACATGGAAGGCAGCGCTCAGATAGCCTTTGGTCAAGGCCTTTCCGCGCTGCGGCGTGTGAACGACAGGTGAGATGAACACCGCGTCTGCCGCAAGAAGCTTGTCCAGGCCAGCGGGATCATTGGCTTGGACAAGGTGGTGCCAGACCTCGATTGGATGTTGGCTCATGGACTCGCTTACCTTGACGTGATGGGTGATGCCTGACGCTCAGTTTAAGCCGAATGCCAAGGGACCGATCCATTCTTTGCAGGGAGGGAATCGCGGAGAATAAATCTGCCCCTTTGTTCCTGGGCGTCGTCAACGGGATCATTACCTGGCGACGACCCGCACGAACGACGGTCGGAGAAAGGCGATTCTCCGATCAGTTGCCATGAAAATGCTCGGCTGCTGGAGTGACTGCGGACATTGCCGTCAGAGATTCTGGAGCGAGCATGCCAACGGTGTATTTGAGGGCGGCACCGACTCACTGGGTGGTGTGCTGCATGTTTTCAGAGGGCTTTATGAACGAATACTTCAATCCAACGACAGATGAGTTGCAGCACTTGCACCGCTGTGTGGCCTTGGCGGCCGAAGCCTTGGCCGCGGGAGATGAGCCGTTCGGCTCCGTCCTCGTTGCTGCGGACGGGGCGGTGCTCGCCGAGGATCGCAATCGCGTGTCCTCCGGCGACCGTACGCGACACCCGGAATTTGAGCTGGCGCGCTGGGCTGCCGCGAATCTGACGCTAGAGGCGCGTGCGGCGGCGACGCTGTTTACCTCCTGTGAGCACTGTCCGATGTGTGCCGCGGCGCATGGCTGGGTCGGACTGGGGCGCATCGTGTATGTCAGCTCGTCCGCGCAATTGGCCGCCTGGCTGGCGGAACTGGGAGTGCCTGCGTCACCGGTACGCGCGCTGCCGATCCATGCGATTGTTCCTGATCTGGTAGTTGACGGCCCGGTACCCTTGCTGATGGAGTCGGTGCGCGATTTGTACCGGCGCTTCCATCGCCCAGGCGGATAACGGGCCTGCAACTTGAGAGCCTCGTTCTTGGCCCCGATCAGATCGGCAGCCTGTTTCTCGGTCCGGCCGGGCGGAACCGCCTTCACTCACTTGTACAAGCTGTGGCTTGAAACGCCGAGGCGGGCTGAAATTCCGGCAACCGAATGCCCCGATCAACGACCCGACGAGCCGTCTCTTCCTTGAATTCCAGTGTGAATCTCTGGGTGCTCATGCACTTCCTCCTATGCTCAATTCATAGGGCCGGAATGCCTACTGCACCGGGGGAAGTCCAACAGTTAGGTCGGAGTGTTAACTAAATCGGGGGAACTTCCGTGTCGGCTTGAATGAATTGTTAGCGCCCAAAGGCAGATTAGTATGGCGTGCCATCTTTGTGTGTGAACTCCCAAGCTCCATTTACCAAACTGCCTGCAATGTCGTCGTCTGGATACGTCACTTGGTCGCCAGCAGAACGATCTCCGATCTCAAGATAGACAAGGGGTTCGCCTGAGTCATTGCGAATTTGGTGAGCGTTGCCATTGCCAGCTTTGAAGCCCGCGCACATGCCAGCTTTTAACAATGATGTTCCATTGTTTGTGACTAGCGTTGCGATGCCTGAAACAACGTACACGAACTCATCTTGCTTTGAGTGGGCATGCCGAAGTGCGGAGACGCCACTTGGAGCAATGGTCGTCAGATTGACGCCAAAGTTTGTTAGGCCGAATAGGTCGCCAAGCGGGCGCTTTATTCGGCTCTGCATTCGTGAGGCAAAAGGCTCCGGATACACCGATGGTTTTTTCCGCTCTGGGGCATCAGCGGCTAATATTGATTCGTTTTTTTCTTGACTAGCCATAAAGATGATCTCGGGCGCTAACGGGCACGCCGAAGGCGTGACCGTCGGGTTGAATAGCTGGTTGGGCGCTACGCACGTGCATACGCCAGCAGCCCGCGCTCCCCGCTTGAGAACGTATGCTCCTTGCAGAGAACGCGCTCGCCGGGCTGAAACGCCCATGCTTCCCCTTCAGGCAGAGGCCCGAGAAGACGATAGGTATTGCCACCCTCATTCTCGGCCTCCACCGGCCGCCAACACGGTGTTCCTTCCTCAAGAAGCTCGACGTAAACGATGTTTTTCATTCGCTGTGCCGTGTCGCCCAACGCCTGGGCTCAGCCGCGGATTTGCCGCAGCGAAGCGGAGGCAAATACGTCGGTTGGAGCACCTTGTTGGGCATGGTCAATCCGATGTGCAGATGAGGCCAAAGCCAGAATGCGACTCCGCGGCCTCCAACGCCTTTACTATCTCAACGCCGTTACGACGCACCCAACGCCGACGCAGATAGAGCTTGAGGACGCCTTGGGACGGATGAGGCTTGTCGTTAGCCATATAGAGCGGCTTTAGCAAGAGCGTAACCCGTACCCAGGCTTTCACAAGGAATGAGGCCGACCTAACTACAGCGGCCCGATCATGCACTGCAACTTGGAGAAGGTAGAAGCGTTGCCCTCGGCTAAGTGTCTCGGTGGTCAAGGCCTCACCTTTATATGTAACCCACTCACCATTCTGTCTTTTTACAGCTGGTGTGGCGCCGACAAACATGATGTTTGACCAGGGGATGACCAGCGCGGTGAAGGAAAACCAGGGCGTGACCGTTACGCCTTGGTCTGTTACATCAGCCAATCCGCCTTCGATTCGTAACGGCATAGCTTCTTTTAAGCCCAACGCACCAGCTAAGCGGCGGTAGACCGCGTAGCGGGCTGACGTCCGCTTGAGCGCCGGGTTATGTGGTTAGGCATCCAGAAACTCCTTAAATACGAGACCTTTCTGTGAATCTTCCTTTGCAAGAGCGCGTACTTGGGCGAATGTTGTCCTTGCTTCAAACCACGAAATCGCTTCAGCCACCACCGCTTCAGGGGTTGCAACATCTAGCCTTACGCGCACATGACAGCGATTCTCTGTTGGCGCAGTTTCAAGCCCGATTGCGTGAAAGTAAACGCCGAGATTGATGTAGTAAGCACTACCACCCCAATTTGACTTTTGGACATTGAATACCGCAACGGTTCCTCCGTGCGGCCGCCGCCACGTTGCGCTGGATCGCTTGAAGCCATAAGACTTCAGTAGTGGATGCACAGATGCCTTGAATGTCTCAACGTCCATTGTTTGCCACATAACGCTTAATTAGATTCCACATCATGACACCTAAGACGAAATGTCTGACGCCTAAGACAATAATGAATTGACGTAACATATTGATTGATATAAAAACGGCCGGAAAGACGCCAGATTAGGCCGCAATCAACATGTCCGATCATTCATCTCCCAAGTTGCTTGATCAAGTGCGCGCAAAGCTTCGAACCTTGCATTACAGCATTCGGACTGAAGAAAGCTATGTGGATTGGATTAAACGCTTCATCCTGTTTCATGGCAAGCGACATCCGAGGGACATGGGGCGGGAGGAAATCGGCAGTTTCCTGACCCATCTTGCGGTTGAGCGAAAGGTTGCTGCCAACACGCAGAATCAGGCTCTGGCCGCGCTTTTGTTCCTTTACAAGCAGGTGCTGGAACAGGAGGTGCCTTGGATCGGGGATGTCGTTCGCGCCAAGAAGCCCAAGCGGTTGCCGGTGGTGCTGACGCCAGATGAGGTACAGCGGGTGATCGAACGTCTGGACGATTCGATGCGCTTGATGGTCAGGCTTTTGTATGGCACGGGCATGCGGCTCATGGAGGGTGTCCGCCTGCGGGTGCAGGACATCGATCTTCAGCGCCGTCAGATTACGGTCAGGAACGGCAAAGGTGGGAAAGATCGCGTCACGGTGCTTCCTGATTCGCTGGTCGCGACGCTGCGGCAGCATCTGCAGGTGCGAGAGACCTTGTTCGAGCGGGATCTCGCCGCTGGTCAGGTTGATGTGTGGCTGCCGGATGCGCTATCGGTGAAGTACCCGAATGCGTCCCGCGAGTGGGCATGGCAGTACGTTTTTGTCGCGCAGGGTTTTTCAACCGATCCGCGTTCGGGTGTGGTGCGGCGTCATCATGTTGACGAGGGTGGAATCCAGAAGAGCATCCGGTTAGCGGCCCAGCGGGCAGGGATTTCGAAGCCGGTTTCACCGCACGTGTTGCGCCATTCCTTCGCCACGCACTTGCTGGAGAACGGCTATGACATCCGCACGGTGCAGGAACTGCTTGGCCATTCGGACGTGAGCACAACCATGATTTACACCCACGTGTTGAACCGAGGCGGACGAGGGGTGGTTAGTCCGCTGGATCGGTTGTAGATGAAAGAAAGCCCGCTGCGCTCTTGTGAGTGCAGCGGGCCTTCCGGGTACGCAGTCTTGAGCGCAATTTTGGTTTCTCGCGCGCCATTGTTTTCACGTAGGCGCCAGTGGCGACAAAAACCGATTTGCCTCAGAGCAGCTCGCTGCGCAGTGCCGCGGCTGATTTCGGCGACAGCCATCCGGGCGGCACGTCGAATACGGTCTTGGCGCCGACCTGCCCTGCCTGGCTCATGCGGTGCACCGCACGTGCGTAAGCCACCAGTACGCTGGCGGTGAATTGTGGGTTGCTACCGAGGGTGAGGCCGTATTCGATCACCTGGGCGTTGTCGGCACCGGTATTGCCGCTGCGGATGACGAAGCCGCCGTGCGGCATGGCGCCGTGATCGCGCGCCAGTTCTTCGGCGGTGATGAACTGCACGGTGGTGTCGTACTGGTCGAAGTAGTGCGGCATGGTGACGATGGTTTCGCGCACCTGCTCGGCATCGGCACCCTCGGCCAGCACCACGAAGCATTCGCGGGTGTGCTTGTCGCGGGTGCTCAGTTCCGGCCGCGAGCCGCTGCGTACCTGGGCCATCGCGTCTCCGGAGGGGATCGTGTACTGCACGCCGCCGGCCACGCCGGGCACGCGCCGCACGGCGTCGGAATGGCCCTGGCTCAGGCCGCGCCCCCAGAAGGTGTAGGTGGCGCCGTCCGGCAGCAGGGCTTCGCCGAAGACGCGGTTGATCGAGAACAGGCCCGGGTCCCAGCCGCAGGCGATCAAGGCGGTCTTGCCGGCCGGCTGTGCCTGGGCGTCGACGGCCGCGAAGTATTCCGGGATGCGCGCGTGGGTGTCGAAGCTGTCGACGGTGTTGAACCTGGATGCAAACGCGGGGCCCTGTACCGGCAGATCGTCCTTGGAGCCGCCGCAGAGGATCAGGACGTCGATATCGGTGGTGCGACGGTCCAGGGTGTCGATACCGAACACGGGTGTGCCGGGCAGCAGCGGGATCAGGTTCTCGGGTGCGCGGCGCGTGAAGATGCCGACCAGCGACATGTCCGGGTTCTTGCCGATGGCGGCTTCGACGCCGCGGCCCAGGTTGCCGTAGCCGGCGATTCCAATGCGAATGACACCGCTCATGATGTTCCTCAATTCGGTAATGACGTGATGCGAAGGGGCGGCAGTTGGCGGCGACCAGCGGGTGGCCTTTTCTTTCAGCCGTACAACGTCGAAGCCCGCTGCGCCCGGTGGGTGCGCAGCGGGCTTTTGCGTGCGTTGCCTTAACTGCAGTTGGGCTTCTTGCCGGCGGCGCGGGCCTGCTCGTACAGCGGCAGCGAGGTGGACAGGCGCGCGTTCAGATCGCGGATGCGGGATTCGTTCGAGGGATGGGTCGACATGAATTCCGGTGGCGCCTGACCGCCGCTGGCCTTGCCCATGTTGACCCACAGGGCCGGTGCCTGGCGCGGGTCGAAGCCGGCGCGCGACATCAGGTCCAGGCCGAGCACGTCGGCTTCGGTTTCGTCGCCACGGCCGTAGGGCATCAGCAGCAGCAGGTTGGCTCCCATGCCGATCATGTCCGGCGACAGGCCGGTACCGGCGGAGATCAGGCCCACGCCCAGTTGCGTGGCCATCTGGTTGGAGACGCGCGCGGCGGAATGGCCGGCGAGCACATGCGCCACTTCATGGCCGATGACGGCCGCGAGCTGGTTCTGGTTTTCGGCGACTTTCAGCAGGCCGGTGTAGACGCCGATCTTGCCGCCGGGCAGCGCAAAGGCGTTCACTTCATCGGACTCGAACACCTGCACTTCCCAGGCGCCGCCGGTCTCGCGGGTGATAGCGTTGCTGATGCACTGCACGTAGCTGTTGGTCTTGGCGTTCTTGGTCAGCGGCGTCTTGGTTTTCAGCTCCTGGAACGCGGTAGCGCCCATCTGGGCCATTTCACCGTCGGACACCAGCTTCAGCTGGGTGCGGCCGGTGGGGGAGGTGGCGCAGGCGACCAGCAGGCCCGCGGCGGCGGTGACAGCAATGATCCAACGCAGCATGGCGGGACTCCTTGGTGGTTTTCGGCAGTTTAACGGTCGCGGATGATAGTGAAACCTGGCTGAACGCGAACGTGGCCCAAGGGGGCGGAGCGGCGGCTCACGCCTGTCCGCTGAGCGCCTTCTTGAGCCCGGCGCCGGAGATGCTGGTGCCGCCCAGCGACCAGCCGCCGTCGACCGGGATCACGATGCCGGAGACATAGGAGGCCATCGGGCTCGACAGCCACAGGCAGCAGTCGGCGATTTCCTGCTTGGTGCCGAAGCGCTGCAGCGGCACCGACTCGCGCACCACGCGCTCGGTTTCCGGGGTGGGTGCCAGGCGCGCCATGCCTTCGGTATCGGCGATCGGTCCGGGCACCACGGAGTTCACGCGCACGCCGTCCGCACCCCATTCGATGGCGCCGACGCGGGTGATCATGTCGACGCCGGCCTTCGCGGCGCAGACGTGCATCTGGTACTCCATCGGGTTGAAGGCCTGCGGCGCGGAAATGTTGATCACGCTGGCGCCCGGCTTGCGCAGGTATGGATAGGCGGCGCGCAGCACGTGGAAGGTGCCGAGCAGGTCGATATCGACCACCGACTTGAAGCCGTTGGCGGAAATGCCCAGCGCCGGTGCGGGGAAGTTGCCGGCAGCACCCGAGATCAGCACATCGATTTCGCCGAAGCGCGCGTGCACGGCCTTCATCACCTCTTCGACACGCGCAGACTCGCGCACGTCGGCAGCAAAGCCTTCGACCTCACCGCCGTGCGCGCGCAGTTCGGTCGCGGCCGCGTCAACCTTGTCCTGCTTGCGCGACATCACCGCCAGCCTTGCACCGGCGCGGGCGAAGGCATGGGCGATGCCGAGGTTGATGCCGCTGGTG
Source organism: Solimonas flava (assembly GCA_040391865.1). Classification (GTDB taxonomy): domain Bacteria; phylum Pseudomonadota; class Gammaproteobacteria; order Nevskiales; family Nevskiaceae; genus Solimonas. The sequence goes on from JBEBWZ010000001.1 coordinate 20,673, forward strand.
CCACCGGAGACGAATACGGTCTTGCCGCTGAAGTCGAAAGGGTGAGTCATGGACAACTCCGTCGAAGGGAAGAAGCGGGCGTCGTGAACGCGACGCGGATCAGGGTTGCAGTCGTTCGATCCGCCACGGCTGCGCGGCGTCGCGGCGATAGCGCAGGCGGTCGTGCAGACGCCCGAGACGGCCCTGCCAGAATTCGATGCTGTGCGGTTCGACCCGATAGCCACCCCAGAAGTCCGGCAGGGGCACTTCGCCGTCGCGGTAGCGCTCGGCATTGGCGTCATAGCGGCGCTCGAGTTCCTCGCGGGAGCTGACCACGGCACTTTGCTGCGAACTGATGGCGCCCAGCTGCGATTCACGGCGGCGACTGTGAAAGTATTGCTGCGACAGTTCGCGCGGCAGCCGCGTGACGCGGCCCTCCACGCGCACCTGACGTTCGAGTTTGTCCCACCAGAACACCAGCGCCACGTTCGGGTTGTCGAGCAGCTCGCGGCCCTTGCGGCCTTCGTAGTTGGTGTAGAACGTCAGCCCGCCCTGGTACAGCCCCTTGTAGAGCACCACGCGCGCGGAGGGATGGCCCTCGGCATCGACGGTGGCCAGGGTCATCGCGGTCGGCTCGATCATGTTGGCGGCGCGCGCGGCGTCCAGCCAGGACTGCAGCTGCAGCAGCGGGTCGGCGTCGACGTGCTGTTCGTCCAGCGGCGGGTGGTCGGGGTGTTGGCTCATGTGGGCTCTGGCAGAATCACTGGCCCGGATTGTCCCCCTTTCCACTTCAGCCGGAAACTTGCCGATGAACTCATTTCGTGCGCTGCGCGTCCATGCACGCGACAAAACCCAGACCGAAGCCCGCTTCGAAACGCTGACGGTCGATGACCTGAGCCCCGGCAACGTGGTGGTGCGCGTGGTCTGGAGCGACATCAACTACAAGGATGCGCTGGCGGTGACCGGCAAGGGCCGCATCCTCAAGAGCTATCCGAAGGTGCCGGGGATCGATTTCGCCGGACACGTCGAACACAGCGACGATCCACGCTACCAGGCCGGCGATGCCGTGCTGGTCACCGGTTGCAACATTGGCGAGGTGCTCGACGGTGGTTATGCCGAGTTCGCGCGCGTTCCGGCCGAGATCCTGATTCCGCTGCCCAGGGGCCTGAGCCTGCGCGAAGCGATGTGCATCGGCACCGCGGGCTTCACCGCGGCACTGGCGCTGCGACGCATGCTCGAAAATCACCAGCGGCCGGACATGGGTCCGATCGCGATCACCGGACCTACCGGCGGTGTCGGTTCACTGGCGATCGATCTGTTCAAGCGCGCGGGTTTCACCGTGCATGCGGTGACCGGCAAGGCGGGTCGTGCCGATGCCTATCTCAAGCAACTCGGTGCTGACGAGATCGTGTCGCGGCAAGCGCTGGATCTCGGTAAGCGGCCACTGGAATCGGCGCTGTGGGGTGGGGCGGTCGATAACCTCGGCGGCGAGACCCTGGCCTGGCTGACGCGCACCGTGGGGCCCTGGGGCAACATCGCCAGCATCGGCCTGGCGCAGTCTCATGAACTGCACACCACGGTGATGCCGTTCATCCTGCGCGGTGCCTCGTTGCTGGGGATTCATTCGGTGGAATGCCCGCGTGCCTGGCGCGAGGAGATCTGGCAGAAGCTGTCGGGCGAATGGAAACCGCGCATCCTCGACACCCTGGTGGCGCGCGAGATCACGCTCGATGAATTGCCCGCGGCCTGCGAGGACCTGATCGCCGGTACGGTGCAGGGGCGCACGCTGGTGCGGGTAGGTCGCTGAGAGGGCGGCTACAGATACGGCGAGAACAGCCAGCAGATCGCATCGCGCAGGCGCGCGGCGAGCCCGCGTTGCGCGAGGCTTTGCAGCGTAATCGGCTTTGATTCGGCGCTGGCGGCATCGAAGCGCGCATTGAGGTAGCGGGCGAATGCGCGGTCGTAGATCTCGACGTTCATCTCGAAGTTGAGCCGCAGGCTGCGCGCGTCGAAGTTGGCGGAGCCGATCTGTGCATAGGCGCCATCGACGATGAACAGCTTGTCGTGGCGGAACGGCGGCGGTTGTTCGTAGACATGCACGCCGCGTTGCAGCAGTGGCTGCAGCGCGTGATACGACGCCCATTGCACGAACGGCAGGTTGTTGTGCGCCGGCAGGAACACTTCGACGCGCACGCCACGCAGCGCCGCGTTGACCAGCTCCGAGGCCAGTGCCGGCGGCGGCACGAAATACGGCGTCATGATCCGTACCTCGCGCTTGGCCGCCGAGACCGCGCCCTGCAGCAGATGCGACAGCGCGTCGACGTCTTCATGCGGACCATCGGTGATCACGCGACAGACCGCATCGCCATTGGCCGCGACGGCGGCCAGCGGCGACCAGCGCTCGCCGCTGGCATGCAGCCAGTCCTCGACGAAACTTTCCGCCAGCTGGTTCAGCACCGCGCCGCGGATTTCGAAGTGGGTGTCGGCGACATGGCGGGCCGGGTCGCTCTCCACCAGATGACGATCGCCGATGTTGATGCCGCCGGTATACGCAACCTCGCCATCGACCCATAGCAGCTTGCGGTGATTGCGCAGGTTGATGTGCAGCGACGGCGGCAGCAGCCGCGGTGGATTGAAGCGCGCCACCGGCACCCCGCGTTTGCGCAGCAGCTTGCTGGCCACCGGCCAGTGGTAGCGCTCGCCGATGCCGTCGAGGAGCACACGCACCGCGACGCCGCGCTGCTGCGCCGCCGCCAGGGCATCGATGAACTGGCGGCCGGTGGCGTCGGCATCGAACAGATAGCTGGCGAGACACACGCAGTGCTGCGCGCGGGCGATGGCATCGAGCATCCGCGGATAGGCCTGTTCGCCGTTGCGCAGCGGCAGCAGGGTATTGCCGCCCAGCAGTGCGCGCCCGGTTAGCGCATCGGCAATCCGCACGACTTCCTCCAGCGAGGGCGGAATCTGCGCCAGTGCGGTAGTGGCGGCCTGATGGCGGATGTCGTCGGGGTGTCGCGCCTCGGCGTAGGTCAGCTCGCCGCTGCGATGCCCCAGTTCCTGGGCGTAGCGGCGCAGGCGGTTGATGCCGAAAAAGAAGTACAGCATCGGCCCGGCGAACGGAAACAGCCAGCAGACCGCGATCCAGCCCCAGGCCGAGCGTGGATCATCCTTGCTCAGCAGTGCATGCCCGGCAGTGCAGATGGCGACCAGCGCCCACAGGCCGATCAGCAGGCCGACCAGATCCAGTTGTTGCAGATAGGCGGTCATCGTGGGCGCAACTGCACTTCGGTCGCCACCGCGAGGTGGTCGGACAGGCGGTCCGGCAGGACCAGACAGGTCTGGGTGATGACGCCCGGCCCCGCCAGGACCTGATCGATGCTGCGGCGGGGGCGCCAACTGGGATAGGTGGGGCTGTCATGGATGATGCGGAAGCCCAGCTTCTGCAGCCCCGGATGCTGCGCCAGCTCCTCGGGTTCGCAGTTGAGGTCGCCGAGCAGCAGGGTGTCGTGCTGTTCGCGTGCCAGACGCGCCAGGTATTCGATCTGGCGGCTGCGCGTGCCGCGGCCCAGCGCCAGATGCGCAATCACCAGTTGCAGCGGGTGATGGGCGGGCGTCTGCAGCGTGACTTCCAGTGCGCCGCGACCGGGCACCTGGCCGGGCAGGGCGTGATGCTGCACATCGCTCAGCGGTACCCGCGAAAGCACACCCAGCGCATGCTGCGCGAACGGGCCCAGATTGCGGTTCACGCCGAGGCGCCAGTGATCGAAACCGGCGCGCCTGGCCAGATATTCGATCTGGTTGACGCTGGCGGTGCGCAGACTGCCGGCATCCGCTTCCTGCAGCGCCACCACGTCGTAGTCGCGCGCCAGTTCGGCGATGCGGTCGAGGTTGCGGCGCACGCTTTTCGACGGCAGCAGGTGTCGCCAGGCGCCGGTCAGGTAGTGGCCGTAGTGCGCGGTGGGCATGCCCACCTGCATGTTGAAAGTGAGCAGCCGCAGCCGCTGCACCTTGGCGGGATCGGCGAGGGACGGCTGCGCGGCGGAAATGGTTCTTGCGGTCATGGTCTCCCCCGCATTATGCGGGGGAGACCGCACCAAGGGTGGTCAGCGGCGAGTCAGCTTGCCGCACCGTCGAGCAGCGGCAGGATGAACGCGAATGACAGGCCCAGCAGGTAGAACAGCAGCGCCAGGCCATAGACCCAGGCGCCGACCCGGCGGACGCGTGCGCACTGCGCCGCGAGCCGCGGTTCGACCGGACAGGGCAGCCGTCGCGCCTGCCACTGCAGGGCGCCGGCAACGAGCAGCAGCACAGCGGCCAGCGCGAAGACCCAGACCTTGTGCAGCGACAACCAGATCAACTGAGGGATGGCGCTGACCAGGCCGGCCAGCGCTGCGCCCGCGCCCAGCGTCACCATCAGTGCCGGCAGCGCGCAGCAGAGCAGGGTCGAGCTGCTGGCAAGCAGCGACAGCCACGCGCCCCAGGCACTGCTGCGCAGGCCCGGGTCGAGCTGCGGCGCATTCATGGTCCGGCCTTGGTGCGTGCGCGTACCGCATCCAGCGACTCGTCGTGTCGCCGGATGCCGCGCACGCTGTAGCCGGCTTCGGTCAGCGCTGCGCGCAATACCGCGTCATCGATGTCCTGGCCGGGTTTGAACTGCACCGCGACCAGGCCATTTTCGAGGCTGACGAAAACCTCGGCGGTGGCATCCATGCGCTTGAGGCGCTTGCTGATGCCCTGTGCGCAGAACGCGCATACCAGGCCATCGACCTGCATCTCGGCGGTGCGCGGAGTGTTCTGCGCGTGTGCAGAAAAGCCCAGCGTTGCTGCAACCAGGATTGCGGCGGCAATCCCGATTCTGTGGATCAACATGAGAGCGACTCCTAGTAATTGAACATGAACATGGCTTGCGGCTCGCCGTCCTGGGTAATGCCGGCCTCGACCCAGATGGCGCCCCAGCGGCTGTTGCGGAACAGGCGCAGCAGCGCCGCGCCTTCGGTCCCGTCGTAAAGCCCGCCGGTGTAATGGCGGCCCTGGATCACGAACCAGGTTGCGAGCCGGTCCCAGTCGTGGACGTAGGGCGCCCAGCCGAACTGCACGGTGTCGATGCGGTGCGAGAAGGTTTCCTGCGCGTACTGCCAGTCGCTGCGCGCCGAGGAGTAGAACCGCAGCGTCTCGTAGTCGATCTGGCCGCCGGCGTTCCAGGCGGTTTCGTTGCCGGCGAAATCGCTGCCGCGCGCCGAGCCGACGCCGCCCCAGGCGAAAACGTTGGCCTGTGCGCGTGGCAGGTTCCAGCGCTTGGCCAGCAGGTTGGCACGCAGATAGGTGATCTCGTGCGTGTAGCGCCGGTCTTCGGCGTCCAGGCGCAAGTGTCCGACGCCGGCCGACCACCAGTAGCCCGGCGCGTAGAACGCCTGGTATTCCTGCATGGTGCCGGCACCGTATTCGCCCATGACGGTAGTGCCGCCCTGGTAGGCGATGGGTTTTGCATGGCCCAGCAGCGGCGATAGCGCCAGCGCAAGGCCGATGAAACGGGATAGGGACATGACGTCCTCCGGAGGAGAGCCAATGACGCCGCGTCCGGTAAACCGGAACGCGGACCTTCAGCTGACGGCGGAGGCGGGAGGTCTCAGCGGCGGATGCGGATGCGCCGGTAGCGGCGCCGGCGGGCTGGCAGTGGTTGCAGGACGCAGCGGCGGCAGTGCCATGGAGGTGATGCCACGCGGCAGCGGCGCACTGCCGCCGAAGCAGGCGGCGGTGCAGCGGCAGGCCTGATCCTCATCGCAGCAGGGCATGGCGGCGGCGCGCTCGGCGTCGTCGTGACAGGGCATCGCGGCGTGCTCGCCTGGTTCGGCCTTCATCACGGTCATGGTTTGTGGCGCCACTGTAGGCGCTGCGGCCAGCGCGCTGCCCAGTCCCTGCAGCAGCAGGGGCAGGATCAGCAACGCGACACTCAGGGAGCGGGACATGACGCCGGTGTAGACCGGGGCCGTCTGCGGCGAGTTCCCCCTTCACAGGAGGAACTCGCCGTCCGGTTTATTCGGTCAGCCGGTAACGGTCGAAGATCTCGGCCTCGATCTCGGCATCGCGGAACGGCAACTTGTGCCACTGCTTGGCCGCGTACGCTTTGGTGTAGTCGCTGAAATGCGGGTTGGCCGGATCGGTGGACTGCGAGTAGGTGATGAAGCCTTCGGCCTGCACCCCTTCATCGTTCCAGGTGACGGTCTGGATGTAGCTGTTGCCGTAGGCGACGTCGTAGCCGGTCGGCGTCAGTGCGTCCGAAGAGGCGATAGTGAACGCGCCTTCGAAGAAGTCACCGCCGAAGATCGGGATATCGCGCAGGATGCAGCAGGGATGCTGGATCTCGCCCAATGTCGCGTCGAAGGCATAGCCGCTGGCCTTGACCGCGGCGACGCCGTCGCGGAAGGCGTTCTTCACCTTCAGCGCCGAGGTGTTGAGATCGCGCGGCGTATTGACCGGATCGGCGGCCGAGTACGGCACCCGCCAGAAGTTGCCGCCGCGGTCGGCGCCCCCGGTCAATGCGCGCATGAACTCGCGCCAGACATGCGCGCCGACGGCATCGGCATTGCCGGTGCCGTCCCATCGCGCCAGTGCGGCACAGGCCGCGGCCTCGTTGCCGCTGGTCCCCGGACAGATTTCGGACAGCACGTTGGCCAGACCGTATTCGGCGGTCTTGATCCGCGACGACAGCGTGACCTGCTGCAGCAGCGGGATGGTGAACTTGGGAGCGCCGAGGCCGTCGGAGCCGTCGAGCCGGTGCTGCATCTGCGTGATCGCCTGCTGTGTGCGATAGGAGCGGGCCGAGCCTTCGTCGCCGATGATTCCTGCGTAGCCGGTCAGCGGTGCAGCCGGGTTGGTCAGCCAGTGGCTGTCGTTGTTGTTGGCCACCCAGTCGTCGCGCTGCAGCTTCGGCAGGTTGCTGCGACCGAAGACGCCCGGTACCGGCGCATCGACATCGCTGTCCCACTCGCAGGCGGGGCGCGAGCCGTTGAGCACCGGCAGACCCGGCATCAGCAGGTTCACCACCTGGTGTATGGGCAGCGCCTGACAGGTCTGCACCTTGGTGTCGGGGACGTTCGGTACCACGGTGACATCGCCGTAGTAGGCCTTGCCGCCGGGGCCGCTGGCCACGGTATTGACCCAGGGCACGCCGAGGATATCGCCGTGCATCTGGATGAACTGCTCCAGCGAGGTGGCGGTGTTCCAGCTCGCGAACTGGTTGATCAGACGGTCATTCTCGGCGTTGGCGTCGCGCATCGTGTAGGCCTTGACCGGGCTCCATCCGAGGATCGGAAGACCGGCGGCCTTGATCACCAGCATCGGCCCGTAGTGCGAGCGATACAGGGTGCGGCTTTCCTGCGTCATCGAGCCATCGGCTTCCTTGACGTCGATGGTGATCGGAATCTGTTCGATGTCACGGAAGCCGAGACCGTAGCGGTACTGCATCGGGTTCAGCGGATTCAGCGTCAGTTCGTACAGCGTGAAGCGGTACGCGGTGGAGACCGTATGGCTCCAGGCGACATGATCGTTGAAGCCGATCAGGATCGCGGGAATGCCGTACAGCGAAGCGCCCATCATCTCCAGCCGACCGGCGAGATCGAGGTGCGAAAGGTAGAGACGCTCGGTGCCGGTCCACGGAAAGTGCGGATTGCCGAACACCATGCTCGAGCCATCCTGCGTTGCATCCTTGCCCAGCGCATACATGTTGCTGCCGAAGCGCTTGCCGCGCATTTCGGTGAAGTAGCGCAGCGCGCCCGGGTCCTGCTGCAGCGCGGCGGTTTTCTGCTCGGCGCTGGGTTCCTGTTCCGGCGACAGATCCAGCATCGGCGCGGCCGTGGCGATTTCATTCAGCAGTGCCGAGGACGATGCGATCAGCGCCAGGCGCAGATAGCGGCGGTACATGTCGTCCGTGTTGATCTCGTACAGCCAGCTGGCATCGCGGCAGGCGGCATGTCGCCCCGGATGCTGGCCGGCCTTCAGCTCACGCATGTAGCGGTTGTAACCGTCCACATACCCTTCCGTGACCCGCTTGAACTCCGGCATGGTGTTGTCGCGGGTCGGCGCCACACGCGCTTCGCTGGCGGCCATGCGCCAGAAGAAGTCGCTGTTGACGTTGCTCGCGGTGACGCCGTTGGGCACGATCGTGTAACTGCCGTCGCGGCCGAAATGCTTGGCGCGCTCGCCGCGGATGGTGACCAGGTCCTCCTGCATGACGCACAGGTTGTCCTCGGCAAACGCGTAACCGAGGCCGTAGCCGAGGCTGCCGTAATCGTCGGCCTTGATATGAGGAATGCCGAACTTGGTGCGGGTTACCAGCGCATCGTATTTGCCGCTGTTCCCGCCGGGTGAGTCCCCACCATCGGGAGTGACGCCGGGTGTCGTCGAACTGCCGCAAGCCGCCGTCAGGCCGGCCACCACGATCGCGGCCACCGCCGCCCATGATCCACGCATGTCACTTCCCCCGATGGTTTTACGTCTTATGACCGGAACTATACGGCCTGTATCGATGGTGACGCGATCCGTGCAAAGCCAGCTTGGTACGCTTCTGGGCCAGGGGTGGTTTTTATGCAAATTGCGGGGAAACAGTGACGTTTATATGCGCCTGGTGGCCTTGGGCCTGATGTTGCACACCTTGGCGAGCTGCCTTTTTGGGGTGGATTTACTACTCGGAATGGGGCGTTCAAATGCTACCGTTGTGACTCTGGAGTTACTTCCAAGCAAACAGGGGTTGGGGGAGATATGGGGATGCGCCGGGGGGCGTAAGCGTAAATGGTGGCAGCCGGTCGATCCGCTATCGGATCCCGAGAGCAGTCACGAGCCCAAATCGTCGGCGCAAGCCGGCCATTCGCACAGCCCGCCTTCGTTGGCGGGTTTTTTTTGCGCGCTGCTTCTGCTGCGCCATCGAAAAAGGCCGGGAATCCCCGGCCTTTTCGTTTGCAGCAATGCGGTTACTGGGTCTTGATCATCACGTCGAGCATCTTGCGCTTGAAGTTGGTGTACGGCGGGAACAGGGTGCGCGCGATCATGAACCGCGTGCGGATCACCGCACGTTCGTGCGAGAAAGCCTTGAAGCCGTAGAGACCATGCGCGCTGCCGATGCCGGAATTGTTGACGCCGCCGAACGGCAGATTGCCGTGGGCGTACTGCACCACGCAGTGATTGATGCAGGTGCCGCCGGCGCTAGTGCGCTTTAGCGCCTTGTCGATGGTGGCTTCGTCCTTGCTCCAGATATAGAGCGCCAGCGGTTTGGGCTGGGCGTTGATCTCGGCGATCACCTGATCGAGATCGGTGTACGCCACCAGCGGCAGCAGCGGCCCGAAGATTTCCTCGCTCTGGATGCGCGCATCCGCGGGGATGTTGTCGAGCAGCGTCGGCTGAACGAAGCAGTCCTGCTCGCTGGCTTCGCCGCCGCAGAGGATACGTGCGCCGCGTTGCTTGGCGTCCTGCAGCAGGCCGTTGATGCGCTTGGTGTGGCGCTCGTTGACCACGCGCGCAAGATTCGGTGACTCCAGCTGCTGCTGCAGGGTGTCGCCGTAGCACTCCTTGATCACGGCAATGCATTCCTGCGCGAACGCATCCTTGATCGAGGCGTGGACATAGACATAGTCCGGGGCGATGCAGGTCTGGCCGTTGTTGGTGTACTTGCCCCACATCAGCGTGCGCGCCGCCATTTTCAGGTCGGCGGTGCCGTCGATGATGGTGGGCGATTTGCCGCCCAGTTCCAGGGTCACCGAGGTCAGGTGCTTGGCGGCGGCGGCCATCACCACCTTGCCGACCGCCGGCGAGCCGGTGAAGAAGATGTGATCGAACGGCAGTTCGAGCAGGGCCGAGGACACGGCGACATCGCCTTCGAACAGCGCGACCTCATCTTCGGAGAAAGTCTCCTTGATGATCTTGGCCATCAGTGCCGACAGGTGCGGCGTCATTTCCGAGGGCTTGATGATCGCGGTGTTGCCGGCGGCGATGCACGACACCAGCGGTCCGAAGGCCAGATTGACGTTGTAGTTCCACGGCGAAACGATCAGGCAGCGGCCCTTGGGTTCGTATTGCACCCAGGACTTCAGGCCAATGGTCAGGCTGGTGGGCCAGACCCCTTTCGGTTTCATCCAGCCTTTCAGCGCGCGGATCGCGTGCTTGGCTTCGGAGATCACCGGCAGCACTTCCGCGAGATCGACTTCCGCTGGCGGCTTGCGGAAATCCTGGTAGGCGGCGTCGTGTATCGCCTGGCGGTGCGCCAGTACCGCGTCATGCAGCTTGCGGATCTTGGTGATGCGCTCGGCGGCGGTTGAGGTGCGCAGGCGGATCGCGGTTTCGCGCTGGCGCTCGAAGACCCGTTTGATGTCCGATTCGGACGCGTTGCCGCTTGCAGCGCCAGGCAGATAGGAAACGACCGTACTCATGAGTCTCTCCGGGTGTCTTGAGGGCGGTCCGCCGTTCCCCCCGGGAGGCCGTCCTGATTGGAATAAAGGCTGATTGATCGACTGTTCAAGTATAGGCGCAAGCCGGAAGCCGCCACCACCGCGCCAGAACCCGGTTTGTGGCCCTGTCGTGGCTGTGGTCTGATTGCGCCACAACGACAAGGGGATGAGGATGAAGCGCCTGACGCCAATGGATGCAGCGTGGCTGTACGTCGACAGCAACGATACGCCGATGCATGTTGGCAGCTTGACCATTTTTTCTTTGCCGAAGTCGGCTTCCGGCGACTTCCTGCAGAAACTGTTCACCCATATGCGCGAGGCGCGGACCTTCGCCGCGCCGTTCAACCTCAAGTTGCGTTCGCCGAAGCTGAAGTCGGTGCTGCCGGGCTGGGTCGAGGACCGTCGCATCGATCTCGATTACCACCTGCGCCATTCGGCCCTGCCCAAACCCGGCGGCGAGCGCGAGCTGGGGCAGCTGATCCAGCGCCTGCATTCGCACCCGATGGATTTCAATCGGCCCTTGTGGGAATGCACGGTGATCGAAGGGTTGGAGAACAACCGCTTCGCGCTGTACATGAAGATGCACCATTCGCTGGTCGATGGGGTTGGCGGGATGCGGATGCTGGCGCGGATGCTGTCGAGCAATCCGCGCGCACGCCATCTGCCGCCGCCCTGGACGCAAGGCTACGGCCCGCGCAAGCCGCAGCCGGCGGATCAGGATGGCGTCGAGACGCCGCTGCAGAAACTGTGGAGCGCGGCAGGCGAACAGGCGCGGACCGCGCCGAGCCTGGCCAGGGCGTTCTCGGATACCTTCAAGCAGGCGATCAGTCGGGAGCAGCCCGATTGGGCGACGCCGTTCGAAGGGCCCAAATCGATCCTGAACAGCCGGGTGTCGGGGCAGCGACGCTTCGCCACCCAGCACTACCCGCTGGCGCGGATCAAGCGCGTGGCGAAGAAAGCCGACGTGTCGATCAACGACGTGTTCTTGAGCCTGTGCGCCACGGCGATGCGGCGCTATCTGGAAGAGATCAATGCGCTGCCGGAAAAGCCGCTGACCGCCGGCGTGCCGGTCTCCGTGCGGCCTGCCGATGACGATCAGGCCGCCAACGCGATCAGCTTCATCATCGCCAACCTGAACACCGACATTGCCGATCCGGTCGAACGCCTGCGGGCGATTCATGCCTCCGCACTGGCGGCCAAGGCGCATCTGCAGGAGCTGCCGAAAGCGGCGATGGCCAACTACACCATACTGTTCATGGCGCCGTTCATCCTGCAATTGCTGACTGGCCTTGGCGGCAAGGGCCGGCCGATGTTCAACGTCACCATCTCCAATGTGCCGGGACCGGCCGAAGCGCTGTACTTCAATGGTGCGCGGCTGGAGCAGATGTACCCGGTCTCACTGCTGTCGCACGGGCAGGCGCTGAACATCACCGTGGTCAGCTACAACGGCCAGTTCAACGTCGGCCTCACCGGCTGCCGCGACACCCTGCCGCATATGCAGCGCCTGGCGGTCTACATGGGCGAAGCGCTGGAGGAGCTGGAAACGGTGTTGGGGGTTGCCGCGGCGACGGGCTGAGCGCAGCGAGTGTCCAGCGGACACTCGCCAGACCGCAGCCTTATGCGCCCCAGAGGTGCGTGCCGTACTTCCAGTAGCCGTGGACGTTGTTGAGGCGCGCGTCCTGGTCGGCGGGCATCGGCAGCACTTCCCCTTCGAGCTGGGCCTGCAGGAACGGCGCGAGGGTGGCGCCGCCGCCGCCGGAGATGACGATGGCATCCAGGTCCCAGTCGTCGGCCCACAGGCGATTGGCTTCCTGGGCGACGCGTGCGGCCAGCTGCTGGAACGCCGCTTGGACCACGGTGGTCAGGTCGTAGCGCTTGCCCTTGATCTTGATGGTGCCCTTGCTGACACCTTCATACAGGCGGTACAGCTCGATGCTGACGCCGCTCTTTTCCTGCAGGTAGTTGGCGATCGCGGTATAGGCCAGCGAGATCCCGGAATCGGTCGAGGCGCTGCCGCGTTCCGAATAGCGGGTCTTGTCGCTGATGGTGTAGTCGGCGGTGCGGAAGCCGATATCGATGATGCCGATCTTCTCAGAGATGAAGCGCTGACTGGCTGGCTTGCCGATGTCGTTGAGCATCAGATTGAACATCGAGCCGAACGGCTGCGGCACCACGCGCACCTTCTCGATATAGATGACCTTGTCTTCGCGCTCGCCGCTGCCGGGCTTGAGCACGGTGACGTTGTGGCGATTCTGCAGCAGCGTGGTCAGGGCATCCTTGTGCTTGCGGAAGAAGCTGACCGGCAGCCCGGTGACCAGACGCACCGGGTCGCCGTTGTCGGCGAACGGTGCCAGCGCAGCCAGCGCCAGGGTCTTGGCGTACTGCGCCAGGAACTGGGTCTGGTCGAGGGTGAAGCCGCGACCGCGCGAATGCTGCTCGGCCATCTCGCCGATGAACCAGCCCTTGTCGTCGAGAATGATGTGGCGCGGAAACGAGGCGGGTGCCGGCATCAGGCTTTCGCCGAACTGCACTTCGTTGGCCTCGCCGACCACCGATTTGAAGATCTGGAATTGTCGCCCGTCGGTGGCCTTGGTGTATCCAAAGCCGATATCTGCTGCCAGCACCTTCACGGTGTATCTCCCCGGCGCCCGGAACGACGCGTATCCGCGGCTTTCTAGCATGTACGGGGGGCAAAACTCAAAAATACCGCTGCCGTGCGCGCTTCGGTGTCGCCACCGGATTCCAGCGCGGAGCCCTGCGGCGGCCGCATGCCGCCGCTGATGCGGTGCGGCGGGTCTACAATAGCCGGATGAAACTGCAGTTCACCAAGATGCATGGCGCCGGCAACGACTTTGTCGTGATCGACGCGACCCGGCAGCCCTTCCGGCCGACGCCCGGATTGTTGCAGCGCCTCACCGACCGCCGTTTTGGCGTGGGTTGCGATCAGGTGCTGGTGGTGGAGCCGCCGTCGTCCGCCGATGTCGATTTCGATTACCGCATCTTCAATGCCGATGGCAGCGAAGTCGGGCAGTGCGGCAACGGTTCGCGGGCGCTGGCGCGGTTCGTCCGCGAGAACGGTCTGCTGGTGCGCGACGTGATCCGGGTGCGCACCCGCACCAGCGTGCTCGAACTGCGCCACGCGCAGGATCACCTGTATACCGTGGACATGGGTCAGCCGCGGCTGGAGCCGTCCGATATTCCGTTCACCGCGCGTGCCCGGGCGCTGCGCTATGCCTTGACGCTGGAAGGTAGTGCGGCGGTCGAGATCGGCGCGGTCAGCATGGGCAATCCGCATGCGGTGCTGCGGGTCGATGAGGTCGACAGCGCGGCGGTGGCCGAGATCGGACAGCAGCTGCAGCGGCATCCGGCGTTCCCGCAGCAGGTCAATGTCGGGTTCATGCAGGTCGAGGCGCGGGATCGCATCCGCCTGCGGGTGTACGAGCGCGGCGCCGGCGAGACCCTGGCCTGCGGCAGCGGCGCCTGCGCGGCAGTGGTCGTGGGCCGGCTCTGGGGTCTGCTCGACGAGCGGGTCGAGGTCGAGGTTCGCGGTGGTCTGCTGACCATCGAATGGGGCGGCGAGGGACAGTCGGTGCGGATGACCGGGCCGGCCGAAACGGTTTATCGGGGAGAGATAGAGTGGCCGAACTGAGTGCCAGCAAGGAAGAGAATGCTGCCGTGCCGAAGCTCAATGAGCGTGAGGTGGTGGCGTACCTGAAGGCGCACGCGGATTTTCTGGGGCGCCATCCGGATCTGCTGGAGGCGATCGAGCTGAAGCATCGCAGCGGCTCGGCGGTGTCATTGATCGAAAAGCAGGTCGACATGCTGCGCGCCAAGAACCAGCGGCTGGAGGACCGGCTGACGCGTTTGCTGGATGCCGCGCGCGACAATGAGAAGCGCGCTGACAACGTGCATCGTCTGGCGCGGACCCTGATTCGCGCGCCGTCGCTGGCCGGCGTGGTCGCCGGGCTGGCGAAGTGCATGCGTGAGGACTTCAGCATCGACGAGACGGTCATCGGCATCGCTTCGGTGCATCTGAAGCGCCATGACATCGAGGGCCTGATCGCCGTCGAGCCCGAGGGGCGGCTGGCGCGCGGCTTCGAGAACTTCTTCCGCACCCGATTGATCGAATGCGGCCCGATCTCGGCGGACAAGGCGCAACTGCTGTTCCCGAAGGCCACGGAACTGCCGCAATCGGCTGCGATCGTGCCTCTGGAGAAGGAAAAGAGCCTGGGTCTGCTGGCACTGGGCTCGCGCGATCCGGAACGGTTCCAGCCGCGGCAGGGCAAGCTGTTCCTGGAGCTGACCGCGGAGCTGGTGGCGGCTGCGGTGCGGTCGCGGATCTGAGACGCCGGCCCGTGACTGCCGCGCAGCCGATCGAGCCGCCGGCGTTCTTCGAGCCGCTGATCGCGGAATATCTCGACTATCTGACGCGGGAGCGGCGCTATTCGCCGCACACCCGGCTGGCCAGCGCCAGTGATCTGGCGCAATTCGCCGAGTACTGCGGCAAGGCGCGGATCACGGCGCTGCAGCAGGTCGACAGCCATCTGGTGCGTGCCTGGATCAGCAGCCAGCACCGTGCCGGACGTGAGCCGGTCAGCCTGCACCGCTACCTCTCGACGCTGCGCAGCTTTCTGCGTCTGCAACTGCGCAAGGGCCGGCTGACGGCGAACCCGGCCCAGGCGGTACGCGCGCCAAAGCTGCGCCGCAGCCTGCCGCAGGTGATCGCGGCGGAGCCGCTGGGGCAGGCGCTCGATCAGCTGCCGGAGGACGAACTGGGCATCCGTGACCGGGCCATGGTCGAGTTGTTCTATTCGGCCGGGCTGCGCCTTGCGGAGTTGCAGACCCTGGATATCGACGCGATCGCGGACGGTCATGAGCTGCGGGTGACCGGCAAGGGCGACAAGCAGCGGGTGGTGATGATCGGGCGTCAGGCACGCTCGGCGCTGGCCGCCTGGGTGCAATTGCGTGGTCAGTACGCCAAGGCTGACGAAGCCGCTCTTTTTGTATCGAAACGTGGCGATCGCCTGTCGCGCACCAGCATAGGGCAGCGGCTCAAGACTTGGGCGCAACAGGCAAATTTGGGCGTGCCTCTGCATCCGCACCGATTACGCCACTCTTTTGCCACTCATCTGCTTGAAAACAGTGGCGATCTGCGAGCCGTGCAAGAGCTTTTGGGGCACGCGCATCTGTCCACCACCCAGATCTACACCCACCTCGACTGGCAGCGACTGGCGAGCGTTTACGATCAGGCGCATCCGCGTGCGAAACGCAAGAAAAATAGTGCTTGAGCGTCTTTGTGCGACGCAAAAAAAGCTGTATCATCGTCCGCCTTATCGGGCCCCCTGCACCGCCACAATGGCGCTCGATAATCGAGTTATTGCCTGCATTTCCTGTCCGATACGAATCCTTGGGAGTTTTCAAATGAAGCGCAATCTGTTTGCTGCGATGGGTCTGGCCGCTGTTCTCGTTCTCTCCGCTTGCGGCAAGAAGGAAGACGCCGCTGCTGTTGAAGCCGCGCCGGCGCCGGTCGCTGAAGAAGTGGCACCGGTGGCTGACCAGCAGGCTGCCGATGCAGCGGTTGCTGCACAGGCCTGCACGCAGGATTGCGGCGAAGGCGTCAGCGCCACGATTCAGTGCGCTGCCGGCGAAACCGCCGTTTGCGACTGCGCCGCCGAGCCGAAGGCCAAGTGCGAGCCGGCTGCTGCGCCGGTCGCTGAAGAAGGCGCCCCGGCTGTCGAAGCTGCACCCGAAGCCGCTCCGGTACAGTAAACCGCTGCTGCTGTTGCAGGAAAAGGCGCCGCAAGGCGCCTTTTCCATTGGTGTCGCAGGCAGTCCCTGGCTTGAATCTGTTGCCGGTCGTCCCCACGATCCTGTTCCAACCCGCAATTCGGTTCAGTCATGCAACAGTTCGACGGCACCACCATTCTCTGTGTGCGCCGCAATGGCCAGGTCTCCTTGGGCGGCGACGGCCAGGTGTCGATGGGCAACACCCGCGTCAAGAACAACGCGCGCAAGGTGCGGCGTCTCTACGGCGATCAGGTGCTGGCCGGATTCGCCGGCGGCACCGCCGATGCGTTTACGCTGTTCGAACGCTTTGAAGGCAAGCTGGAAAAACACAACGGGCAGCTGGTGCGTGCCGCGGTCGAGATGGCCAAGGACTGGCGCACCGATCGTTATCTGCGCCGTCTCGAAGCGCTGCTGATCGTTGCCGACAAGGATGCGTCGCTGATGATCTCCGGCAATGGCGATGTGATGGAGCCTGAAGCCCATGGAGTGGTCGCGATCGGCTCGGGCGGCAGTTTTGCCGCTGCCGCCGCACGGGCGCTGGTCGACAACACCGAACTCAGCGCGCGCGACATCGTCGAGAAGGGCCTGCATATCGCCGCCGACATCTGCATCTATACCAATCACACTTTGACCATCGAGACGCTCGAAGCATGAACGACGTCAACCCGAGCACGGTGCCGACCATGACACCGCGTGAAATCGTCCAGGAACTGGACCGCCACATCGTCGGCCAGAAAGACGCCAAGCGGGCAGTGGCCATCGCATTGCGCAACCGCTGGCGCCGCGGCCAGGTCGAAGGACCGATGCGTGCCGAGATTCACCCCAAGAACATTCTGATGATCGGCCCGACCGGTGTCGGCAAGACCGAGATTGCACGGCGCCTGGCGAAGCTGGCGAATGCGCCGTTCGTGAAGATCGAAGCGACCAAGTTCACCGAAGTGGGCTATGTCGGCAAGGACGTCGACACCATCGTGCGCGACCTGGTCGATGTCGCGGTCAAGATGCGCCGCGAGCAGGCAACCCGCAGCGTGCGCGACCGCGCCGAGCTGGCGGCCGAAGATCGGGTGCTCGACGTGCTGCTGCCGTCGCCCAAGGATTTTGGCGAAGCCAGTCCGCAGCGCCAGCAGGAAAGCGGCGCTGCGCGTCAGGTATTCCGCAAGCAATTGCGGGAAGGCAAGCTCGACGACAAGGAAATCGAACTGAAGCTGTCGACTCCCGGTGCGGCCGGTGTGCAACTGATGGGGCCGCCGGGCATGGAGGAAATGACCCAGCAGCTGCAGTCGATGTTCGCCAATCTCGGTCAGGGCAACACGCGCACCCGCAAGCTGAAGATCCGCGATGCCCTGCAGCAGCTGATCGAGGAAGAGGCCGCGAAGCTGGTCGACGAGGAAGCGATCAAGGTCGATGCGCTGAAGAACGCCGAAGAGAACGGCATCGTGTTTCTCGACGAGATCGACAAGATCTGCAAACGCGGCGAGTACACCGGCGGCGACGTTTCGCGCGAAGGCGTGCAGCGCGACCTGCTGCCGCTGATCGAGGGCAGCACCGTCAGCACCAAGTACGGCGCGGTGAAAACCGACCACATGCTGTTCATCGCCTCCGGCGCATTCCATCTGACCAAGCCGTCCGATCTGATTCCGGAACTGCAGGGACGCTTGCCGATCCGGGTCGAGCTCGAGGCCCTCAAGGCGGAGGATTTCCTGCGCATCCTCACCGAGCCCGATTACGCGCTGACCGAGCAGTACAAGGCGCTGCTGAAGACCGAAGGCGTCGACCTGCAGTTCAGCGATGACGGCCTGCGCCGCATTGCCGAGACAGCCTGGCAGGTCAACGAGGGCACCGAGAATATCGGTGCGCGCCGTCTGCATACGGTGATGGAGCGTTTGCTGGACGACGTGGCGTTCGACGCCCCGGATCGGGCCGGCTCGGTGCTGAACATCGATGCGGCCTATGTCGACGGCAAGCTCGGCAAGCTGGCGGCCGATCAGGATCTGAGCCGTTACATCCTGTGAGGTGCGAACCGTGAGCACCGCGGCGCCCTCCGGCATCCGGCTGCACCGCAAGGCGCGGCTGCTGGAGGTGTCGTGGGCCGATGGCACCCGCTTCGAGCTGCCCTGCGAGTACCTGCGGGTGTATTCGCCCAGTGCCGAGCTGCGCGGACACGGGCTGCTGGAGCCGATGCTGATCGGCGGCACGCGCGAGGTGAATATCAGCCGGGTCGAGCCGGTGGGCCGCTATGCGGTTCGGCTCGTGTTCGACGATGGACACAGCACCGGGCTCTACACCTGGGAGGTGCTGCACGAGCTTGGGACACGCCACGCCGAGCACTGGGCGCGCTACCTGCAGCGTCTCGAAGAGATCGGCATGAGTCGCGACCGCGATGTGGTCAAGCTGGCGGCGCTGGTGCAGCACCATGTGCCGGCGCCGAAACCGCCGCAGCGCTAACAGGCCGTCGGTGGCTTGCCGCTACAATGGCGGGGTCTCCAGCGGCCTACAGCCATGACTTCCGAGCAGAAACCTCCCAGCACTCCCGGTTACACCCATTTCGGCTACGAGCAGGTTCCCGTGACCGAGAAGCAGCAGCGCGTCAAAGGGGTCTTCACCTCGGTGGCGCGCAGTTACGACGTGATGAACGACCTGATGTCGTTCGGCGTCCATCGCCTGTGGAAGCGCTTCGTGATCGATCTGGCCGGGGTGCGTCCGGGCGAGAAGGTGCTCGACGTCGCGGGCGGTACTGGCGATCTGACCCGCGAATTCGCGCGCGCTGCAGGCGAGCGCGGGCTGGTGGTGTTGTCCGACATCAATGCGGCGATGCTCGGGGAAGGCCGCAAGCGCCTGGTCGACCGCGGCATCGTGCAGGTGCCGCTGGCGCAGGCCAATGCCGAGAAACTGCCGTTCGCCGAAGGCAGCTTCGACTGCATCACCATCGGCTTCGGCCTGCGCAATGTCACCGACAAGGATGCGGCGCTGCGCTCGATGACGCGCTGCCTCAAGCCGGGCGGCCGCCTGTTGGTGCTGGAATTCTCCAAGCCCACCAATGGCGCGCTGGCCAAGGCCTATGACGAGTATTCGTTCCGGCTGCTGCCGCTGATGGGCCAGCTGGTGGCCAGGGATGCCGATTCCTATCGCTATCTGGCCGAGTCGATCCGCATGCATCCCGATCAGCAGACGCTGAAGGGCATGATGGAAAACGCCGGTCTCAGCCGCGTGCAGGTCTACAACCTCACCGGCGGCATCGTCGCGGTGCATCGCGGCTTCCGGCTCGAATGAGCGCACCGGCACGGTGTCTGCCCGCAGGGCACTGGATGCGGGAGGCAAACCCGTGAGCGCTGCGCCGGCCCTGCTCTGCGCCGCGATCGAGGTGGCGTTGAACCGTTATCTGTCGCTGGAGCCGGAAGTGCTCGCCGATTGCGCGCGCTTGCAGGGGCGGGTGATCGTGCTCGATGTCGCGGTGCCGGCCTGGCAGTTCTTCATCGAATTCAGTGGCAGCGGTGTGCGCGTGCTGCCGCAGCTGGACCAGACCCCGGACGTGACGGTGCGCGGTTCGCTGAGCACGCTGATGCGGCTGTCATGGCAGGTGAGCCAGGGTGAGGCCGGAATTCCTCAGGGCCTGCAGATCGACGGCGATACCGAGCTGCTGCAGCGCTTCAACCGCTTGCTGGCGCGCGTCGGATTCGAGCCCGAGGAATTTGCCGCGCGCTTCGTCGGCGATGCCGCGGCGCACCGGTTGACGCAGGGGCTGCAGAGCGTGTTCGGCTGGGGGCGGCGCTCCGCCGGTACGCTGGCGCTGGACACCGCCGAGTACCTGCGTGAGGAAACCCGCGATCTCGCAAGAGCCGCGGATGTCGAGGAATGGATGGATGCGGTCGATGCCGTGCGCGATGGCGCCGACCGCCTTGAAGCACGCCTGCAACGGCTCGAAGCCCGGACGATGAATTCATGAGCGCAACCTTCGGCCGCGTGCGGCGGCTGTGGCAGATCCGGCGCGTCGTCGCCAAATACGGCCTGCGCGAATTCCTCGGTCGCGGTCCGGCCAGGGCGGATGCCCGCCCGCGCGGCGAGCGTCTGCGCATGGCGCTCGAGGAGCTGGGCCCGGTCTTCGTCAAGTTCGGACAGGCACTGTCGACACGGCCCGATCTGGTGCCGGCCGATATCGCGCTGGAGCTGTCGTATCTGCAGGATCGCGTGCCGCCGTTTCCCGGCGACGAAGCGCGCGCGATCATCGAGCAGGAGCTGGGGCGTTCGATTGCCGAAACCTTTGCCGAGTTCGATGAGACGCCGATGGCCTCGGCCTCGATCGCGCAGGTGCATGCCGCGCGCTTGAAGCCGGCCGTCGAAGGCGATCCCGGCATGCAGGTGGTGGTCAAGGTGCTGCGCCCGGGCATCGAAAGCGTGATCGCCGCCGACGTGCAGCTGCTGCACACCCTGGCGGAGCTGGCGGAAAAGTTCTCCGCCAACGCGCGCCGGCTGCGGCCGCGGGAAGTGGTCGCCGAATATGAAAAGGTCCTGTTCGACGAACTCGACCTGATGCGGGAAGGCGCCAACTGCGCGCTGCTGCGCCGCAACTGGCTGGGTTCGGAACTGATCTATCACCCGCTGGTGTTCTGGGATTACACCCGCACCCGCGTGGTGGTGATGGAGCGCATCAACGGCATCTCGATCCGCGAACTTGATCGTCTGCGCGCGATGGGTGTGGACTTCAAGGTGCTCTCGGAGCGCGGCGTCGAGATCTTCTTCAAGCAGACCTTCCGCGACAATTTCTTCCACGCCGACATGCATCCGGGCAACATCTTCGTCGATGCCTCGGACCCGAAGCGGCCCAGCTATCAGGCGGTGGATTTCGGCATCGTCGGCACGCTCACCGTCTCCGACCAGCGCTATCTCGCCGAGAATTTCTACGCGTTCTTCAACCGCGATTACCGTCGCGTGGCGGAACTGCACGTGGAGTCGGAGTGGATTCCGGCCGGCACCCGTGTGGAGGAATTCGAGGCGGCGATCCGCACCATCTGCGAACCGATTTTCCAGCGGCCGCTGAAGGACATTTCCTTCGGTTTCTTCCTGCTGCGCCTGTTCCAGATCGCGCGCCGTTTCGATTACCAGGTGCAACCGCAGCTGGTGCTGCTGCAGAAGACGCTGTTGCAGGTCGAAGGCCTGGGCCGTCAGCTCAATCCCGATCTCGATCTCTGGAAGACCGCGAAGCCGATCATGGAAGACTGGATGCGTGCGCGCATCGGTCCCGCGGCGACCTTTGGAAAGATGCGCGCCAATCTGCCGGCGCTGGCCGATTCACTGCCCGAGCTCGCGCATCATCTGGTGCAGCAACTGCGGCGTGGCGAAATGCCTGGCGCGGTCGAGCGCCGTGAACTGAGCGCGCTGCGGGCTGAAATCCGTGACAGCGGCCGCCGCAGTCGCCTGACACTGGGTGCGGCGGCCGCAGGGATCATTGCCGTGCTGCTCTACGGCCTGAAGCTGGGACCGGCGCTGGCCGGCGTACCGTTGCCGGCCGCAGCCTCGGCGGTCGCGGCGCTCTATCTGGGTTGGCGCGCCTGGCGCTGATTCGTGCGCCGCCGCGCTACGGCGCAAGACCTTGCTGTGCCACTTCGGTTGGCGAACCGAGCTGCATGGCGAGTCGCAGGCGCGGCTTCGGCGCTGCCGGCGCCTGTCGGCTGCGCGCGATCAGTTGCTGTGGCGTGATCAGCTCTATCCCTTCCGCTGCCAGCTGCGGCAAGCGTTCCCGTAACACCGCGAGCGTGCCGGCATGCGGATGGCCGATGGCCAGCGCACGGCCGTCGCGGCGCGCAATCCGCAACAGACGTTCGAACTCGATGCGCACGGCAGCTGGGCTGGGATCGTTGTCGAGAAATACCTGCCGCCGCGTCGCCGGCAGGCCGTAGGCGCGTGCCAGCGGATAGGCCACGCTCGCCGCGCTGGTGGCACTGTCGACGAAGTAGTCGATGCCGCGCAGCGACAGTTCCCGCATCAGCCAATGCATCTGTTCGTGGCTGGCGGTGGCGCGGCTGCCCTGATGATTGTTGACCCCGCGCGCGTAGGGCACAGCGGCCAGCATCGTTGCCAGCTGCTGTGTACGGCGATCGCTGCCGTCACCGGTTTTCAGCGCCAGCGGGTGCGGACGCCCGGCGACCGGCTCCAGCGGCAGATGCAGCAGCACCGGCTTGCCGCCGGCGTGCGCCAGGTTGGCGAGAGTACGGGTATGCGGGGAATGCGGCAGGAAAGCGCAGGCAACGGCACCGGGCAGCGTCACCGCGTCGTGCCCCTCGCGCCAGCGATCGCCGAGATCATCGATGATGATGCTGATCGCCGGCGCGGCGCTGACGGTGGTGGTCGCGCACAGCAGCAGGGCTGCGGCGACCCGCCACCAGGGAGATGGACCGAACAGAGCGGAGTCCCTGGGGCGGGAAGGCGAAGGCTTGTGCTGGCCAGCGGCTACTGGCCGCGTGAGATGACCAGACCTTTCAGCAGGTTCAGCGCCTCGTACAGCGCGTAATCGCTTTCGGCGAGCTGCTGCGCTTCCTTGGCCTGCTTTTCCTTCTCGGCCTGTTCCTTGGCGCGCTTTTCCTGCTCGGCCTTGTCGTCCTGGTTGGTCAGGCTCTTGTTGAGGTCCGCTTCCTTCAGCGGCTCGAACAGGGACTCATCCTCGCCGTTCTCCTTCTTCGCGATCTTCAGCGGCCGGATGATGATGTCCGGTTCGATGCCCTCGGCCTGGATCGAACGCCCGCTCGGCGTGTAGTAACGCGCCGTGGTCAGCTTGATGGCGCCTTCGCTGGCCAGCGGCAGGATGGTCTGCACCGAGCCCTTGCCGAACGAGAGGCTGCCGACCAGCACCGCACGCTTCTGGTCCTGCAGTGCACCGGCCACGATTTCCGAAGCCGAGGCCGAACCGCCATTGATCAGCACCACCAGCGGCTTGCCGTTGAGCAGGTCGCCGGCGGTGGCATCGAAGCTGCGGCCGGCATCGTCGCGGCCGCGGATGCTGACGATCGCGCCCTTGTCGAGGAAGGCATCGCTGACCTTGACCGCGGCATCAAGCACGCCGCCGGGATTGTTGCGCAGATCCAGCACCAGGCCCTTGAGCGGGCCCTTGGCGTCCTTCTGCAGCTTCTTGAATTCGCTGTCCAGCGACGGCCCGGTTTCGGTGGTGAAGCTGGAAATGCGCAGATAGCCGAGGCCGGATTCGAGCATGCGGCCGCGCACGCTGGTGACCTTGATGATGTCGCGCTTCAGTTCGACCACTTTCGGCGCCGCTTCGCCTTCGCGGACCAGGGTCAGGATGATCTTGGTGCCGGGTTCGCCGCGCATTCTTTCGACCGCGCCACTGAGCGACAGGCCTTTGACCGGCGTGTCGTCGATCTTGATGATCAGATCGCCCGGCTGGATCCCGGCCTTGGCGGCCGGTGTATCGTCGATCGGCGCGACCACGCGCACGAAGCCGTTCTGCATCTGCACTTCGATGCCCAAGCCTCCGAACTTGCCGGAGGTGGCGATGTTCATCTCCTTGAACTCTTCCTTGTCGAGGAAGGCGGAGTGCGGGTCGAGACCGCTGAGCATGCCGCGGACCGCGCTTTCGAGCAGCGCCTTGTCGTCCACCGGCTCCACGTAATCCGACTTCACGCGGTTGAGGATCTCGACAAAGGTCTGCAGATCCTTCAGCGGCAGTGTTTCCGCATGCGGCTTGTCGGCCAGGACCCCTTGGGTCAGCGTGATGGACGCGCCAATCAGGACGCCGGCGGCCAGCGCCAGGGGAATACGATAGGAAAGAGGCATGTCGATGGTTTTTTAAAGCCGCGGATCAGGAGGGCAAGATAGCAACAGTCAGACTATGCGCATAGGGCGCGGTTCCGCAGTGGACAGGCGATGACCGGATTCAACGCACCAGCCATAGTCGCGGATTGATCGCATCCGTGCCCTTGCGCAGTTCGAAATACAGGCCCGGACTTTCGTGGCCGCCGGTACTGCCGACCGTGGCGATGGACTGCCCGGCGCGGACGTTGTCGCCGACCGCGACGGCAGCGGCCTGCGCATGGCCGTACAGCGTGTAATACCCGCCGGAGTGCTCGAGCAGCACGATCAGGCCGTAGCGGTGCATCCAGCCGACATACGCGACGCGGCCACGTGCCACGGCCCGGATCGCCGTGCCTTCGCTGGCGCTGATCCAGTGGCCGTTCCAGCTCAGCTTGCCGCCGGCCTTGGTCTCGCCGTAACTGGCCAGCAGCTTGCCGCGCACCGGCCAGGGCAGCTTGCCCTTGAGGCTGGCGAACGGGCCGTCACTGAAGACGGCATCGGGCGGCAGCTTCTTGAAAGTCTCACGCAGCGATTCGATCAGCTGGCGCACGCTGCGTTCGTCGGCCTGCAAGCGTTTCAGCTCCCCGGATTCATCGGCGATGCGCGACTTGATGGTGCGCAGGACGGCGGCGCGCTTGCTGCGTTCCGCCTGCACCGCCGCCAGTTTGGTTTCCTGTTCAGCGCGCAGCTGCTCGAGTTGCTCCTGCTCCTGCAGCAAGCGCTCCGAGATCGCTTCCAGCTCGTGGGCACGGGCATTGATCGTGCGGATCGCTTCAGTCTGCGCACGCTGCAGGTATTCGTAGTAGACCAGCACCCGGCCGACTTTCTGCACGTCGTCGAGATTCAGCAGCAGTTGCGTCTGGCCATTGCGGCCGATCACATAGGCCGTGCGCAACTGCTGGCGCAGTGCGGTTTTGCGGGCCTCGAGCGCGCGCTGTGACTGCTGCTGCTCGGCCTGGATATCGGCAACCTTGCGGTTCTGTTCCTGGCTGCGCGCGCGCAACTCGCGTACTTCCTGATTGAGGCGCGACAGCCGACGCTCGACCTCCTGCATCTCGCGGGCCACCTGGTCGCGTTCGCCCTGGTCACGTTCCAGGGTCTTCTGGGTCGCGGCGATGCGCTCGCGCAGTTGCTCCAAGGCGGCCTGATTCTGCTGCAGCCGTTCGTTGGCCGCCGTCGCGGAAGTCGCCAGCAGCAGGCAGGCGAAAAAAATGAGAGGGCGGCGGAACATGCGATAATGCTACCCGTTCGTCACCTGTTCCAACATGGCCCGGTAGCGGCTACTTCCTGATGACACCCTTGACGGTCCCGTAGATGGCTCAGTTCCTGGAATTCTTTCAAGCCCACCCGGTGCTGTTCGTGGCATTGGCGGTGGTTATCGTGTTGCTAATCGCCAACGAGGTGCACGGCAACCTCACCGGCGGCAAGCGCCTGTCCGTGTCCGAAGCCGTGCGGCTGATCAACGACCGCGATCCCGTGGTGCTGGACGTGCGCTCGCCGGCGGATTTCCGCAAGGGCCACCTGCTGCATGCGATCAACGCGCCGCTGACCAAGCTCGACGAGAATCTCGGCCAGCTCAAGGACAAGTCCAAGCCGGTCCTGATCTATTGCGCGCTGGGCACCAGCGCCGCGACCGCGGTGGAGCGTCTGCGAAAGCAGGGTTACACCGAGGTGTATCCGATGCGCGGTGGCCTCAATGCGTGGCTGGGGGCCAGTTTGCCGGTGACGACAAAATGAAGCGGGTGCGCATGTACACGACGCGGGTCTGCCCGTTCTGCGTCATGGCCAAGCGCCTGCTGAGCAGCAAGGGTGTTGCCGTCGAGGAGATCCGGATCGACGAATCGCCGGCGCAGCGCGACGAGATGATGCAGCTCACCGGCCGCCGCACCGTGCCGCAGATCTTTATCGGTGACATGCACGTGGGCGGCTGCGATGATCTGCAGGCGCTGGAGCGCGCGGGCAAGCTGGAACCCCTGTTAAAAGACTAAGCGTTACAAAGACCAGAACAATGACCGACTCAGAAAAACCGAACCTGGCCGCCACTGCGGCTGCCGATACCGCTGCGCCTTCGCGGCAGGTGTTGCTGCAGAAGATCTACGTCAAGGACGCGTCGCTGGAAGTGCCGCTGGCGCCGCAGATCTTTACCCGGCCGTGGAAGCCGGAGCTGGACGTGCAGGTCAATGCCGACGTCAAGCCGCTGGACACCGAAAACTTCCATGTGGTGCTGCTGGTCACGGTCACCGCCAAGCTGGGCGAGGACACCGCATTCCTCGCGGAAGTGCATCAGGCCGGCGTGTTCACGCTGCGCGGCTTTGCCGGCGACGAGGATCGTCGCGCGATTCTTGGCGGCTATTGCCCGGGCCTGATCTTCCCGTTTGCGCGTGAAACCATCGCCGAGCTGGTGCAGCGCGGCGGCTTCCCGCAACTGCTGCTGCAGCCGATCAATTTCGAAGCGCTGTACGTCGAGCACCAGGCACGCGCCCGTGCGCAGGCTGCCACGGCGCCGGCGCAGGCCAGTTCCGCAACCCACTGACACTGGTTGGCGCGCACGTCGTGCCAGTGCGAGGATGGCGGCCATGACCGATATCAGCGTGCTTGGCGCCGGGTCCTTCGGGACCGCCCTGGCGATACAGCTGGCGCGACGTGGCGCCGACACCCAACTCTGGGGCCGTGATGCCGCGCGGCTCGCGGAGATGCAGGACAAGCGGGAGAACCCGCGTTATCTGCCGGGCTGTGCATTCCCGAAAAAACTGACGGCGACGTCCGTTCTCGAAACCGCCGTACGCGGTGCCGAGGATCTGCTGATCGCCACACCCAGCCACGCCTTGCGCGCGACGCTGGAGTCGATCCAGCCATATCTCGCCGCAGGGCAGGGCGTGGCCTGTGCCTGCAAGGGCCTCGAGCCGGCCAGCGGTCGCCTGGTACATGAGGTGATCGAGGACGTGCTCGGCAGCAGCCATCCGCTGGCGGTGATCTCCGGTCCGACCTTTGCCAAGGAGCTGGGTCTGGGGCTGCCGACCGCAGTGACCATTGCCTCGCGCGATCAGGCGTTTGCCGAAAAGATTGCGCGCCACCTGCATGGCGACGGCTTCCGCGCCTACTGGTCGGATGATCTGGCCGGGGTCGAGATCGGCGGTGCCGCCAAGAACGTGATGGCGATCGGCGTCGGCATTGCCGATGGTCTCGGGCTCGGTGCCAATACCCGTGCCGCACTGATTACCCGCGGGCTCGCAGAAATCATGCGTCTGGCCGAAGTGCTGGGAGCCAAGCCGGAAACCCTGATGGGCCTGTCCGGGATGGGAGATCTGGTGCTGACCTGCACCGACAACCAGTCGCGCAATCGCCGCATGGGCCTGTTGCTGGCGCAGGGGCGCAGCGTGGCGCAGGCGATCGAGGAGATTCAGCAGGTGGTCGAAGGCGTGAAAGCCGCGCCGGAAGTGCTGCGTCTGGCGCAGCGGCACGGCGTGGAGATGCCGATCACCGAAGCGGTCTCCGCCGTCCTGCAGGGGCGGATGACGCCGGTGGAGGCGGTGCGCGCGCTGGCGACGCGTCCGGCGCGTGCCGAGCAGGACTGAGCCGCACCGCAACGGCGACCGTTGCGCGGTGACGGGCCCCTAGCGTTCCGCCGCGCCCGGGAATCCCAGCTGGCGCCAGGCTTCATACACCGTGACGGCAACCGTATTCGATAGGTTGACGCTGCGGTTGTCCGGCTGCATCGGCAGATAGACGCGCTGGCTCTCAGGGACCGATTCGATCGCCTCCGACGGCAGGCCCCGTGTTTCCGGTCCGAACAGCAGCAGGTCGCCGGGCTGATAGCGCAGGTGGTCGTAGCGGCTGTGCCCGCGGGTGGTGAACACCAGCATGCGCGCTGCGGGTTGTGCGGCCTGCAGCGCCGCCAGCGATGCGTGCTGATGCACGGTGGCGAACACGTGATAGTCGAGACCGGCGCGTTTGAGTGCGCGATCGCTGACATCGAAGCCCAGCGGATGAATCAGATGCAGTTGTGTGCCGGTGTTGGCGCACAGGCGGATCACGTTGCCGGTGTTCGGCGGGATCTCGGGTTGATACAGCGCGACATGCAGTCCGTTCATGCCGGGCGTTCCTGACCGCAGGCCCAGCAGGTCTCGAAATGGATCGGCGAGGGTTCACCACAGCGGCAGATCCAGCTCGCGCCGGCATGGCGGCGGTGTTCGTATACGCGCAGCAGTTCGCGTGCGCGGTCGCGATCCGCGTCATCGCGCAGCAGCAGGCGCGGTCCGGAGCCCGCCGGCAGTTCACCGCTGGCGCCCCACAATGCGGCGCCGACGACGTCGACGGCGATGCCGTGATTTTCGAGATAGCCGCGCAGGATTTCCGCTTCGATCGGGTCGGCGGCACTGTAGAGAGAGTCCATACGCAATTTTAGGCGTTCTCCTGCATTCGCAATCGGTGCTGCGGTTTACGGATCGTCGACGGGCCTCAGTTACGCGCATGCCGGACTTCATTGACACCCTCGGATGTCGCGCCTAAGCTCCTGTCCACGCAAGGAAATCGTCGTTGGGGATTGGTCTCATGAACAAATTGATCCGCTGTGCGGCCGCGGCCGCGCTCATGGTTGCGGCGGCAAGCGCCAGTGCACAGAACGTGCGTGACGGTATCGACGACACGCCATCGGCGTCGGCGATGGCCTTCGATCTGCTGATCGTGCGACCGCTGGGGCTGGTGGCGACGGTCGCGGGCGTGGGCCTGTTCGTGATCAACCTGCCGTTGTCGGTGATCCAGGGCGAGCCGCCGTCGGAACCGGCGCGCAAGTTCATCGTCGAGCCGGCGCGCTTCACCTTCGATCGCCCGCTGGGCGACATGGATTGAGTGGCAGCTGCTGAAAAAACCGCCGGCGCGCAAGCCCCGGCGGTTTTTTATGGCCTGCGATTGTCCGACGACGCTGCAGGCGCCTGTGGCCGCGCCTCGGGCAGTCCGGCGTCCTGCCAGGCCTGCATGCTGCCCTGCAGTTCGGTGACCGCATGGCCGTTCTTGCGCAGCAGCGGCAAGGCCTGTTCGACCCGGCGGCCGCTGCGGCAGTAGGCGACCACAGGCACATCCCGGGGAATCTCGGCCATGCGCTGCGCCAGTTGCTGCAGCGGAATGTTGATCGCCCCGGGGATATGGCCTTCGGCGAATTCCTCCGGCGTGCGCACATCGAGCAGATAGGGCACCGCCCCCTGCTGCAAACGGGCCGACAAGCTTGCGGCGTCGATCAGGCTGGCGGTTTCAGCAAGCGCGCTGCTGGCCGTCAGTGCGGCGGCGAGGGCCCATGCACAACGAATGCGGGTGGTGAACATGAATAATGACCTCAGCGCAGGGGTTTGCCGTCGGCATCGACCACGGTGACCTCGGCCCAGCCCAGATCGCGGATCGGCTGTTCGATCCTGGCAAGATCGCCCACGATCAGCCAGGTGAGCGACTGCGGGTGTACCAGCCGCTGCAGCGCGGCGTTGGCGGTTTGGGTGTCCATCGATTCGATCCGGGTGACGTAGTCGTTCCAGTAACTGTCGGGGAGGCCATAGGTCAGTACCGAGGTATACGAGTTGGCGACTTCCGCGGCGGTTTCGTTGTCGCCGGGCAGCGAGCGCACCAGGCTGTCGCGCGCGAACTCGATCTCGGCGTCAGTGAGGCGATGCTTGCCGATGGCTTCTTCCAGCTCGCGGCGGATCTCGCGCAGCGACTCCACGGTCTTGTCGGTCTGCACCGGCGCATAGACGAGGAACGGTCGCTGCGCCTTGGCCCCGGCGATGGCTGACGAAGCGCCGTAGCTCCAGCGCTTGTCCTCGCGCAGATTCATGTTGAGACGCGAGACGAAGTTGCCCCCGAGCACGGTGTTGGCCAACTGCATCGCGAGATCGTCCGGATCGGATTTCGGCGGTGCCAGATGGGTGGCGAACAGCAGCGTCTGTTCGGCACCGGTCTTGTTGGCCAGCACAAAGCGCGGTTTCTGCGGCAAGGCCACGGTGCCGAGGTTCTTCTTCGGCAGCGGCGTAGCGGCGGCCTTCCAGCTGCCCAGCTGCTTTTCCAGCAGCGGTTTGATCTCGGCCAGCGTGGTATCGCCGACGATCAGCAATGTGGCGTTGTCCGGGCGCAGCCATTGGCGGTAGAACGCGAGCAGGTCGGGACGCTCGATCGCCGCGACGGTATTTTCATAGCCGTTGCCGCTGCGCGGATTGCTGTAGGCGTGCCCCGCACCGTAAATCAGCTGCGGGAACAGCCGCTGCGCGATGCCCAGCGGCTGCGCCTTCTCCTGCTGGATGCCGGCCAGCAACTGCTGCTTCAGCCGTGTCAGTTCCTGCTGCGGGAAGTTCGGACGCAGCAGCACATCGGCGAACAGCGAGAGGCTGGGTTCCAATTGCGCCTTCAGCGCATTGAGCATCAGCAGCGAGGTGTCGAGATTGGAACCGGCGCTCAGCTGTGCGCCCAGCGCTTCGGCGCGGGCGGCGATGCCCAGTGCATCGTACTTGCCGGCTCCTTCGTCGAGCATGTCCAGCGTCAGCTTCGCGGTGCCGGCCTTGATGCCGGCGTCGGCGGCGAACCCGGCGTCGATCAGCAGGCTGAACTGCACCAGCGGCGCGTCGTGTCGCTCAGCCAGTACCAGTTGCAGGCCGTTGCCGAGCGTCGCGCGTTGCAGCGGTGGCAGCTGCAGCGCCGGGGGCTCGCCTAGGGCCGGCAGCTTGGAGCGGTCGGCACCCGTCGTTGCGGTGCGGTATTCCGGGAACGGTTCGACATCGAGCGTGAACACGCCATCGCTGAGCCAGCGCTGCGCGACCTCTCGAATCTGTGCAGGTGTTGCCGCCTGGATCTCGCGCAGTTCTTCGAGATAGCGATCCGGCGTGCCGCAATAGACCTGATACTGCGCCAGCTGCGACGACTTGCCGCTGAAACCGTCGACACGTTCCAGGCCGCGCACCGCCGAGGCCAGCGTGGTGGTCTTGACCCGTGCCAGTTCGTCGGCGCTCGGGCCGTCGCGCAGGAAGCGCGCCAGCTCTTCGTTCACGGCCTGCTCGACAGCGATCAGATCGCTGCCGGGAATCGCGGTGGCGTCGACCGTGAACTGCGAACCGATCTCGAACGGCCCGAGCCCGGCGCCGACACCGGTGGCGATGCGGTCCTGATAGACCAGCCGCTTGTACAGGCGGCTGTTCTTGCCGGTGCCGAGGATGGTTGCGGCCACCCCGAGCAGATTGGCATCGCGATCGCAGAATCCAGGGACATTCCAGACCTTGAACTGCCGTGCCTGCGGCACGCGGTCCTGCAGCACCGCACGCTTCTCGCCGCTCATCTTTGCCGGCCATGGACCGTGGCGCGCGCGCGTCGGGCCAGGGGCGATGTCGCCGAAGTACAGTTCGACCTTCTGCCTGATCTCGGCCGGATTGACGTCGCCGGCGATCACCAGCACCGCGTTTGCAGCGCCGTAATTGTCGCGGAACCATTGCTTGACGTCGTCGAGCGTGGCCGCATTGAGGTCCTCGGTCGAGCCGATCGTGGTCCAGGAATACGGATGGCCCGGTGGATAGGTGGCGGCGGCAATCAGTTCGTCGACCTTGCCATAGGGCTGGTTTTCGCCCTGGCGCTTTTCGTTCAGTACCACTTCACGCTGCTCGTCGAGTTTCTTCTGGTCGATGGCGCCGAGCAGATGGCCCATGCGATCGGACTCCAGCCACAGCGTCAGGTCGAGCGCGCTGGTCGGCACGTTCTGGAAGTAGTTGGTGCGGTCGTACCAGGTGGTGCCGTTCATCTTGGTGGCACCGGCGGGTTCCAGCGGCCGGAAGAACTCGTCGTCGTGGTTCTCCGAGCCGTTGAACATCAGGTGCTCGAACAGATGCGCAAAGCCGGTGCGACCGGGTAGTTCGTCCTTGCTGCCGACGTGGTACCAGATATTCACCGCAACCACCGGCGCCTTGTGGTCCTCGTGGATAATGAGGGTCAAACCGTTCGGCAGGACATGGCGCTGGTACGGGATGCGCAGTTCGTTCAATGACTCGGGCGCGGCCAGGGCAAAGGCGCTGCTGCAGAAGAAAAGGGCTACCGCCAGAATCAGTCGTTGCATGGAGTCACCGGCTTGAATCAGAGTAAGGACGTGACGGGATCGAGCCCGTTTATGATGATTGAACAGACGCAGTCTGCAGCAAATGGTTCCGAAGTGGCGCACATCGATGCCGCGGGCTGGCTGGCTGGCGTGCGTGCAGTGCCGTCGCCGAACTGCGACGAGCGCCCCGATCCGCAGGACATCAGTCTGCTGGTGATCCACAACATTTCGCTGCCGCCGGATCGCTTCGGCGGACCGTGGATCGAGCGCTTGTTCACCAACCGTCTGGATCCGGATGCGCATCCTTACTTTGCCGGTCTGCGCGAACTGCGGGTATCGGCGCACTTGTTGATCCGGCGGGGCGGTCGCGTGGTGCAGTTCGTGCCGTTTCAGCGCCGTGCCTGGCATGCCGGCGTGTCGTCCTATCAGGCGCGCGAACGCTGCAATGATTTTTCGATCGGGATCGAACTCGAGGGCAGCGACACGCAAGCATTCAGTGACGCGCAGTATCGACAGCTTGCGAAGGTGACACGGCAGCTGCTGGCGCACTATCCGCGATTGACGCCGCAACGCATCGTCGGGCACTCGGAGATTGCGCCGGGGCGCAAGACCGATCCGGGGCCGTGCTTCGATTGGGCGCGTTATCGCGCGGCGCTGCAACGGTCGGCGCGGCAGCCAAGGTAGAGTAACGACATGACACTGATCGGCATCCTGATTGCCTTGGGGCTGGAGCGGGTACTGGGGCAGATTCCCGGTTGGGGGCGCCCGATCCTGTTTCTGGCCGCCTTGCGCGGCGCGCAGAAAGTCGTGCCGGATATCGTCTGGCGTTCGCCCTTGCTGCCGTTGCTGGTGATCGTGGTGCCTACTGCACTGGTGTGGTGGGCGCGTGAACAGATCGGCAGTCCGATCCTCGAACTGTGCGCGTCGGCAGCGGTGCTGCTGCTGTGCCTGGGGCCGCGTGATCTCGCCGAGGACGTGCACGATCTGATCCGCGCGCGCGATGCGCAGGATCATGTCCGCGCCGCGCAACTGGCGCGCAATATGCAGCGCGGGCCGAACCCCGGAGAGACGCACCGCTCGCTGATCGGCGCGCTGTTCATCCAGTCGCACGAAAAGCTGTTCGGCATCCTGCTGTGGTTCTTTGCCGCTGGCCCGGCGGGCGCGGTGGCTTACCGCCTTGCGAGCCGCTTGCCGCGGCTGCTGTCGGAAACCGCACCCGGTTCCGCCGCGCAGGCCACTGCCGACTGGTTGCACGGTGCACTGGCGTGGATTCCGGCGCGCATGACCGCGGCGCTGTACGGTCTCGCCGGCAGTCTCGACGACGCGATGAATGCCTGGCGCCGACTGGCCGGCAACCGCGAGAACCTCTGGCGCACGCAGACCTGGGCGGTGCTGGCCGAAGTGTCTTCGGCGTCGCTGCGCGCCGAGGAGCCGGATGGCGGCAGGATCGTTCCCGCCAGCCTGCAGGCGGCGCTCGAGGAAGTGCTGAGCATGCAGTGGCGGGCGCTGCTGGTGCTGCTGGCGTTCTTCGCGTTCTTTGCGACGGGTGGCATGTTGTGAGGTTGGCGTGGCGTCGCGCGCTATGGAGCGCTGCGGGCGGTCTGATGCTGTCGGTGACGCCGGCGCACGCAGCCGAACGTGTGATCGCGCTGTCGCCGCATCTTGCCGAGCTGGTCTGCGAGATCGGCGCCTGCGATCGACTGGTGGGCGTGGTCGAGTCCACCGATGCGCCGCCGGCCGCTGCCGCCAAGACGCAGATCGGCAGCATGTACGCGGTGAATCTCGAACGGGTGGTGGCCTTGCAGCCGGACTGGATCCTGGCCTGGGATGGCGGCACCTCCCCGGCGGTCGGCGAGCGTCTGCAGAAGCTCGGATTCCGGGTGTCGATGATCAGGATTGCCGATCTCGACGGCATTGCCGGCGCGATGCAGCAGATCGGCCGCGAACTGGGCGCCGAGGAAGGCGCGGCGGCGGCGGCGGTACGCTATCGCGCCCGTCTGGCAGCCCTGCGCGAACGCTACCGCGAGCGGCCACGGCTGTCCGTGTTCTTCCAGATCGAAACGGCACCTGCCTACACCATCAACCGTTTCAGTCCGATCAATGAAGCCCTGGCGCTTTGCGGTGCCGACAATGTATTCGCGCAGTTGCCGGTGATCGCCAGCGCTGTCGGTCTGGAGGCGGTGCTCGCCGCGCGGCCCGAAGTGGTGGTGTATTCGAAGCAGGAGGATGCGAACGCAATCCACCAGTACTGGCGGCGCTTTGCGCAGTTGCCGGCCGCGCGCCAGCAGGTTGCGGTCAATGCCGATCTGCTGACACGGCAGACGCCGCGGATGCTCGATGGCATCGTTGAACTCTGCGAAGGACTGGACCGCATCCGCGCGGCCCAGTCGGCGGCCAGGCCTAGTCGCGACGCCAGCTGACCTCTGCGCCATGTGCGCGCGCCAGATGACGCGCGATCACGAACAGCAGATCGGACAGGCGGTTCAGATAACGCAGCGCATCCGCATTGATCGGCGACACGGTGTTCACGGCCCACAGCGCGCGCTCGGCACGACGCGTGATCGCGCGTGCCAGATGGGCGCGCGCGGCGGCTTCACCGCCGCCCGGCAGCACGAATTCCTTCAGCGGCGGCAGATCGGCGTTGAAGTCCACCAGCAGCTGATCGAGCCCGAGCACCTGCGTCTCGCCGATGACGTGATGCCCCGGCAGTGCCAGTTCGCCACCGATATCGAACAGGCGATGCTGCACAGGCGCCAGGGCGCTGACGATGCGCTCCGGCGGCGGCAGTGCCAGCAGCACGCCGATCTGACTGTTGAGTTCGTCGAGATCGCCCATGGCGGCAAAGCGCAGATCGGTTTTCGGCAGGCGTTCGCCGGTGGCGAGGCCGCTGGTGCCGGTATCGCCGGTGCGTGTCGCAATCTTGCTGAGTCTGTGGCCCATGAATGTGGTGTCCGCTGAAGGCCGGGGCGGCGGCTGCCGCCCCGATGCGCTGATTATTGTGAATAGCTCAGGCCGACGTGGACCGCGGCGCCGTCCTGTCGATATCCGAAGACGGTTTGATAGTCCTTGTTGAGCACGTTGTCGATCTTGGCGCGCAAGGTCCACTCCCGAGAAAGCTTGAGGCTGCCACTGAGGTTGACCAGACCATACCCCCCGACCTGAACCGGCACGGCGGTGAACGTCGAGAAATCGGTATCGGGTCGCGCGCTGGTCGTGCTGACATCGATGCCGAGGCTGCCCCGGTCGAAGCGGCGCAGCACTTTCAGACCGGCATTGCGCTTGGCGCGGCGGGTCAGCGCTTGTCCGGTCATGCGGTCTTCGGGGTTCTGAATCAGTCCGGTCAGGATTGCCGACCAATGCTCGAGCTCGATCCGGTAGCTGAGATCGAGACCCTGATTGCGGTATTCGCTCACGTTCTGATTCTGGCTGCCAATGTAAGCGATCAGATCGTCGACATCGGTACGGAACGCACGCAGATCCAGCACTTGCGAGCTGCCGAGGCGCTGGCGCAGGCCGGCCTCGTAGTTCTTCGCGTATTCCGCCTTCAGGTTTGGGTTGCCGCCGAAACCGGAGCGCTCGAATACCGAAGGTGCGCGGAACCCGCTGCCGGTGGCGGCAATGACTTCGCCGCCTTTCCACAGGCTGATGCTGTATTCGGCATTCCAGGTGATCTTCGATCCGAAGCTGTCCTGATCGTCGTAGGCCACGCCCAGCAGCAGCTTGTGGCGATCCAGGTTCAGTTCGTTCTGCAGCCGCACCGCATACAGATCGCGGGTCTCGTCGATGGTGCTGCCATAGCTGAGGATGTCGGTCTTTTCGCGAGCGGCGCTGAGGGTCAGGCTGAGCACGTCGGCACCGAAATCCAGGCGATTGACCACGTCGATCTGCGGCCGCACGGTGTTGACGAAGTCTGCGGACTGTCGCTGCTGCAGATCGTCTTCGATACGGCTGGCAACAGCGCGCAGTGACCAGATTCCCGCGGGCGCGATACCGAATTCGGCAGCGACGGTCTGCTGCTTGAACGCCTGATCCAGCGGGTTATTGCCGCCGGCACCGCAGAAGTCGACGTACTGCGTGGTGCCACGCGTATCCATGGCGCGCACCCCAAGCGTGGTGATGCCGGCGCGTACCGAACCGTTGATGCCGACACTGGTGCGGTCGTAGCCGCTGTTCGGGCCGCCTGCGGCAC
The DNA here is from genome assembly GCA_040391865.1 of Solimonas flava. Classification (GTDB taxonomy): domain Bacteria; phylum Pseudomonadota; class Gammaproteobacteria; order Nevskiales; family Nevskiaceae; genus Solimonas. The sequence continues at coordinate 56,917 of JBEBWZ010000001.1, forward strand.
AGATCGGAATGCCATCCGATTCACTGCGGGAGACATTGGCCGACAGCTGTTTGCCGGCGTCGGCGAAGTCGAGGCCGGCGGCCAGATCGCGGCTGTTATGGGTGCCGGCCATGCCGCTCAATGAAAAGCCGGAGGTCGTGGCCTGGCGCGTGATGATGTTGATGACACCCGCTACCGCATCTGCGCCATACAGGGTGGAGCGCGGACCTTTGATGATCTCGATGCGCTCGATCTGTTGCGGATCGAGATGCTCCAGCACCGGAGCGCTGGTGGCGGAGTTGCTGCGTACGCCGTCGATCAGGATGAGGGTGTGATCCGCTTCACCGCCGCGAATCCGCACAAAGCTCAACTGCCCGGGGCCACCGGAGCGTTCGACTTCCAGTCCCGCGTACGGGCGCAACAGGTCGGCCAGATCGTTGGCCCTGGCGGCTTCGATCTGTTCACGGGTGATGACCAGCACATTGGTTGCCACCTGCAGTGCTCCGGTTTCGCTGCCGGTTGCGCTGACGATGACGGGGTCAAGCAGGGTGGCGGTCGCAGCGGCTTGTGCAAATGCGGCGACGGGCGCGAACAGTGCGCCTGCTAACAGCAAGGATTTCATACGGTTCTCCGGTGGCTTGCGTCCCCGCAGCCACTCGATCAGGTAACCGGCATCAATGCGCCGGCGTCATGCAGGCCGGTCTCCGGGCTGACAGGTGTACGCGTCCGTATGTGGTCACGTACCTGCCGGCGGCCTTCCCGGTGCGTGGCACCAGTGGCGGATCGACGACAGTTTCCTGCTTACCGTTGCGGGGGCAGCGTCCGATTGGAACGGACTTCCCGTTTCACCCTCTGCGCGGCTGCGCTTCGGGCACCTGCGATGCGAATTCTAGGGCTTGGCACGGAGGATTGCATTGCAGCGACGCAGCGGCTGCCAACAGGACCCAGGCCAACAGGTAGAATTCGCGCTCGTCAATTCGGGGTAGAGCATGGCTAGCGAGTTTCTGAAGGCTGCCCTGGAAGCGTCCCAGGTCGCGAGCGAGATCATCCGCAAGGCCTTCCGTGGCAACTTCCAGGTCGATTACAAGGCGGATGCGAGTCCGGTGACGGAAGTCGACGTCGCTGCCGAGCGTGCGATCAAGGGATTCCTGGCGCAGCGCTTTCCCACGCACGGCTTCTACGGCGAGGAAACCGGGCAGGAGCAGATCGATGCGGAATACCTGTGGCTGGTCGATCCGATCGATGGCACCAAGGCCTTTGTTCGCGGCTATCCGATCTTCTCGGTGCAGATCGCGCTGATGCATCGCGGCGAGCTGGTGCTGGGCGTTTCCTGCGCGCCTTGCTGGAATGAAGGGCTGGGCGAAGTGGTCTGGGCGGAAGCCGGGCAGGGCGCCTGGCGCGGCCTGTTGCAGACGCCGCTGGCCGAATTCGAGCGACTACAGGTTTCGAGCATCGATACCCTGGCCAAGGCCACGCTCTCGACCGGCAATCTGGGGACACTGGCGCGCTCGCCGCAATGGCCGGAATTGGGGCGTCTGATCACCGAGCTGCACCGCATCCGCGGCTATGGCGACTTCGTGCACTACCACTATCTGGCGGCCGGCAGGATCGACGCGGTGGTGGAGAGCGACGTCAATATCCTCGATATCGCCGCACTGACGGTCATCGTACGCGAGGCTGGCGGGACCTTCACGGATCTCGATGGCCGTCCCGTCGGCCTGGAAACGCGCACCGTGCTGGCCAGCAATGGCCGCTTGCACCCGGCGTTCGCGGGCCTGGCCCTGCGCTGACTCGTCGTTGCAACCGCGGTGATCAGCGCAGGCTGATCACCGTCCAGCCGCGGGCTTCGGCTTCGCTGCGCAGAATCGGATCGGGGTCGACCGCGATTGCGGCGTCGCCCATCTCCAGCAGCGGGATGTCATTGCGCGAATCGCTGTAGCAACTCATGTGCGTGTGTGCCGACGGCTGCGCTTCCAGCCAGCGCCGCATGTTCTCGACCTTGCCGTGCTGAAAATTCGGGGTGCCGGTGATGCGGCCGGTATAGCGCCCGTCCACCTGCTCGGATTCGGTAGCGATCAGATCGCTGACGCCCAGCAAGGCGGCAATCGGCTCCGACACGAAGCGGCTGGTGGCGGTGGTGATCAGGATGCGATCCTGCTGCGCGCGATGCCTTTCCAGCAGCGCCGGTGCGCCGGGGGCGACCAGCGGCGCGATCTGCTCGGAGACAAAGCGCTCCCGCAGTTCCAGCATGCGCGACAGCGGCTGCGTGGTCAGCGGATACAGGCTGAACGCGGCATATTCATGAATATCCAGTGTGCCCGCTTCGTACTCCCGGAAGAAACGGGCGTTTTCGCTGGCATAGAGTTCGGCATCCACGATGCCGTGGGTGACCATCCACTGGCCCCACAAATAGTCGCTATCGCCTGCCAACAGGGTGTTATCGAGATCAAAAACAGCAAGCCGCATGAGTTCCGGGAGTGTCGCCTAGGGCCGGGCAGGATAGCAGGTCGTCCAACCGCGTTGCCGTGGCTGCCGGGCTTGTGGAACAATCATCACAAGACCTTGTTGGAAAGCCTCGCAAGTGATTGATTTAGATGGCTTCCGTCCAAATGTTGGAATTATCCTGAGCAGTGCGCAGGGGCAGTTGCTGTGGGCCAAACGCATCGGCCAGGAGGCGTGGCAGTTTCCGCAAGGCGGAATCAAGCGCGGCGAAAGTCCTGAAGAGGCCTTGTTCCGGGAGTTGGCCGAAGAACTTGGTCTGCGGCGCGAACACGTCCAAATCCTCGGCGTTACCAGCGGTTGGCTGCGCTACCGCCTGCCGGCGCGCTACATGCGGCGCACGCGTGGCCGCGTCTGTATCGGCCAGAAGCAGAAGTGGTTCGTCCTGCGACTGACCTCCGACGAAAACGAAGTGCGGGTCGATGCCACGCAAAAGCCCGAGTTCGACGGCTGGCGCTGGGTCGATTACTGGCACCCGCTGGACGAAGTGGTCGATTTCAAGCGCGAGGTCTACCGCCGCGCGCTGAATGAACTGGCGCCGTTGCTCGGGCAGCAGCCCAAGGAATCCGCCCGCTCCGCCAGGGTGGCCTAGCCCCGCCGTCCGGGCCCGATCCGTTCCCACTTGCGTCTGGTTCTCGCAGGTTATTGACAATCGTTCTCATTCCATCTCTAATGCGGACGCCATGTACGTCTGCGTCTGCAAAGCTGTCTCCGATCGCCAAATCCAGCGCGCCGTGCGCGAGGATGGGGTGGTCAGCCTGCGGGAGCTGACCCGCGATTATGGTCTCGGCACCTGTTGCGGCAAATGCGTGCCGCAGGCGCGCGAAGTGCTCACCGAAGCGCTGCTCGCGACCCACGGCGAGCAATTGCCGATGGTGGCCCGCAACCGTCTGCCGGTACGCGCTACCGCCTGAGTCCGACTCAAGGCACTGCGAGTGCGAATTGGAAGCACTCTGTCTCTGCATCGGCTTTCGCCATTCAATTCCCCGCTTTCCTATACTCCGGCCTCACAAGACGGAGAATAGTCATGCGTGGCGATAGCAAGGTCCTCGAACATCTCAATCTGGCGCTCAAGAACGAGCTGACGGCGATCAACCAGTACTTCCTGCATGCGCGCATGTTCGGCAACTGGGGGCTGAAGAAACTTGCCAAGCACGAGTACGAAGAATCCATCGATGAAATGAAGCATGCCGACAAGCTGATTGCGCGCATCCTGTTTCTCGAAGGGCTGCCCAATCTGCAGGATCTGGGCAAGCTCTACATCGGTGAAGACGTAAAGGAAGCACTGGAGTGCGACCTCAAGCTCGAGAAGGAAGCGCATCCGATGTATCAGAACGCGATCGCGCATGCCGACTCCGTTCGCGATTACGTCACCCGCGATCTGCTGGTACAGATCCAAAAGAGCGAAGAAGAGCACATCGACTGGCTCGAAGAGCAGCTCGGCCTGATCGAGCGCATGGGCCTGCAGAACTACATCCAGACTGCGACCGGGGATTTGCCCGCTGCCGGAGCCTGAACCCCTGTTGGTGGTACACCCGAAGCCTCGCAGAATCTGCGAGGCTTTTTCTGTTGGATCGTCGGCTTCCGTCGCCGCAGAGCAGCCAGCGTGGCAACCTCCCTGCGTGCCCGTAGCGCCGCTATCCGAAGGTATCGTTGTGGCTGTGCGGAATGGTCAAAATGCCGGGCCCTTGCGCGCCGGCAAGTCAGCGGCTCCCGTGGCGGATGCTCCCGCTCGGAACGGTTCATAATTTCCGATGAGCAGAAACCAGATTGAGCCCAGGAGCGTAAAGGTGCCCGCAGAATCCCGTCCGAAACGAGGCAACAGACAGCGGATCCTCGATGCCACGGCCAAGCTGATGAACGAGCAGGGTGCTTCGGTGGGCACCTCCCAGATTGCCGAGTACCTGGAGATCAGTCCCGGCAATCTCTACTACCACTTCCGCAACCGCGAGGAGATCCTGCGTGAGCTGTTCGACGGCTTCACGCGGGAGCTGGACGCGGTTCTGGCGGTACAGCCGGGCGAGCCGATTCCCGTCGAGCGGCTGGTTGCCTGCTATACCGGCGGCACCGAAATCCTGTGGCGTTACCGTTTCTTCTTTGCGTCGGCAATGGACTTCATCATCCGTGACGCCAGCCTGTCGGCGAAGTATCAGGAGTTCAGCACCCGATCAAAGGGCTATATGCGCCTGATCATTCAGGGGGCGGTCAAGGGCGCGCCCGGCCTGTGCCGACCCACTGTGCGGGAATGCGAGCACCTGGCGGAGAACATGTGGGTGCTGTGGGTGAGCTGGCCTCGCTACTCGGAGTTGAGCATGCCGGGGCAACTGATCGGCGCTGCGGATATCGGTCGTGGACTGGAACAGATTTCGCTCTTGCTGGCACCCTATCTCGACCGTGCCTACTACAAGAAAGCCACAACGCAACTGCATCGCTTCGTCATCAACCTCAAGCAGGAAAATGGTTGAGCACGGGCATCGCTTGTCAATGTCGTAGTCCATCTCCAGAAGCGATGCCGGGTACGCCAGGGCGCGACGGTGCAGCTCATGCGTTAGGCATGGCGATGCCTGGCGGCCCGAGATTGCTGTCGCAGATCTCCTAGCCCGCGCCCGAGCGGGCGATGCCTTCGCTGACGACTCGCGCGCCCTGCTCGTGCGTTGAGCGCTGTCGCGCGCTGGACCGTCTGGCCACCCCACACTGATTTCACTTCCTGCAGGCCATGCTGGCGCCGGCAGTTGACAACGCGCGTGTTAGAGGACATCCTCCATTTATCTAGAGCTAACACTCTAAACAAAATGGTCCGCAAAGACGGCCGGATGGAGGAGCAGCGCATGGCAGACACACTGGCAGGTCGACATATCGTCGTCACTGGGGCCGCGTCCGGCATGGGCCGCTCTGCGGCGCTGGAAATGAGCGCCCGCGGAGCGAGCCTTGCACTGTGGGACATTGACCACTCGGCAGTGACAGCGCTCGCCGACGGCTTGCGCCAGCAGGGCGCAAGCTGTTTCGGCTTGGGAGTGGATGTGAGTTCCGATTCTCAGGTGGCCGCGGCGATGCAGCGTTCGGTGGAACTGCTGGGGCAGGTCGATGGTGCGTTCAACAACGCGGGTATTGGCATTCAGACCGTTCCACTCGATTCGCTGGGTGAGGCGGATTTCGACCGCATCGTCGCCGTCAATCTGAAGGGGGTCTGGTTATGCATGAAGCATCAGATCCAGCACATGCGAGGAATCGGCGGCGGTGCCATCGTCAACAACGCATCTGTCTCTGGACTGGTTGCTCTGGCGGGCCAAGGTGCCTACACCGCGACCAAGCATGGCGTCGTCGGGCTGAGCAAGACCGCGGCGGTCGAGGGTGCGGCCAGCAACATCCGCGTGAATGCAATCTGTCCAGGCGCCGTTCGCACGGAGATTCTGAAGCATCTCGAGCAAGCCGGCATCACCGAGGCCGCGCTGGCCGCAATGTCGCCGCAGAACCGCATCGCGGAACCCGGCGAGATTGCCCATGCCGTCGTCTGGCTGCTTTCCACGCAATCAAGCTTCGTGACAGGAGCCGCGCTCCCCATCGACGGTGGTTGGGTTGCTCGGTAGAGCGTCCTTCAGGAGTAGTTATGTCATGGGTCAAAGCTGGCGACCGGGAAGCGATCCACGGTCACCAAAACGGCGTACGGCGGATGGATTCAGGGCCCAACGAGCGACAGGCCTATGGAGAAACGATTCCGGACGCGGAGATCTATTTCTTCGGTGCGCCGTGCTTCAGAACCGCATCGAAAGAATACGGCCGTTTGAAGACATCCTGGGCGTCGGAAGGATCCGCACCGGTGGCGGCCATGTCGCTTATGACGTCTTCGAAATCCTCTGAACGAGCCGGTTGCCGTTACTCGCAAATCATTCGAAGGCAGGACTCACGATGAAGAAAAGCACAGGGGTTTCCGGAAAGCCGCGCGTGGTGATCATCGGTGCCGGCATGTCCGGCATGCTGATGGCGATCAAGCTCAAAGAAGCCGGGATACAGGATTTCAGGATCTTCGACAAGGCCTCGGAGGTTGGAGGCACATGGCGAGAGAACACCTACCCCGGCATTGCCTGCGATATTGCATCGCATTACTACACGTACACCTTCGAGCCCAACCCGGACTGGAGCAGTCGCCTGCCTCAGGGCGATGAAATTCAGTCCTACATGTTGAAGATCGCGGAAAAGTATCAACTGCGGCGCCATATAAGCTTCAACAAGGAAGTGGTGGACGGCAAACACGATGGGCAGGTATGGCATCTCCGGATGAAGGACGGAGAAAGTCTGGAAGCCGATATCGTTGTTGCCTGCTGCGGACTGCTGCATCACCCGAAATTTCCCGACATCAAGGGGATGGATCAGTTCGATGGCGCGCTGTTCCATTCGGCGCGCTGGAACCACGGTGTCCCGCTGGAAGGAAAGCGCGTGGGCATCATCGGCAACGGCTCCACCGGCGCTCAGATCATTTCGACACTCGCGAAAAAGCGATTGCAGCTGAAGGTTTTTCAGCGCACACCGCAGTGGATATTTCCGTTGCCGAATCGGACTTACTCGAAATTCGAGAGGCGCCTCATGCGCTGGTTCCCCGTGCTAGCAAAAGTGCCGTACTACTTTTTCCGCACGGCGTTCGAGCACACCTTCGCGAGGGCGGTCATCCAGCCTGGCTGGCAGCGAAAGTTGTTGACCTGGGCTTGCCGCTGGAACCTTGGAAGGGTGAAAGACCCCGAGCTTCGCAGGAAGCTAACCCCGGACTATGCACCGCTGTGCAAGCGGATGGTGATGTCGGTTGATTTCTTTCCGGCGCTGCAACGCGACAACGTCGATCTGGTGGTTGACGACATCTCCCATATCGAAGCCAAAGGGGTGGTGACCAAGGACGGCCAGTTGCATGAGCTCGATGTCATTGTGTTTGCGACCGGCTTCGAATCCCACGCGTACTTCCGTCCGATGAAACTGACCAACGCCGATGGCGTCAGCCTTGACACGGTATGGAATCAGGGAGCTGTTGCCCATCGTACGGTTGCGGTCCCGGGCTTCGCCAACTTCTTCATGACACTCGGGCCGCAAAGTCCGATCGGAAATTTCTCCGCGATCAGCATTGCCGAAACCCAGATCAACTACATCATGAAGTGCGTGCGCATGATCCAGAGCGGAACATTGAAAACGCTTGCGCCGACGGCGGCGGCAACCGAGGCGTTCAACGAGCAAGTGAAGAACGCGATGCCGGACACGATCTGGGTTAGCGGCTGCACCAGCTGGTACATCGGCGAAAGCGGAGTGCCGTCGGCCTGGCCATTCAGTGGCGCACGCTACCGCCAGGAACTCATGACCCCAAGGCTCGAAGAGTTCGAAGTACTGCGCTGACGCCAGGACAAGTTTTCGCTGGAATGCCCGGCCTGGTCGCCATGGGCGTAGGCACTCTGCAGTGGAAATTTTGTCCCCCCGCCAGAGGCGTGGTGGACCTATCAATCATCGACGTAAAACAGGCGGTCGACGAAGTCGGACGCCTTCATTCAGAAAACGTATTCCGGAGAATCGTATGAGCAGTGGTGCATCTTTGAATCAACGGGTTGTTCTGGCGAAACGACCCGATGGCACTCCGACGATGGAGAATTTCCGCATCGAGGAAGCGCCGGTACTGGCTCCGGCTGAAGGTCAGATGCGTCTGAAGACGCTGTATCTCTCACTCGATCCTTACATGCGGCTTCGCATGAATGAGGGGCCTTCCTACGCCGAGCCGGTTGCAGTCGACGAAGTCATGTGCGGTGGCACGGTTTGCCGCGTCGAGGAGTCGCGCCACTCGCGTTTCAAGGAAGGTGATCTGGTGCTGGCCTTCACGGGATGGCAGAAATTCGCATTGTCCGATGGTGTCGGCGTGACCCGACTCGATGCGGCGATGGCCAAGCCTTCATGGCCTTTGGGTGTGCTGGGCATGCCCAGTTTCACGGCCTACTACGGGTTGCTGAAAATTGGCGACCCCAAACCGGGAGAAACCGTTGTGGTGGCGGCGGCAACGGGAGGCGTGGGCGCGATCGTGGGTCAGATTGCAAAGATCAAAGGATGCCGGGTGATCGGCATTGCCGGTGGCGTGAAGAAATGCCGGCATGCCGTCGAGCAGCTGGGTTTCGACGTCTGCATCGATCATCGCGCCTCGGATTTTCGTGAACAGCTCGCCGCCGTGTGTGCGAATGGCGTCGATGTCTACTTCGAGAATGTGGGCGGTGCCGTGCTTGAAGCCGTGTTGCCCTTGTTGAATGTCGGCGCACGCATGCCGCTATGCGGCCTCATTGCCTGGTACGACGGGCAAGGCAGCGCACAGGGTCCGGATCGTGCCCCTGCGCTGTTGAGCACGATGCTGGTACGCCAGATCAAGGTCCAGGGCTTCGTCATCACCGATCAGTACGAGCGCCACTACGCTGAGTTTCTCGGTGACATGAGTCAGTGGCTGGCTCAGGGAAAGATCCAGTTCACCGAGCAGACGGTTGAGGGCCTGGAACAGGCGCCACAGGCGTTCCTGAGCCTGCTGCGCGGGGACAATTTCGGAAAGGTCGTGGTGCGCGTCGGCGAATGATCTCCGCGAGGCAACGAATCAACGCTGTTAGTGCATTACGGTATCAACGGGTTTGGAAACAATGAGTAGAGTCATTTTCATCGAGCATGACGGTCGTCAGCATACGGTTGAGGTGGAGGACGGCGAGAACCTGATGCAGTGCGCCCAAAGCAATCTGATCCCTGGGGTTCTTGGCGATTGCGGTGGCTGTTGTACCTGCGGTACCTGTCACGCCTACATCGATCCTCAATGGTCACAGGCGGCGGGTGAGCAGAACGACGATGAGCGACTGATGCTGGAGGGGGCAGAGCATGTGCTGCCTGGCAGTCGGTTGATTTGCCAGATCAGGATGGTTCCGGACCTGGATGGCGTGATCGTCCGTATTCCGCCAGCACAAAGATAGAAATCACGGCGTTGCGCCAATGCGCCCAACGGCGCAGCGCCGATGATTGGGTGGCCGCACTCCACTGAATGACCTGATGACACCAATGACCGCATCAACCGAGTTGTTTCTCTCGCGCCGTGATCTCGATTTCATGCTCTATGAATGGCTCGACATCGAGTCGCTGAACCGCGCTCCGCGCTACCAGGATCATGACCGCGCCACCTTTGACGCCGTTCTGGAAACCTACGAACGCATCGCGACCGATCTGTTCGCAACGCATTATCAGAAGTCCGATCGCGAAGAACCCTCCTTTGACGGCGAGACCGCACAGGTCATTCCCGAAGTCGCGGTGGCCCTGAAAGCCGTTGCGGAGTCCGGACTGTTCGCGGCAACGCAAGATTACGGACTTGGCGGGATGCAACTGCCCGGTGTGGTGGAAAAGGCAGGGATGGCCTATCTGCTCGCGGCCAATGTCGGGACCGCGGCCTATCCGTTCCTGAGCATCGGGAACGCCAATCTGCTGCTCGCGCACGGTAGCGCCGAGCAGATCAGGACCTTCGTTGAGCCGACGTTGCGGGGACAGTTCTTCGGCACAATGTGCCTGTCGGAACCGCAGGCCGGATCCTCTCTGGCAGACATCGCGACGCGGGCGGAGTACGAAGGCGAGTCGGCGCTTGGGCCGCAGTATCGAGTGACCGGCAACAAGATGTGGATCTCGGCCGGCGAGCACGAGTTGTCCGATAACATCGTGCATCTGGTGCTGGCCCGAGTCCCCGGACCGGACGGGCGGTTGATCCCCGGCGTCAAGGGACTGTCACTGCTGATCGTGCCGAAGTTCCTGGTCAACGAGGATGGTTCACGCGGTGAGCGTAACGATGTGGTTCTCGCCGGTCTGAATCACAAGATGGGCTGTCGCGGAACCACCAATTGCCTGCTCAATTTCGGTGAAGGAACCCGACACCGTCCAGGTGACCGTGCCGGTGCCATCGGTTATCTGGTGGGTCAGCCGCACAAGGGCATGGCCTACATGTTCCACATGATGAACGAGGCCCGTATCGGCGTCGGGCTGGGGGCGTCGGCGTTGGGCTATGCCGGCTATCTGCACGCGCTGGATTACGCACGCAACCGACCGCAGGGACGTATCGGCAAGGACCCCGCTGCACCACAGCAGCGCATCATCGAGCATGCCGACGTGAGGCGCATGCTGCTGGCGCAGAAGACCTATGCCGAAAGTGCGATGGCATTGAATCTTTACTGCTCGTATCTCCTCGATCAGATGCATGTCGAGACCGACGAGAGAATTCGCTCCCAGCAGAATCTGCTGCTGGAAATCCTGACGCCGATTGCAAAGAGCTGGCCATCGCAATGGTGTCTTGCGGCCAATGATCTTGCGATTCAGGTGCATGGCGGATATGGCTACACGCGTGAATACAAAGTTGAACAGATCTATCGCGACAATCGGCTGAACCAGATCCACGAAGGCACGCATGGCATCCATGGGCTGGATCTGTTGGGGCGCAAGGTTGTGATGGACCAGGGTGCGGCGCTGGAAATCCTGTGTGGCCGGATACGGCATTCCATCGATACCGCGCGTGCACGGGAAGATGCTGACATCTCGGTGCTTGCCTACAGCCTCGATCTGCGGGTGCAGCGGCTGCTGGAAGTCACTCGCTACCTGCTGGATGTGAACGACAGCCGTGCAAGGCTCGCAAACGCCAGCCTCTACCTGGAAGCATTCGGTCATGTGGTAGTGGCATGGCTTTGGCTCGATCAGTTGCTGTCGGTACAAGGGAAGCGGGGTGATTTCTACGTCGGCAAATTGGCTGCGGCGCGTTACTTCTTCCGCTGGGAGTTGCCGAAGGTGGATGGACAGTTCGATTTGCTCTCGAGTCTGGATGCGACAGCGCTCGACATGGAAGACCGCTGGTTCTGAAGGGCGACATCCTCACCGACGTGATGGCGGGCCACGGTGTCCCACACGGCGCAAATTTCGATACACGACGATCTTTTCAATGAATCTCCAGAACTCTCCGTTTGACCTTCGTGGGCGCAGCGCCCTGATCACCGGTGGCTCACGTGGCCTCGGACTGCAGATGGCCGAAGTGTTGGGAAGGCATGGCGCCAGAATCCTGTTGTCGGCGCGCAAGGAAGCTGAACTGCGCTCCGCACAGGCGCAGCTGTCCGAGATGGGAATCGAAGCCGACTGGATCAGCGCCGATGCGTCCATTGAAAGCGAGATCGAGCAGCTGGCGGAGCAGGCGGTCGCGAAAGCAGGTCGCGTCGATATCCTGATCAACAATGCCGGCTGCTCCTGGGGGGCAGCAGCGGAAGACTATCCGGTCGCCGCCTGGGACAAGGTGTTCAACCTCAATATCCGCGGGCCGTTCCTGCTCTCGCAGAAGATCGCCAAGCGCTCGATGATTCCCAACGGTTACGGGCGCATCGTCAATATTGCTTCGATGGCCGGCCTGCAGGGCACTTCGCCGGACGTCCTTCAGGCCATTGGCTACAGCAGCAGCAAGGGCGCATTGATCAACTTCACCCGGGCGCTCGCCGCCGAATGGGGGCGCTATGGCATTACCGTTAACGCGCTGGCACCGGGATTCTTTCCATCGAAGTTGAGCAACGACCTGATCAGCGCCGTGGGCAACGACCGCATGGCTGCGCTTTCACCCTTGAACCGACTGGGCGACGACGAGGATCTCAAGGGCGCGGCGCTGCTCTTCGCGTCTGATGCCTCCAAGCACATCACCGGCCAGGTACTGGCGGTCGATGGCGGTGCCACCATCATTTGATCCCTGGCGATGTCGCGGGCCTCTCGGACGCCCGCCCGTCCGCTCGGAGCAGTCCTACGGAGACTCCATGAAAACCCCTGGAAATATAGACAAGCGCAGCCGCGGCTGCAGCGGCGAGGATCGGCGATGAGAGGCCAGATGATGGGGCAGCCATTGCTGATCAGCAGCTTGCTGCGGCATGCCGAGACATGCCATGGCGACACCGAGATCGTGTCGCGAGTGATCGAGCCGGCCACCGGATCGTCCCGCTTCCATCGTTACGGGTGGACGCAGCTCGCGCAGCGCGCGCGCCGTCTGGCCAATGCGCTGCCGCGACTCGGTGTTGCGCATGGGGATCGCGTCGGCACCTTGAGCTGGAACGGCTATCGGCATGTCGAGCTGTACTACGCGGTCTCCGGCAGCGGATCGGTGATACACACCATCAATCCGCGACTGTTCCCTGAGCAGATTGCGTGGATGATCAATCACGCCGAAGACCGGGTCATTTTCTTCGACATCAACCTGGCGCCGCTGGTCGAGCAGCTGCTGCCGAAATGCCCCGCCGTCAAAGCGTGGGTGGCGATGACCGATGCCGCAAACAGACCCACGGCGACAATCCCCGGCCTGCTCTGCTACGAGGATCTGCTTGCGGCCGAGAGTGACGTTTATGACTGGCCGCTATTCGACGAGAACGAAGCCGCCTGCCTGTGCTACACCTCGGGAACCACAGGCAATCCCAAGGGCGTGTTGTATTCGCATCGCTCGACGTTGCTGCATGCCTATGCTGCCGCCTTGCCGGATGTCCTCAATCTGTCCGCCTGCGACACGGCACTGCCCGTGGTCCCGATGTTCCATGTCAACGCCTGGGGCATTCCCTACGCCGCGGCGCTGGTGGGCTTCAAGCTGGTTCTGCCGGGGAACGCGCTTGATGGTGCCAGTCTCTGCGAGCTGTTCATCAATGAGGCGGTCACGTTCTCGGCGGGGGTGCCGACGATCTGGATGGCCCTGCTCCAGTATTTACGGGAACAAAGAATCGAGTTGCCCACGCTGAAGCGATGTTCGGTGGGAGGCTCCGCCTGCCCGGCAGCCTTGAAGGACGCCTTCGAGGATGAGTACGGCATCAAGCTGCAATCCAGTTGGGGCATGACCGAGACTTCACCGCTCGGTGCCTGCAACAGCCCGAAGGCCAAGCATCAAGAGCTTTCCGCGCCGGAAAGAAGGCGGATCGAGCTGAAGGCCGGGCGTCCGGCGTTCGGCGTCGAGCTGAAGGTCATCAATGCGGAAGGCCTGGAGTTGCCGCGGGATGGTTCGAGCGCCGGTGATCTCCTGGTGCGCGGGCATTGGGTGGTCGAGCGCTACTACAAATCGGACGCGCCGGCGGTCGTCGACGGATGGTTTCCCACGGGCGACGTCGCCACCCTGGATGCCGACAGCTACCTCACCATTACCGATCGCTCCAAGGACGTGATCAAGTCTGGCGGTGAATGGATCAGCTCCATCGAGCTGGAGAGTGTGGCCATGAGCCATCCCGCTGTCGCCGAAGCAGCGGTCATTGGGATCGTCCATCCGCGCTGGGACGAGCGGCCGTTGCTGGTGGCGGTGAAACGTCGCGACTGTGATGTCGGCCGCGACGAGCTGCTGCAACACTACGGTGGCCGCGTCGCGAAATGGTGGATTCCGGACGACGTGGTGTTCGTCGAAGAGCTGCCTCACACGGCGACCGGAAAGGTGCACAAGGTTGTTCTGCGCGAAAAATTCTCGGCGTACCGGTTTTCTGATGTGCTGCTGGGCAGCTAGGCGGCCTCACGGCGGGTCGAAGCCGGCGTGAGGTCGTCTTTCGATGAGCGATGCAGCGCTGCCTTGCTACGCAGCCCCTCGCACGGCTCGACGACAAGTGCTCGAGTTGGATCGATATCGTGATTTCACGTACGGCCTCTTGTGTGCCGGCCTGCGGCGATCACGATCCAGGGTCAGCGCGACCGCCGTTCGTGCCGACGGCACTTCCGGAAAAATTTAAAGATAGCGGTGAATGGAAAATCTGCGGGGCTTCAAGCTGCTCCAGCGGGAAGCGCGCCTAGCTCTGCCCTTTCACCGCAGCCATTCTCTTTGGAAAGGAGCTCGCATGAGCGACGTGGTATTTGAGAACCGCAGTGGCATCGCGCTGCTGCGCCTGAGCAATCCGCCCGTCAATGCCCTGGGCCTTGAATTGCGCAGAAGCATTGTGAAGAACCTCGATCGGGCGAACGGCGATCCGGAAATCAAGGCCATCATCCTGATGGGCTCGGAACGCGCGTTCTCCGGAGGGGCGGATATTGGCGAGTTCGGGACTGAAGCGGCCATGGCCCACCCGGACTTGCCGACGGTCATTGACGTGCTGGATGCCAGCGCTAAACCCGTGATCGCAGCCATCAGCGGAGCGTGCATGGGCGGAGGCCTGGAGCTAGCGCTGGGGTGTCACTTCCGGGTCGCGAGCCTGAGCGCTCAGATCGCGTTACCGGAGGTGAAGCTGGGGCTGCTGCCGGGGGCGGGCGGCACGCAGAGGTTGCCCCGGCTACTGGGCATCGAGCGGGCGCTGAATCTGATGGTCTCCGGGGCGGCGCAGCCAGCCCGGGAATTTGCGGAGATGGCATTGTTTGACGCGCTCATCGAAGGTGATCTTCTGGAGGCCGCGCTCCGTTTTGCGCAGACGGTCATCGGAGAGAAGCGTCCGCTGCCCAGGGTCCGCGATATCAAGGTCCGTGATTCTGGCTCGGAGGCGTATCTCCAGTTCGCACGCAACATGCTCAAGTCTCCTGCGGATGAAATGTCTGCCCAAGGTGCCTGTGTGGATGCGGTGGCCGCGTCGCTGCTCGGATTCGATGAAGGCATGGCGCGGGAACGCCGACTGTTTGAAACGCTTTTGCATTCCAGGGCATCGATCGCGGCCAGGCATCTGTTTCTGGCCGAACGCGCTGCCGGCCGAATGTCGGACCTGCCGCCGCAAACGCGGACTCGCCCGATCGGCAGCGTCGGCGTCATCGGCGCCGGAATCATGGGCGGCGGAATCACGATGAACTTCCTGAATGCGGGGATTCCCGTTGTGCTTGTGGAGGCGACGCAACAGGCGCTGGACAAGGGGATCGCCACCATTCGGCGGAACTACGCGACTTCGATCAAGAAAGGAAAGCTGACCGAGCAACAGCTTGAGCAAAGGATGGGTCTGATCACTCCGGTGCTGGACTACGCATCACTCGCCGATGTGGATCTTGTGATCGAAGCGGTTTTTGAAAGCATGGAGGTCAAGGCGTCGGTCTTCCGCCGTCTGGACGCCGTCTGCAAACCTGGCGCCATTCTGGCGTCGAACACTTCATATCTGGATATCAACCGCATTGCCGGCTTCACGCAGCGGCCGGAAGATGTGCTCGGTCTGCATTTCTTCTCGCCCGCGAATGTGATGCGCCTCCTGGAGATCGTGCGCGGTGCCAGGACCGCACCGGATGTGCTGGCGACGGTCGTGCAACTGTCCAGGAGAATCCAAAAAACCTGCGTGGTTGCGGGTGTCTGTGATGGGTTCATTGGCAATCGCATGTTGGAGCCTTATCTCGCTGCAGCCGAGGAACTGGTCGTCGCGGGCGCGACGACGGAGGAGGTGGATACCGCCCTGCAGCATTTCGGGATGGCGATGGGACCGTTCCGCATGATGGATCTTGCGGGTCTCGATATCGGCTGGGCCACCCGCAAGCGCAAGGCACTGGAGTATCCGGATAAGGACTTCAGTTCGGTCTTGCATCTCTTGTGTGAAGCGGGGCGATTCGGCCAGAAGACCGGCGCGGGCTGGTATCGCTACGAAGCCGGGAAGCGAGATCCGATTGCCGATCCGGCCACTGCGCAGTACATCGAGGAATTTCGCGAGAAAAAGGGAGTTCATCCGCGGAGCATCTCCGCGGATGAGATTGTGCAGCGCTGTCTTTTCTCCCTGATCAATGAGGGCGCGCGCATTCTCGAAGAGGGGATCGCCCAGCGCGCCTCGGATCTCGATGTGGTGTACATCCACGGCTACGGGTTTCCGGCCAGACGCGGTGGCCCGATGTGCTATGCCGATCAGGTCGGGCTGCCGAACGTGGTACGCCGCCTGCAACATTTCGCGACCGCTGCGGAGGGCGATGACGGCTCGGCATGGTCGCCTGCGCCTCTGCTTGCGCGTCTGGCGGCGGCCGGCAAGACCTTCAACTAGATTCCAGGAACGTTTCATGAACGAAGCCGTTATTGTTTCCACCGCCCGCACCGGCCTTGCGAAAAGCTGGAAAGGCGCATTCAACATGACCTATGGCGCCACACTTGGGGCGCATGCGGTGCGGCATGCCGTGGCGCGTGCCGGGATCGACCCCGCAGAGGTCGAGGACGTGATGATGGGCGGGACTTTTGGAGAAGGCACGACCGGCGGCAATATTGCGCGTGCCATCGCGCTGCGGGCCGGCTTGCCCGTGACGACCTGTGGCGTGACCGTCAATCGCTTCTGCTCCTCGGGATTGCAGACGATCGCGATGGCCGCGCAGCGGATCATGGTCGAGCAGGTGCCGGTCATCGTCGCTGGTGGCGTGGAAAGTATCTCGTGCGTGCAGAACGAGGCGAACCAGCACATGGTCAGCGACCCCTGGCTGGTCGAGCACAAGCCGACGATCTACTGGAACATGCTGCAGACCGCCGAGCAGGTGGCCAAGCGCTACGGCATTTCCCGCGAGGCCCAGGACGAGTACGGTGCACGCAGTCAGCAACGTGCGTCTGCTGCACAAGCGGCAGGGAAATTCAGCGATGAAATCGTGCCGATGACGACCACGATGGGAGTGGTCGACAAGAGCAGCGGCGCAATCGCTACGCGTGAAGTGACGATCAGCGCCGATGAAGGCATCCGCAGCGATACGACCGTTGAAGGGCTGTCGAGAATCCGCCCGGTTTTTCCCGGCGGGGTGATCACGGCGGGCAACGCGAGTCAGTTCTCCGACGGCAGTTCGGCCTGCGTGGTGATGAACGCGAGGCTCGCCGAGCAGCGCGGCTTGCAGCCGCTCGGCGCGTTCAGAGGTTTTGCCGTCGCCGGGTGTGAGCCGGACGAAATGGGGATCGGCCCCGTCTTCGCGATACCGCGCCTGCTAGCACGCAATGGTTTGAAAGTGTCCGACATCGGGCTATGGGAGCTTAACGAAGCGTTCGCCTGCCAGGTGCTGTATTGCCGCGACAAGCTGGGCATTCCGGACGAATTGATGAACGTGAACGGCGGCGCGATTGCCGTCGGACACCCCTACGGTGTCAGTGGTGCACGTTTGACAGGCCATGCGCTGATCGAGGGCAGGCGACGTCGCGCCAGATACGTGGTCGTCACCATGTGCATCGGTGGCGGCCAGGGGGCGGCCGGGTTGTTCGAGGTCTACTGAAGCAGTGATCTGCAGGTGGTCCGACCGTGGCCCTGACCTTGCCCCAGTCGCCGACGCGTTAAGGTCGGCGACTGGAAAGCAGGGGGCCGCGTCGGCGGCAAGGTTCAGTACGGCCGTACGATCACCATGATCAGTACCGCAAACAGGATCACCGCCGGCACTTCGTTGGCGATGCGGTAGAAGCGCGCGCTCTTGTCGTTGCGCTGTTCCGCAAAGGCGCGCAGGCGGGTTTTCAGCCAGCCGTGATAGCCGGACAGGATCAGTACCAGCGTCAGCTTGGCGTGCATCCAGCCGAACTTCATGAAGCCCGGTGTCGAGGCCAGCATCCAGACGCCGAAAATCCAGGTCCCCAGCATGCCGATGGTGGTGATGGTGTAAAGACGCCGCTCCATCACGCAAAAACGGTTGAGCTCTTCGGCGCTGCGTGCCTCGCAGTGGTAGACGAACAGGCGTGGCAAATAGAACAGGCCGGCGAACCAGGCGACGACGAAAAAGACATGTAAAGCTTTGATCCAGAGCATGGGTGCGGGCAGTTGGCTGGCAGGGGAAGGCGGTGTTGCCGTCAGAGGGCGCTAGAATACAGGGCTCATTCACGTATTTCCCGCGCGCACCGCGTCTGACCATGATCAAGGTTGGCATTGTTGGCGGCACCGGCTACACCGGTGCCGAACTGTTACGGATTCTGGCTCTGCATCCGCAGGCGGAGGTCGTGGTACTGACTTCCCGCCAGGAGGCGGGCAGGCGTGCCGACGCACATTTTCCGCATCTGCGCGGGTATTGCGGTGACCTGACCTTCACCGCGCCGGATGCGGACGCGCTGGCGGCCTGCGATGCGGTGTTCTTTGCGACGCCCCATGGCACCGCGATGACGCTGGCACCGGAGCTGGTCGCACGCAGCGTGAAGGTGATCGATCTGTCGGCGGACTTCCGCCTGCGCGATACCGCGGTGTTCAAGCAGTGGTACCGGCAGGATCATGCCTGCCCGGATCTGCTGGCCGAGGCGGTGTACGGTCTGCCGGAGGTTTACCGCGAGCAGATCCGCAAGGCGCGGATCGTGGCCAATCCCGGGTGCTATCCCACGTCGGTCCAGTTGGGCTATCTGCCGCTGCTGGAGCAGGGCTTGATTGCGCGGGATGGCTTGATCGCCGACTGCAAGTCCGGCGTCAGTGGCGCGGGTCGCGAGGCCAAGGTCGGTTCGCTGTTCAGCGAGGTGTCCGATTCGTTCAAGGCGTATGGCGCCGGTGGCCATCGTCACTGGCCGGAAATCTCCCAGGGTCTGCGTGACTTTGCCGGCAGTGAGGTCGGAGTGACGTTCGTGCCGCATCTGACCCCGGCGATCCGTGGCATTCATGCCACGCTGTACGCGCGCTTGACGCGCGACGATGTCGATCTGCAGGCGCTGTTCGAGCAGCGGTATGCGCAGGAGCCGTTCGTGGACGTGGCGCCGGCCGGCGATCACCCGGAAACGCGCGGTGTGCGCGGCGCCAATACCTGCCGGATTGCGGTGCATCTTGCCCCGGACCGGCGCACAGTGATCGTGCTCTCGGTGATCGACAATCTGGTCAAGGGGGCCTCGGGCCAGGCGGTGCAGAACCTGAACCTGATGTTCGGGCTGGACGAGCGTCTGGGGCTGAACGTCCCGCCGCTCGCGCCCTAATCTCCGGTACGGCGGACGCGCATGCAGCCCAGGATTGTCGTTACTCGTGAGCGCCCCTGGCGGCGCACGCTGTTGATCGCGCTCAGCGTCGGCCTGCTCGCCGTCGCGGCCTGGGGGCTGTACAGCTATACCCGCGCCGCGACGGTCAGCGGCTTTGCCAGCGCCAAGCTGGAAGTCGAGGAGCTGCGCGACGAGCGCCGCCGGCTGACCCGCGATCTGCGCGCGGCGCGCGAGGAGATCGGCAGCCTCAAGGAACAGGTCGTTTACGTGCAGCGCTCGACCGAGATCGATACACAGGCCTGCGAAAGTGTGCGACTGTCGATGACCGAACTGCAGGCGGAAGCCTCGGATCTGCGCGAGCAGCTGGCGTTCTATCGTGGCATCGTGGCACCGGAACAGTCGCGCGCCGGAGTGCGGGTCTATGAATTCAAGGTGGCGCCGGCCGCCGCCGCCGGTCTTTACCGCTACGATCTGGTGCTGATTCAGTCGGTGCGCCATGACCGGCGGGTCGCCGGCCAGGTCGAGATCGAGTTGCAGGGCAAGCTCAAGGGCGCCGATCAGCGACTGCCGCTGGCGCAGCTGGCCGCTGGCGAAACCAGGAATCTGGTATTTTCGTTGAAGTACTTCGAGGAGTTCAGCGGCGAGTTCCGCCTCCCCGAGGGTTTTGTCCCGACCAGGGTGGTGGTCGCGCTCGTTCCTGCCGCCAATGGCGCCCCCAGGATCGAAGAAGCCTACGATTGGGGCCGCGTATTGAACGGAGCAGGAGCATGAAGATGTTCGGAAACAGCAACGCCAAAAGCGGTCCGGCAACCAGTGTCGATACCCTGATCGGGCGTCAGACGGAAATTCTCGGCGACGTCCATTTCACCGGCGGCCTGCACGTCGATGGCAAGATCAAGGGTAAGGTGCTGGCACAGGGCGACAAGATGTCGTCGCTGTCGGTCAGCGAGAACGGCGCGGTTGAAGGCGACGTTCGCGTCCCCAATATAGTGTTGAATGGTTCGGTGGTCGGTGATGTGCACGCGTCGCAGAAGATCACGCTGGCGGCGAAGGCGCGGGTGACCGGCAACGTGTACTACCGCATCATCGAGATGGAAGGCGGCGCAATGGTCAACGGCCAGATGGTGCACGAAGTGCCTGAAAAGGCGGCTGCCGGGACCCATCTGCAGAAGGAAAAGGATGCCGAGGCCGCGCTCCGTGATGAGCTGGGCGAAGCCCGGCGTGCCAAGGGTGTTGTCGGAAGTTGAGGTCTATCGTGGAAACCCAGTTGAACGAAACCGCAGAAGATTTTGGTGTCATCTTTACCGACGCGGCGGCCAGCAAGGTTCGTGAATTGCTGGATGAAGAGGACAATCCGGATCAGAAGTTGCGGGTGTTCGTGACCGGCGGCGGCTGTTCCGGCTTTCAGTACGGCTTCCGGTTTGATCAGGCTGAAGAGGAAGGCGATCTGGCCGTGGTCAAGAACGGTGTGACGCTGCTGGTCGATACCATGAGCATCCAGTATCTGGCCGGCGCCGAGATCGACTACAAGGAAGGCGTCGAAGGCGCGCAATTCGTCATCCGCAATCCCAATGCCGGCACGACCTGCGGTTGCGGCAACTCTTTTTCCGTCTGAACCTTGCCAGCTTGTCGCGCCGGCTGAATCAGGCGCGATAGATCCCGCCCAGAATCGCGGCGCGTGATGCGCCGGTCACGGCGGGAAGGTTTCCCGGGCGCCCCAGCAGGCGCTGCACCGCCAGCCACGCGAAGGCCGCGCCTTCGACCCAGGCTTCATCCAGGCCCTGGGTCTGCGTGGTTTCCAGCTGTGCCTGCGGTAGCAACTGCCGCAGCAGGCTGATCAGAAAGTCATTGCGCGCACCGCCGCCGCAAACCAGTAGTCGCTGTATCGTGGGGGCATGCTGCGCGATCGCGGCGATGACGCTGCGGGCGGTCAGTTCGCAGAAGCTGCGTTGCACATCGGCGGCTGGCAGCTGATCCAGTGCCGGGAAGCGTCGTCGCGCCCAGGCGAGATTGAAGTAATCGCGGCCGGTGCTTTTCGGTGGCGGCCTATGCAGATAAGGGTCGGCCAGTAATGCCTGCAACAAGGGCTGATGGCATTGCCCGGATGCCGCCCAGCGGCCGCCGAGATCCAATGCCTGGCCTTGTTGCGTCAACGACCATTCGTCCATCAGCGCATTACCCGGCCCGGTATCAAAGCCGCGGACCTGGCCTGGAGATGCATCGGGCAGCACCGTGATGTTTGCAATACCGCCGAGATTGAGGACGCAGCGCACCTCGTCCGCGGTAGCGAACAAGGCATGATGAAACGCCGGAACCAGGGGGGCGCCATGTCCGCCGAGCGCAATATCGGCACGACGAAAATCCGCAACCGTATCGATGCCGGTCAAAGCGGCGATGCGACTGGGATTCCCCAGCTGCAGGCTGCTGCCGATGCCTTGTGGATCGTGGAACACCGTCTGTCCATGCGAGCCGAGGACCCCGACGGCAGACCGGTCCACCTTCGCGCAGCGCAACAACTCGTTGGCGGTGTCGGCAAAACAGACCGCAACCGCTTCATCCAGGGCGGCCCATTCCGTGACAGTGATCCGGACGTCGTCGCGCGATTGCAGCGGCAATAGCTGCTCGCGCAGTGCCGCGGGATAGGATTGCGAGTGCGTCGCGACCAAGCCTTGCCAGTGGCCGTTGTCGAAGCGGCAGAGCACGCCGTCGATGGCATCCATGCTGGTTCCGGACATCAGGCCTATGGCCAGCATGCTGCAGGTAATCCTGGTGGGGTCCGCCTTGGGCGGGGAGCTGCTCTAACTCAGGGGGCCAAGCGAGGTTGCGTGCTGGCGGTGCTTGCTTGAGCGACCTGGGCATTCGACAGGGCATCGAGTTGTGCCAGGATCGCGCCGTTGCTCTGCTGCCAGCGGGTGATGGTGGCTCGTGGCAGCGGGTTGGAGCGCGGCAACGCGACGGTAATCGGGTTCTTGTGCAGCCCGCCCACGCGGAATTCGTAATGCAGATGGGGGCCGGTTGCGAGGCCGGTCATGCCGACATAGCCGATGACCTGACCTTGGCGCACGCGAGCGCCATTCTTCAGGCCTGAACGGAAGCGGGAAAGATGTCCGTACAGGGTCGTGTACTTGGTGCCGTGGCGTACGATGATGACGTTGCCGTAACCGCTTTTGACGCCGACGAAATCAACCGTGCCGTCGCCAGTTGCTTTGACCGGGGTCCCGGTTGCTGCTGCGTAGTCCACCCCTTTATGACTGCGGATGACGTTCAGAATCGGATGTTTGCGGCCGGGGTTGAAGCCGGAGCTGATGCGCGCGAAATCTACCGGTGTGCGGATGAACGCCTTGCGCAGCGACTCGCCTTCCGGCGTGTAGTACGCAGCGTTGCCGTCGGCATCGACGTAGCGCATCGCGCGGTGGACACGGCCTTGATTGACGAATTCCGCGGCGAGAATATTGCCGTCGCGCAAGCGTTCGCCGTTCTTGTATAGCTCGTCGTAAACCACCGAGAAGCGATCCCCCGCCCGCAAGTCCAGAGCGAAGTCGATGTCGTAACCGAACAGTTCGGCCATCTCCATCACCAGACGGCTGGACAGGCCGCTCTTCTGTGCGGCCGCGAACAGCGAGCTTTCCACGAAACCAGCAGCCTGTGTCGGATGGCGCGCGATTTCGGCGGCGATGGTGAAGGCTTCGAGCTTGTCGTCAACGCGACGGACCTGCAGCGTGTGCTGCTCATCCAGCTCGTAGTGCAACTCTTCCAGGCGCTGCTCGGCACTTTTGCGCAAGCTGATTTTCTCGCCGGCGCGAAGATTTTTCAGGCGCGCGGCATCCTTGCTCAGCGTGACCAGCTCCATCCATTCAGTCGGAGGCAGCCCTTCAGCATCAAAAATCGCGGACAGGCTTTGACCGCGTTTGACCACCACGGATTGCCACTCGCTGGCTGGCGGCACTTCGAGCGCGTCAGAGACTGCCGATTGCAATGCCGCATCGAAAGCATTTTCAGAGGTCGCGGAAAACGCCGCCGCCACTTCCGGGGAGGCCGCATCCTGCAGCGCCGTGCGACGGGTCGCGATGCTCTCGTGCGTGACCGCAGCAGCCAGCATGGCGACGCACAGCGCTGCGAGTAATACAGAGCGGCTTGCCGGGCGGCGGCGGGGCGCCAACTCGGCTGGGCTATAATCCAATTTCATCGTCTGACCCGAAAAACGACACAAGTCCGCATAAACGTCACGCGGTTCGCACCCGAAGCGTGGGCGTCGTTATATGTCTGGTGAAGCAGTAATGGGCGTGTACAAAAACATAGAATCCCATTCTTTGCAAGCAGTTCGCGCTCGTATCTCTTGTGCCGTCTAAGCCCTCGGGGCCCATCCATACGCCTGTCATAGCACCCATGCCGACCAGCCCCGACCTCACCGAACTCGAACGCGGCACCGACGAGATCATCCCTCACGAGGAATTTCGCAAGCGCCTCGGCGAGGCGGCGGCCAAGGGCCAGCGGCTGCGGATCAAGGCCGGGTTTGACCCGACGGCTAAGGATCTGCACCTCGGTCATACCTTATTACTCAACAAGTTGCGTGCCTTCCAGGAAGCCGGCCACGAGGCAGTGTTCCTGATTGGCGACTTCACCGGCATGATCGGCGACCCCACCGGAAAGAACGAGGCCCGCAAGCCCCTGACGCGTGAGCAGGTGCAGGAAAATGCGCTCACTTATAAGGAGCAGGTCTTCAAGATCCTGGATCCAGAGCGCACCACCATAGAGTTCAATTCGCGCTGGCTGGATGGCCTCGGCGCCGAGGGCATGATCCGGCTGGCGGCGCAGCATACGGTGGCGCGGATGCTGGAACGCGATGATTTTTCCAAGCGCTATGCCGGCGGCTTGCCGATCGCGATCCACGAATTCCTGTATCCGCTGCTGCAGGGCTATGACTCGGTGGCGCTCAAGGCGGACGTCGAGTTGGGTGGTACCGACCAGAAGTTCAATCTGCTGGTGGGGCGTCATCTGCAGCAAAGCTACGGCCAACGACCGCAGTGTGTGATGACCGTCCCGATCCTGGAGGGGCTGGACGGCGTGCAGAAAATGTCCAAGAGCCTCGGCAACTACATTGGTGTCAATGAAGCGCCGGCCGATATGTTCGGCAAGGTGATGAGCATCTCCGACAGCTTGATGTGGCGTTATTACGACCTGCTGTCATTCCGCACCCTGACCGAAGTCGCGCAGTTGAAGGCCAGCGCGGCCGATGGCGCCAATCCGCGTGACATCAAGATGGCGCTGGGGGTGGAGCTGGTGACGCGGTTTCATGGCGCTGTGGCTGGCGACGCGGCCAAGGCAAGCTTCATCGCGCAGTTCTCGCAGGGCGTGTTGCCCGAAAACATCCCCGAGATACGCTTGTCCGTGGCCGCCGAGGGCTTGCCACTGATCAAGGCCTTGAAGGAAGCGGGCCTAGTCGCGAGCAATGCCGAAGGTGGTCGCATGATCGATCAAAAGGCGGTGCGCATTGATGGCCAGCGGATCGAGGATCGCGGGCTGATGCTGGCGCCGGAGGCAACGTATCTACTGCAGGTTGGGTCGCGACGCTATGCGCGTCTACAGCTACTGGCGACCACAGGCTGAAAAGCCAGCGACGTTGATCGGGATTGATGGAACGCAAAAGGCGGGAGGATCCCCGCCTTTTGCGTTTTCGCTTCTCGCTGTCGGTGCGACGGATCACCGAATTAGCTCACCCTGCACACAAATCGCTCAAAACCTGCTCAATTGTTGTCCAACATCCGCGCGTT
>JBEBWZ010000002.1:0-76261 GCA_040391865.1 Solimonas flava
CCTGAACCGACTCCGACATCGCAACCATCAATCCGCGCCGCACCCGCTACGCACACCGCTCCCGAATCAAGGCCTGAGCCTTGGCGATATGCAGCTCCACCATGCGTTGCGAAACGCCGCAATGCTGTGCGATCTCACGCTGGCGGAAACCGCGCAAGCGACTCATCACATACATCTGCCGACAGCGCGGTGGCAATGATTGAATCGCCATCACTACCTGCGTCATTTCTTCTTCCTGCACCAGCCGCTGATCGGCCGGCAGGTCATCACTGACCAACTCGCAGTCCTCCAGCGACACCGCATGACGCACACCCGCTTGCCGCTGATACGTCACGGCCAGATTCATTGCCACGCGGAATAGCAGGTACTTCAGAGAATCCGGGCCGCAATGCCGGTAACGCAGCAAACGCAGAAACGACTCCTGCATCACTTCGGTCACGTCGTCTTCATTCGACAGACGCGCGCGCAGCATCCGGATCACAGCGTCCTTGTGTTCGCGATAGAGCGAATCGAAGCGGGCACGCTCGGCAATCGTCAGCCGAGGGCTTTTCGTAATGACCTCTGTTGCGCTTGAGTCGATCTCCAGCAGATCGGCTGCAAGCAGTTGCGACGTGTCCCTCTCCACCTGTCAGCGCCTCCGTTGTGATCCCTCACGGAAATAATCCCCGTTCATCCCGAGTGCCCGCGCCCCTACGGGCGCGGGTGTATCGAGGGAGATCTCACCAGCGATAGCGGAATCCGGCCGAGAAGCCGAGGCTCTCGTAGTCGCTGTTGAAGGTACTGTCGATATTCAGATAACCCAGCGCATTGCCCTTTGCATTGCTGAGAGTGACGCCACCGGACATCTCGATGAAAGTGCCGTCGAAGGTGTTGGCAACTGGCGCCGCCACCGGCCCGGTATTGCCAATCGCCACTCGCGCCTCGCCGTCGGTTTCGTTGACGGCGCGCGCGGTGAGGTTCAGCGCTAAAGGAAACAAACGCGGCAGCAAATCCCTGGCACTGAGGTGTACACCGAGACTGGCGCGCAGGCTGGTCGCGGTGTCGTACGCCACGCTGGCACCGCCGGTACTTTCCGAGTCATCTGCTGGAATGTCCATATCGTCGAAGCTCGCCTGCACATACGACAAACCTAGCAGCGGCTCCACACCATAGCGCCCCGATTGCCAACGCCAGCCGGCGTCCACCTGCAAACCCACGGTCTGTGTATCGGTCACCAGAATCGCACTGTCCGGGAACAGATCGAAGGTCGGCACGTCGAAGTCGAAGCTCATCCAGTTGCCGGCGAGCACCGCATCCACGAACCAGTCACCCTGCAGCCAGCTTGCGTACGCTCCCAGCGTCGGGCCTTCGAAATTGGCACGGTTGGCACGATGATCGAAGCGCAGATCGGAGCTGCCGTAACCGATCATGCCGCCCACCGACCAGGCGCGGTCGCCCTCCTTGCCAACCAGGAAATCCACGCCCAGGTTCAGGGTCGTAGTCTCCTGCTCGTAGCTGTTGTCGAAGCTCAGCGTCGTCGTACCGCCAGTCACCGACTGCGCCACTGTACGATCCGCCGAGCCGCTGCCGACACGCACCCAGGCACCGCCTTCCAGTGCAGCGCCTTCACGCAACGCCAAGCGCACGTCGGACTGACGATCGAACCAGGAGGTCGCCGTGCCGCGCCACAGCGCCTGCGCGGCATGCGCCATCAGCGGCATCTGGTAGAGATCCTGACCAGGCATGCCGTAGAGCTTGTGTTGCTGGTTGGCTTCGTCGTAACCCAATGCATAGACGAACGCGCGTTTCTCGATGGCGCCGAGTTCCGGGTTGTAGTTCACCGAATCCGGTGAGAGCGTGAAATGCTCGGCCGCGCTGGTACCGCCGTTCACGTCCACCAGCACGACGCCATCCGGCGTATAGGCACCGAAGTCACCGCGGATGATGTCGGTGGCAATGACGATCTCGGTACTGCCTGCGGTACTGCCACCGCGCAGGTCCACACAGTCCGCCGCGGGCATCCAACCATTCGCATCGCGCAGAGTGCCATCGCAGGCGGTCTGACCGGAGCCGTTGAAATTCACGTCGAACAGGATGCGGCTGTTCCCACTGCCGCTGAAGGCGGTGCCGGGCATGGACAGGATGTCGTCGTTCCAGCCGTCGATTTGCAGAACGGTGTCATTGCTGAAAACCGTTCCCAGGACAATCGAACCAGCGTTATCGAAATGCTCCAGATTCTCCAGCCGCAAGGTTGCCGCAAGCTCCTGAATGTCACTCTGCCTTGGCGCACCACCCGCGAGATTGTTCTGATAGTAGCGGGTGCCCACCTGCAGGGTTCCAGCGTTGACAAAGCGGTCATTGCCGGGACCAAAGTCCAAGCTGAGAGCAGCTTCATCGCCACCAATGGCTGGGCTAATATTCGGCCCCCCGTTACAACTTCCAAAAGAAAGTCCTCCACACTGGTTGTAAACCCGACCGCCAATGGCAACGTTCACAACGTCGTCGCCAGCGCCGAAACGATTACTGCGACCGAATACCCAACTGCCGGTATCGCCAACGTTAAGTTCCGCGGCCCCAGCTTGCAGTAAGTTCAGATTTCCGATCAGCAACGCATACTGCTGTTGTTGACGCGGATCATTTACTACCGCCGTGTTATCAATGTTAACCGTCACACCTCCGCCGCCACCGACATGCACCGCGGCCGTTCTGCCGTAGACCTGACCCGTTAAATCAATAGTCGTTTGGCCAGAGGTCTCAGACTGAATTCCGGTGCCGAGCTGGATGCTCCCGTCACCACCAACTGACGATACCGAGATGCCGATATTTCCTCCGCCCGTAGACGTCGCTCGAATACCGTACTCCATGTCGACAACATCCGGCGGGAAGTATGTTGTGCGTATCCGATTTATTTCGAGGTCAATGTCACCGGATTGAGTCGTTACATCAACAATAGCAATGGCGCCCGAGCCACCTGCCTGGAGAGTGCCAGTAGCGGCCAAGGAGACGTTGTCGTCGCCCCCTCCTATGATGGTTAAGCCTTGATTGTTGAAGTTTGCGGTATTACCCGAAATTATTAATGTGAGATATCCATCGGAACTCTGGGTTATTCCAGATCCAGGGTGACTGCCTGTGACGGGACACGTAAACGTATCGGCGGCGTTGCCGTTAGCGCCAGGATCGCCGCACTCATTAGCGGCCTGTGCAGCAGGAGCCAGTGTGATTACAGCCAGCAATCCGAGCAGGCCGAATGCCATGCCCCCTCTCCGGTCAATGAGGAGAGAGGGCCGAAGTGAGGAGTTGCCGGATCGGGAGGCGCGGAAAGCCCAGCCCCCCTCAATCTGACTCTCTCTCTCCAACATAGGAGAGAAGGCGTTGTATTGGAGATTCATGGCAGTGCTAATTCCCGTATTCGTAGTCATCTCAGAAGTCCTTGCGGATGCTGAGGCCGATCAGGCGCGGATCGAGCGTAAAGACGTTGGTCGTCAAACCGGAGTCGTCCGAGTTGAGGAAGGCGCCGGTGATTGGCGTTTCATCGAACGCGTTCTTGACGTAGGCCTCGACGGTCAACCCCAACTCGGGCTGCTTGATCCACAGTGAGAAATTGGTGGTGGACCAGGCCTTTAGCCGGTCGTACTCCGTGTTGTAGACCCGATGGAAGGACTTGTCCTGCCAGTAGTAGTCCACACGCGCGGTCGCCAACCAGTTGCCCGGCAGATCGAAGTTACGCTGCGCGCCCAGCGCCACTGTGAAGTGCGGGGCATTGGGCAGTTCATTGCCAGAAAGATCGGCATAGAAGCCACGCGCCCGATTCGGCGCTTGGGTGCGCGGATCGTAGAAGATGGTCGTGTTACCTACCCTAGCCTGGCCTGATCCCGGATTGGTACCGCCAAACCCGGTGCCCAGGACGTTGCCACCAGGACAGAAACCCAACAGCTCGGCATTCTCGTTTTGAGTCGCAATGTTGTTGAGCATGGCCTCCACCACCACCGCAGGCACAATGCAGTTGGAGCTGTTAGTGATCCAGGGCTTAACCACCAGCCATTCATCAATCACGTAGTGCTCGGTGACTTCACCGGTGCTGTTGTTGACGATGCGGATGGGGTCATGCAGCTCAAGCACCTGATGGCCACCCTGGGTGCGGTCCATCAGGTCCATGGACTGTTCACCATCGGCGATCTTGGTGTTGAGATAGCCGATCACTGCGTTGAACTGCCAATCCAACGAGGGTGCAAGTACGGCCTCCAACTCGACGCCCCAAAGCGTGGCGTCGAAGTTCTCGTTAGCCGCTGAGCGATTAACGATCTTGGAAACCTGGTAATCCTTGTAGTCGTACAGGAAGACGTTGCCGTTGAGCACAAGGCCACCACCGAACAGGGTGTTCTTGGTGCCGATCTCGATGGCGTTGACGTACTCGGCCTTGAAGGTCGGAGAAATGTCCTCGCCCGAGTTCGCAGTGTTAATCAGACCCGCCGGTGCGGCGATCTGCGGTGGATTGGCGCCACCACCCTTGTAGCCGCGCGACAGGGAGGCGTAGAGCAGGGTCTCGTCAGTGAAACTCAGGTCCGGCTTCCAGTCGACGACGAAGCGGCCAGTAGGCTCGCGCCACTCCTGCACGATGTCGGGATCTGATGGGTAACCCATGCCGTTCAGGGCATTGCCCGCCAGCTCGCATTGCCCCGCAGTGTTGACACAGTCCTCCGGTCCGGCGCCTGGCTGGATGAAGTTGAAATCGCGGTAGTCGGACAGTAGCAACTGGCTGGGCACCGGCGTGAACACCTTGCGATCCCAGGTCATGCGGCCGCCCACCGTGAACTTGAGGGTGTCGGTCGCCTGCCAATAGACCTCACCGAAAACACCCAGCGACTTCAACTGGTAGGGATTGCCACTGAGGAAAAAATTGTGCCCCTGTGGATTCTTGGCCACTTCGCGCAGCGACTGCGGGTCTACGAAAACACAGTTCAGATCGCTCCGAAGACATTGGCTCTGCCCTCCAGAGCCATCCCAATTGAACGGAAAGAAGTTAGTCAACAGGGTCAGCGCATTGGCAAAGACAAAGTAGTCGTTGCGCGTCTGGAACTGCGTGTAGTTGGCACCCAGGCTGAAGTTCAGATCACCCTGGAAATCCGACACCAGACGGAACTCTTGGTTGAACTGCTTGCTCGTGGCCTGAGAAATATCCTGCGCAACGAGCAGGTCGGAGCAACCCAGTTGCGGATCGCAGAAGACCCCACCGGGCAGCACATTGGCTCCCGGATACGTGCCACGCCCCTGTGTCGGACTGCTGCTGCAGTCAGGGCCGGGAAGCATCAACGTCGTGGTACCGAGCATGACGGGGACCTGGCCCCATCCGCAGGTCTTCGAAGAGTCGTTGAACAACGGAAACGACTGGAAGCGATTGAAGTCCTGCGTCGTGAACAGTTCATCGCGTGCATAGACAGTCTGCGACGAAAGTACCAGGTGGTCATTCACATCAAAATCAAACGAGAAGTCATAGACATCCGACTCGGCCTCATAGATCGGCTTGAGCACCGAGGAGATGGTGCGCAGGTCCTTTGACTGGCCCCGCTTGCGATACGGGTCCGGATTGCAGATGTTGAGTGGCGTGACGAAAGTGAATTGTGCTTCTGCCGCGCAAGGAGGATTCGGGTCAGCTCTACGAATCAGGAGCCCGGTGGGCGAGCCTCCGAGTCGATAGTCCACATAGGGATTCATGCCCAGATGCCCAGAACCACCATTGGCGAAGATGCCGCCCGCACGCGCACCCCAGAACAAGCCCCCCACGAAGGGCAGCGCTGCGCCGTTAGGTGTGCCGTATGCACCATGCAAGGCACCGGCCGGATCGTCCTGACCCAGTCCCGCCACCCCCTTGTCGTACAACGACCCCGGCACGCAGCTCTGCGAGAGAATGGTGACGCGATAGATCTCCAGTACCTGAGTCACGTCCGCCGAGCGCACCTGCGACGGGCCCGGATCGTGATGGCATAGCTGTTTGGACGTGCGCGTGCGCTCGTCTTCTTCCTGGAAGTGCTCCCACAGCAGGTTTGCACGGAAGCGATCATTGGGTTGCCAACCCAGAGTGAGGCGGCCGGTCCAGAGGTCGCGATTGTCGACGTCGGCGCCGTTGTATTCGTTGAAGCCGAACCCGTCGCGCTTGGTAGTGGCGTAGGCGCCACGCAGCGCGAACTCATCACCCAGCGGCACGTTGACGTGACCGCGCAGACGCTGCGCCTGGTAGTTGCCGATTTCCATCTTCAGTTCGCCGCCCCATACCCCCATTTCCGGCTTGGCAGAGATGACGTTGATGACGCCGGCAGTTGCATTACGTCCGTAGAGCGTGCCTTGCGGGCCGCGAAGAACCTCGACACGTTCGATGTCGAGATATTCCTGCTCGAACAGTCGGTTCACGATCAGCGTCGTGTTGTTGAAACTCACAGCTACGCCGGGATCGGTCGTGGCGGAAATCGCTTGCGTACCAACACCGCGAATCTGGAAGTTATAGCCGGTGAAATTCGTCTTGCTGAAGGTGACGTTGGGCACGCCCTTGAGCAGATCGAAACCGCCTTCGATCTTTTGTGCGTCCAGATCTTCCATGCTGAATGCACTGATCGCGATCGGTACGTCCTGAATACGCTCAGCCTTCTTCTGACCGGTGACGATGATCTCTTCGATGCCGCCGCGGCGCACGGTTTCCACTGACGCAGTCGTGGCTTCGCCGGTGAGGTTCACGCCGGGATCAAGGTCCGGATCAACGACCGTCGTTTCGGATTGCGCGAGACCGACGGCTGCGTTCGCGTCCGCTGCGTTTCCCGAGTCGGCTCCCGCTGGCGGTGTCACCACATAGCCACCGCTTTGATTGCGCTGAAAGCTGAGTCCGGTACCGGCGAGCAGTTGTTGCAGCGCTTCTTCCATCGTCAGCGCGCCGTGCAGCGGCTGCGCCTGCATGCCTTGAACCAGCTCCGCTGGAACGAAGATGCCGATGCCGGTCTGCTGCGACAGCTCGATCAGCGCGTTTTCCAGTGGCTGCGCGTCAATGGCGATCTCGACGCTGGCAACATCGGTGGCTGGGGACTGGGCGTTCGCGGTTGGCGCGGCCAGTAGTGTGGTCAGTAACAGCAGCGCGATGGGCCAGTGGCGCCCATACGCCAGCCGGCCGGGTTGGCTGTCAGAATTCATGTGTACTCCCTCGGTCGCATTGAATATCCGTGGAGACGGTCTTTTCCGTCTTCTCATGGGTGGGATGCTTCAGCGAAGAATTTTTTCCAGCGGCGGTCCTTTGGGAGGATCTGCGGCGATGGGACTCACTCTAGTCCCGAGCGGAGTTCCATGGATATGCGCACGACAGCCAGCCGCTTTGTCGCGGAACTGGCGCTGATGTGCGTGCCGGGTGCCAGCGCTTCTGGTGCGTTGCTACGCCCGCGAATCAAGCTCAGCCGCGAGCGGGGCGCAGAGGAAAAGTCGGCTCCGCGCTTGAGGCCGATCTACGACAAACGCGGCGACTCGATCACGTATCGGTCCGATGCCCGCTAATGTCGTGACACACGTCTGATGAGGGAGCGCCCTCAAGGGCAGCGCCGGCTTGCGCCAGCGCCCCCTCACCCTAGCCCTCCCCCCGCATGCGGGGAGAGGGAATGTTGTGAAATCGTTGTGCCGTAACACTAGCGCGCGTGGACTACGACGCGGTTGCGTGACGGGGTGATTTCCACGGAATAGCTGGCCGTGAGGCCGGCCAGGAGCTGGTCGGTCTGGTCGGTCTGGAAAGAGGTGGTGA
This sequence comes from Solimonas flava, assembly GCA_040391865.1. Taxonomy (GTDB): domain Bacteria; phylum Pseudomonadota; class Gammaproteobacteria; order Nevskiales; family Nevskiaceae; genus Solimonas. The sequence continues at coordinate 7,748 of JBEBWZ010000002.1, forward strand.
TGCGCAGGTCGCCGAGGCTGGCATCGGCCAGGACGATGGGGCTGTCGCGATAGCGATTGACCTCGGCGACGATCGATTCCAGGCGGGTGTTGACGTAGTGCAGGTGGCCGGTTTTCCAGCCGAGGTCTACGCCAGGATCAAAGCGTTCCGGCGCGGCGACCAGGGCTCCGTCCAGCTTGGCCAGCAATTTCTGTCCGGCCTCGATCCGACGCACCGCCGGGGCTGGCTGTTTGCCCAAGGGGTTTTGATCGGGAACCGCGGCGGCATCGCGCACTTCCACCAGACCGTGGGTAACCGAGACCTCGACACCGCCCGGGCTTTTGTTGACGTCGAACGCGGTGCCCACCACGCGGATTTCGGTGGCGGCCACTTTGACGAAGAAAGCGCGCTGCGGGTCCGGGACCACGTCGAAATAGGCGCGGCCGCTGACCAGTTCCACGCGGCGTTCGTGCTCGGAGAGATGGGCAACGATGGCGGAGGCACCGCTCAGCGTGACCACGGAGCGGTCGGCCAGTTCGATGGTTCTGATTTCACCCGTTGCACTGCTGTAACGCGTTGTCGCTGGATCGTGGAACTGGAACCAGCCCAGCGCGAATACGGCGATGAGGGTTGCTGCCATTGCAAACGCCACACGAAGCCGGCGTGGTTTCGGTTGTGGCCGCGATGTTTGCTGGGCGGCAGGAATGGCCTGCGGATTTTTTTGCGGCGCAGGCTGCGTGCGCGCCGCGGCCATGCCCAGATCCCGCCACAGTTGTTCTGCCTGGGCGTAGGCCGATGAATGGGCGGGTGACTCGTGCAGCCACTGAGAAAACTGACGCCGGTCGGCATCGGTCGCAACACCGGAATACAGGTAGGCCAGCCACGCATCGGCTTGCTCGTCCACGCTGCCCTTGCCCGGGCGCGGGGGGCGGAGCGGCTCTACCAGGTTCACCACGTCTGCCATCGCTTATCTCGTGGAAACACCGACTTGAGTCGTGTCTTCCTGATCGTCGCCGTCATAGGTTTGCAGTGCCTGCCGCATGGTCGCGAGCGCCTGCGTCAGTTGTCGCGAGATGTCGGCCAGGCTCCAGCCGGTTTCGGCGCTGATCTGCTCATAGGTCTGACCGCCGATCCGGTTGCGCGTCACGATGTCTCGCTGTTTTTCGGACAACAAATCCATTTGTCCGAGCACCACGTTCAAGCGCTCTCTGGATGAGTGGATTCTTTCCGGGGAAAGTTCTTCCAGCCGCGCGCCGGTATCTTCCAGCTCGCGATCGATGAACTGCTGGGTGTGGACGAACGCACGAATACCCATCAGCGCGGTATTGGCGGCGATGGTGAACAGGTAGGCGCGGGGATTTTCGATCAGGCTGCGATCTTTCACCTCGGCCATTTTCAGAAAGGCGGCCTGGGCGATGTCTTCCGGTTCCGGCGGGCCTGCGCCATAGCGCCAGCGCAGCCAGGTACACAGGTCTTTCCAATGGAGGCGATACAGGGCTTCGACGTCGGGCGCTATCTCGCCGATGCGCTGGCGCACCGCCTTTCGTGCGATCCCCTCGCCTCCACGGATCGTCGTTACCCGTATCTCCATGGCCGCCCCTCCATGTCTGTTGCAACTCGATGCAGGGGCGCAGCGTACTTGATCTGGCGGGCGGTGGAATAGCGCGGATGCCGGCTTTGCGCGAGATAACCTTCGGATGTCGGCTCCGCGCTACGCGCTTGTGACCGATCTGCGATGAACGCGCCGCCGCTTGATCTCGTGTCGGTCGGATCAAGCCGCAGGCGGCTCCGACGCTGCGCTACGGCCTGTCAGCGACCGCAGACCGCGTAGTCTTCGCGGCGGCGTTCGATCTCGATGCCGACCGCTTTTGCCTCCGGTACTGCGCCCGGCTTGGCGATGTTGAGCCGCAGGCTGAGGATCGGGAACTGGTCGAACAGGGCGCGTGCGATGGTTTCCCCCAATGTTTCCAGCAGGGCCGGTTGCCGCTCCTGCGCCACTTTGGTCACCGCCGCACTGACGGCCGCGTAGTCGATCACGTCACGCACGTGGTCGCTGGCCGCCGCGGCGCGCAGGTCGGCACCGAGTTCGAGATCGAACAGCAGCGGACGCGGCAGCTGCCTCTCCCAGCCGTAGACGCCGACGATGCATTCGACTTTCAGCCCGCGGATGTAGACCTTGTCCATGAGGGAGTGACGCTGAAGAGTGGTGTGAGGGAAGCAGCGGGCGGCAGTATAGGTTTTGCACTGGCGCGACAGTAGCGGTCCGGGTGCAGGCTGGAATGGAGGTTCCGGACAGGAGCCTGGCGGTTGCAGGATTCCTCGCATCCGAGTGCGGTTCTGTGAGCCCGCACTCAGGATGCGACAAGGTTTCCCCGAGCGGCGCCAGAACCGCGCTGTCAGCTCTGGGCTAGGCGGAAGGCGCTTGCCATCTGGTCCTGCTCACGCTGAGGAATCCCTAATCGTGCTGCAAGTGCAGGCCAGCGACTGACGGTCGCGCGGCTGCGCTCGATGAATTCTCCGGCCGCCTGCTTGCCGACCCGGAAAACCGGGGCCACCGACCGCGCCAGTTCGAGATCCAGCGCGTTGTCAGCCTCGCTGACATTGAGTCGCAGGCCGGCGGAGTCGGCGACGGGATTCATGTCGTAAGCCCTGGAGAGGCGCCAGCCCCGACCCGGTTCCAAGATGAAGCCATGGTTGCGCAGATGGTCATCGGTGTTCGAGACCAGCATGTTGAAGACGATGCGCCGCCAAAGCTCTTCCAGATCGGCCTTGGCCTGCACGCCGTGGCGGATCAGCACCTCCGCCAGTTCCAGGTAACTGGCGCCGGTTGAAGCGTCATCACCATCCTTACGGCCCGTCAGCGTCATCGCCGACGCGAAATGCAGCCGCCGTCCATCGGCGGTGCGATCGAAGCGCTGGACCAGAAAGCTGTGATGGGCACCCGCGAACTTGCGGGCTCTTGCCAGCGGCACAGACAGGCCGCACAGACCCGCCAGCGTCTGGACGATCAGCTCCCAGGCGCCGACGTTGTGCTCATCGCGCACGCTGGGAAACTTGGCGATCCAGAGTTGTCCTTCGGGATCGACGACCGTCGCCTTGGGGCGCGCGCCACCCAGCGAACCGCCGGGCGCGATCAGCATCCGCAGCCAGTCGTCGCCTTCCGCTGCGGTGTTGTCCTCGTCGCGCTCCAGCGCCAGGCTGGCCGCTTCAAGCGCGCGCAGTTGCACGAAAGGCGGCGCCGCGATGCCGTGGCGGTCGTCAAGGAATTCGCCGGTATCGTTGCGCTTGAACCGCAAGGCGCCCACCCGGAAAGCGTCATGCACGCCGAGCAGATAGTCCGACTCGCGCAAGCGTGCATCGCCGAGCTGGCGCCCCGCGCGCTTCTCCCGCTCCATCCGCCGCTGCATCAACAGCCGCCCCCAGCGATCGGGGCTGGCGTCAGCGAACAGGCCGAACGTCGCACTGCCTTCCGGCGGATACTGGCGCCCCTCGTAGGGGAACAGCCGCGGGTCGAGTTGCAGGTTCTGAATGGCGGGATCGGCCAGTGCCTGACCATCGAATTCAAACTCGAACAGTTCCCGTCCGGCGGTGCCACGCGCGTTCAGCATCCCGAGCCGCAAGGGGGCATCGAGCCCGTCCCAATCCGCATAGACGGCGATGGCGGTCATGGCCTATCGCTTGCGCCGGCTTGGCGCCGGCTGAATCAGGGCGGCCAGGTCTTCGGCACTGACGTAGCCTTCCTCTTCCACGACAGCGTCGCCTTGCATCACGGAGCGCCGGGTCGTCGCGGGAGCCGAGGCCCTTGCAGCATCCATCGCGTCGATCACCCGCTGCAGCGGCTGCGTCGCAAGCACCTTGCGCATCTGCTGGACGGACGATCCGCCTCGCGTGCCGCTTGCGCGTTTCCCGCGGAGCGATTGGAGGGCGCGGGCCTGTTGCTCGGCCGACAGCGCACGGAACTCGTCCAGCCACTCCTCGTCTGCGGCACCGGCGACCAGGTGCGGCGGCGGCAAGGGCACCGTCACCGACCGCGTTTTCGTCGCCAGCCGGCTGTCCTGCAATTGCCGCCCCCAGGGGTCTTCCTCGGCCAGCCGTTCGAGATTCTTCTCGATACCCAGCACCTGCATCACGGCCAGGTAAGCGCCGATCGTGACACCGGGGCCGCCGCGCTCGACGTTCCGCAAGGTCATCGGCGCCATGCCCGCGCGCTCCGCGACCTGCTTCGCCGTCAGCCGGCGCCGCAACCGGGCCAGGCGCAGCCGGTCGCCAAACTGCCGCAGCAATTCGGTCGTGGACGGCAGCAGTGGGGAAACGTGATTAGCCATATCGCCATTATTGTGCTCTTTTTCAATAGAAATGGTCAAAATAATTACACTTCTTATTTCAGAACAGCCATAAAATGTAATTATTCAGGCTCTATTTCACCTTGAAAGCCAGAATAATTACATTCCGATCGGGATTTCCCGTTCAGCAGCGGGCAGGCAAGCGAAAGTCGGCATCGGCGTCATGCTGAACAAAAAAAGGGCCGCACCAGGCGGCCCCAATCTCAGATGGCAACTGTGAGGCGGACTCACGGTGCAGACGATAGGTGGGCACTGGCTCAAAACCTGAGCCAGTGCCTCACAGCTCGTCGGGATTCTCGAACGAACCCATCAGTTGCTCGCGCAGCCAGCAGTTGGCCGGCTCGCTTTCGACGTTGGCGTGCCAGTAGAGATAGGCGTCCAGCGTCGGCAGTTCCAGCGGGAACGGCAGGATCACGTTGCCGAACTGGCGGTTGGTCACCTGCGCGTAGCCCTGCGGCATGGTCAGCATCAGATCGGTCTGACTGACCACGCGGCAGGCGGAAAAGTAATGCTGGCAGCGCAGGCGCACGCGCCGCTGCAGGCCGAGACGGCTCAGTTCCACGTCTTCGAGCCCGGGACCGCTGCGGCGCGAGCTGACCAGGATGTGGCCGAGACGCAGGTAGGTTTTCAGATCCAGCTTGTTGCCGCGCCGTAGCGCCGGGTGGTCCTTGCGCGCCACCACCACCATCGGGTCCAGCGCGACGCGGGTGCGGTGAATCGCTGGCGACACCGGCAGGAACACGTCGATCGCGGCATCGATGGTGCCCATCGCCAGTTCCGATTCGAGTTGCTTGCGGTCGCCGCGTACGGCAGCGATATCGATCTGTGGTGCCTGGGCGCTGACCCTCTGCATCAGGGTTGGCAGCAATGTGGACTCCAGCACGTCGCGCACCGACAGGGTGAAGCTGCGCACGGTGGTCGCGGGATCGAAGCGGCTGACTTCATTGAGCGTGATCTCGAGCCCGCGCAGCGAGCGCCGCACCGGTTCGATCAGGCTGCGTGCCAGCGGCGTCGGCACCATCATCCGGCCTTCACGTTCGAACAGCGGGTCGCCGAACATGTCGCGCAGGCGGCCCAGCGCGTGGCTGATCGCCGGCTGGGTGAGGTTGAGGGTGCGGCTGGCGCGGGTGATGCCGCCCTCCGTATAGATCGCTTCGAAGACGACGAACAGATTCAGGTCGATGCGATTCAGATGCACGAAACTTATGCCCGGAAATTCAAACTATTCATTTGAATGATTGTAGTGAGCGGCATACGCTGCCAGCAAGCTGCCCCTTGTCAGCTTTGGCGCGTCACTGCGGCGACGCGAGCCACCGGAGATCTGCTTGAACACTTTCACGGGTAAAACCGCGGTCATTACCGGCGCTGCCAGCGGCTTTGGCCGCGAACTGGCGATCCTGTGCGCGCAGGAAGGGATGAATCTGGTGCTGTCCGATGTCGACGCGCAAGGTCTCAGCGGCACCCAGGCGCTGCTGCCGAATGGCACCCGGACGCTGCTGCAGACCTGCAATGTCGGCGACGCCGCCGAGGTGGAATCGCTGGCGCAGCAGGCCTACGCGCGTTTCGGCAGCGTGGCGCTGCTGTTCAACAACGCCGGCGTGGCCGTCGGCGGCCCCACCTGGACCACGACGCTCGAAGACTGGAAGTGGGTGCTCGACGTGAACCTGATGGGCGTGGTGCACGGCGTGCGCAGCTTCGTGCCACGGATGCTGCAGCAGACCGAGCCAGCGCACGTGATCAACACCGCGTCGGTGGCCGGCTTGCTGTCGGTGCCGGCGTCCAGCGTGTATTGCGTCAGCAAGCATGCGGTGGTGACGCTGTCCGAGTGCCTGCACCACGAGCTCACGGCGGCGAGTGCCGCGATCAAGGTCTCGGTGCTGTGCCCGGCTTTCGTCAACACCGGCATTGCCGACGCCGCGCGCAACCGGCCGAAGGAACTGGCGGCAGCCAATCCGCTGGCGGCGCCCTATGAGGAGCGCGTGCGTCAGGCGACACGCGCCGGCAAGCTTTCCGCCGCGGATATCGCGCGGATCACTTTCGACGCGATCCGCGAGGAGCGCTTCTACATCCTGCCGCACCGTGCGATCAAAGCCGCGGTCGAGATGCGGATGCAGGACATCCTCAACGAACGTACCCCCACCAATCCGATGCCGTGAGCGCACCGCGCTCGCGTCTCGTCCATCCACGATCCGGCACGCCAGGAGTTTGCGCAGGCCATGACTTCAAGCAATAACCAGAACAGCACCGATTCCACACCGACGACTCCGGCAAAGGCGCAGCAGTCCTTCGATGTCGCACGGCTGCAGGCATATCTGCAGGAAAAGATTCCCGGCTTCGGCGGTGACCTGCAGGTGGCGCAGTTCGAGGGCGGGCAATCGAACCCGACGTTCCGCCTGACCGCCGGCGCTCAGCGCTATGTGCTGCGGCGCAAGCCGGCCGGCAAGCTGTTGCCGTCGGCACATGCGGTGGATCGCGAGTTCCGGGTGATCTCGGCGCTGCATGGCAGCGAAGTGCCGGTCGCAAAGCCGTATGTGCTGTGCGAGGACGACAGCGTCATCGGCTCGGCGTTCTACATCATGGAATGCGTCGATGGCCGCGTGCTCTGGGACCCGTCGCTTCCGGGCTTCGACAAGGCGCAGCGCACGGCGATGTTTCATGAGATGAACCGCGTGATCTCGGCACTGCATCGCGTCGATCCGGCCAGCGTCGGGCTGGCCGACTACGGCAAGCCGGGCAATTACTTTGCACGCCAGATCGATCGCTGGAGCAAGCAGTACCGCGCCTCGGAAACCGAGACCATCGATGCGATGGAACGCCTGATCGAATGGTTGCCGGCCAACATCCCGCCCGGCGAGGAGGTGTCGATCGTGCACGGCGATTACCGCCTCGACAATCTGATGTTCCACCCCACCGAGCCGCGCGTGCTCGCGGTGCTGGATTGGGAGTTGTCGACCCTCGGCCATCCGCTGGCCGATTTCTCGTATCACTGCATGACCTGGCAGATTCCGGCGGGTGCGACTCGCGGACTCGGGGGCGCCGATCTGGCCGCGCTGGGCATTCCGTCCGAGTCGGAATATGTCGCCGAGTACTGCCGCAATACCGGCCGCGCCGCGATCGATCCCGGCCACTGGAATTTCTACATGGCCTACAACCTGTTCCGCCTCTCCGGCATCCTGCAGGGAATCATGGGTCGTGTGAAAGACGGCACCGCCACCAGTCAGCGCGCGCTGGAAATGGGCCGCGCCGCACGGCCGCTGGCCGAGATGGGCTGGCAGCGCGTCGAAAAAATCCTGCGCGGTCGCTGAAGTTTCCTTCAGCACCGCCCCCCTGTTACCGGAGCCTTCCGATGAATTTCGAATACTCACAGAAAACCCTGGCGCTGATGGCGCGACTCAATGCGTTCATGGATGAAAACATCTATCCGAACGAGCAGCGCTTCTTCGACGAAGTGGCACAAGGCGATCGCTGGCAGCCGACGCAGATCATCGAGGAGATGAAGCAGAAGGCCAAGGCCGCCGATCTGTGGAATCTGTTCCTGCCGCAGTCGGAGCGCGGTGCCGGCCTCAGCAATCTCGAATACGCGCCGCTGTGCGAGATCATGGGCCGCGTGGTCTGGGCACCGGAGGTGTTCAACTGCTCGGCGCCGGATACCGGCAACATGGAAGTGCTGGAGCGTTACGGCAGCGAGGAGCACAAGCAGCAGTGGCTGCAGCCGCTGCTCGAGGGCCGTATCCGTTCCTGCTTCGCGATGACCGAGCCGGAAGTCGCGTCCAGCGACGCCACCAACATCGCCAGCGTGATCCGTCGCGAGGGCAACGAGTATGTGATCAACGGCCGCAAGTGGTGGTCGTCCGGCGCCAACGATCCGCGCTGCAAGATTTTCATCTTCATGGGCAAGACCGACCCGGACAACCCGAGCCGCCACAGCCAGCAGTCGATGATTCTGGTGCCGCGCGATACGCCGGGCGTGAAGATCCTGCGCCATCTGCCGGTCTTCGGTTACGACGATGCCCCGCACGGTCACGCCGAGATCCTGTTCGACAATGTGCGTGTGCCGGTGTCGAACATCCTGCTCGGTGAAGGCCGCGGCTTCGAGATCGCGCAGGGGCGGCTCGGACCGGGCCGCATTCATCACTGCATGCGTCTGATCGGCCTCGCCGAACGCGCGCTGGAGAAGATGTGCCGGCGCGCACTGTCGCGCGTCGCTTTCGGCAAACCGGTGGCAGCGCAGACGGTGACACTGGAGCGCATTGCCGAAGCACGCATCCTGATCGATCAGGCGCGGCTGCTGACGCTGAAGGCGGCGTACATGATGGATACCGTCGGCAACAAGGTCGCCGCGAAGGAAATCGCGATGATCAAGGTCGCGGCACCGAACATGGCCTGTCAGGTGATCGACTGGGCGATCCAGGTGCACGGCGGCGGTGGCGTCACCGACGAATTCGGCCTGTCCTACGCCTACGCGCAGGCGCGCACGCTGCGTCTCGCCGACGGTCCGGATGAAGTGCATCGCAACCAGATCGGCAAGCTCGAACTGGGCCGCTATGCGTCTCCCGACGTGCTGCGCGCGTTTGGAAGCAAGGGCCGATAGTGGCCTTTTAAGCAGCCGCCACGCGGCTGGATCGGATGGGTACAGATAGACCGACAGCGCTTCTGTACCCATCCGGTTTGCTGTTCTCTGTGTCTGTGAAATCTCCCCCTTGTCCGCATACTGAAGTCATCTGCCATCGTCTTTGCGGTTAGCGCACCATCCGTGTGAAACCGTACAGAGCGTTGCCGCAGCAATAGCTTCTTATGAGAGCGACGGCACCTGCCGCCGACGGTTACGTGTGACAAAGGAGAGGAGACAATGAGAGCAATGCTCAGAGGAGCGCTGTGCCTGGGCGCGGGTGGCATCTTGCTGGGGGCGCCGTTCGCTGCATCGGCACTTCCGTTTTCATTCGGCGAGATCGAAGGAAAGTTCGATACCACGCTGTCGATGGGTGCGACCTTCCGCATGCAGGACGCCGACCCGACCCTGATCGGCATCTCCAACGGTGGCCTGGCCCGCTCGGTGAACGAGGACGATGGCAATCTGGCCTTCGACAAGGGCGATGCGGTTTCCGCCGTCGCCAAAGCCACTCATGATCTTGAATTGAAGTGGCGCGAATTCGGCCTGTTCACCCGCTTCAGCTATTTCTACGATGCCGTCGCCGCCGATGCCGATCATCGCGAACGGCGCGTGCCGCCGGGCGGATTTCCCAACGCCGACCGCGGTGAACACCAGTACGAACTGGGCGCCCGTGGCCGTGACCGCCTGGAATCGGAAATCGATCTGCTGGATCTGTTCGTTTACGGCCGTTTCGATTTCGGCGGTGGCCGCACGCTGGCCGTGCGCGCCGGCAACCAGGTCGTGAGCTGGGGCGAAAGCACGTTCATCCAGAACGGCATCAACGCGATCAACCCGATCGACGTCGCACGCATTCGCGTGCCCGGTTCCGAGCTGAAGGAAGCCTTGCTGCCGATTCCCATGCTGTGGGCGTCGTTCCAGCTCACCGAGTCCCTGAGCATGGAAGCGGTGTGGATGACCTCCTACAAGAAAACCGAGATCGATCCGCGCGGGAGCTTCTTCTCGACCAACGATTACGTCTCGGATGACGGCGATCGCGCACTGGTCGGCTTCGGCCGGCGCCATGACGATAGCGTCATGCTCAATCCGGCCAATCCGAGTTCCATGGGGCCGGGCTCCGCCGCCGCATGGGTACCGCGCCAGGGTGGCCCCGATGTCGAGGACGCCGAGAAACAGTTCGGCGTGGCCTTGCGCTATTTCGCCGAGAACCTGGGCAGCACCGAGTTCGGTGCGTACTACCTGACCTACCACAGCCGCATACCGCTGATCTCCGGTTTCCGCGGTGCCGCCAGCAGTCCAGCCAATCTGCTGACCCCCACTCCGCCACCGCTGTGCTCCAGCGATGCGGCGGCGGCCGGCTGTCGCGGCAGCTTCTTCACCGAGTATCCCGCCAACATCGATCTGTACGGCCTGAGCTTCAACACCGACGGCCCGCTCGGCATCGCGCTGCAAGGTGAATACTCGTTCCGACCGAAGCAGCCGATCCAGTTGGCCGGCACCGAAGTCCTGCTGCGCGGACTCGGCGTTCCCGGCAGCCTGGGCGCGGTGCCGCTGCCTGCGGGCACCTACATCCAGGGCTGGCGCGAGATCGAAATGCATCAGGCGCAGATGACCTTGACCAAGGCCTTCGGTCCGATGGCCGGCGCGCAGCAGTTCATCATGCTCGGCGAGGTCGGCGTCAACCATCTGGCCCTGCCCGACGAGCTGCGCTTCAACGGTCCCGGCGCACACCTCCCTGCCTGCGGCTTTTCGGACCCCGCCACGGTGCTGGTGGCCGCCTCGAACGGCTCCTGCCAGTCGGACGGTTTTGCCACCGATACCTCGTGGGGCTATCGCATCGTCAGCCGCATGGATTTCGAGAACGTGGTCGGCGCCGCGAGCCTGTCGCCGCGTCTGGTGTTCGCGCATGACGTCAATGGCGTCGGCCCGAACTTCAACCAGGACACCAAGGCGGTGACCGTGGGCGTCGGCTTCAACTACCTGCAGCGCTGGCAGGCCGATATCGGCTACACCACGTTCTTCGGCGGCCGCACCTACAGCGGCGTCGACGCCGCGCCTCTGGGCTTCGAGTATGCGCCAGGCGCCTATACGCCCGGCCATTCCAGCCAGACCGCCCCTTATTCCAGCAGCGCCAACCCGAACAAGGATCGCGACTTCCTCGCGATCAGTGTCTCGTACGCATTCTGATCGGGACCGAACGGAGCATTCATTCATGAAACTCACCACTCTCATTTCCGCCAGTTGCCTGCTGCTGGCTTCCGGCGTCACCTACGCGGCGGTCTCCGCGGAGGAAGCGGCCAAGCTCGGACAATCACTGACGCCGATCGGCGCGGAGAAAGCCGGCAACGCCGCGGGCACCATTCCTGCCTGGACCGGCGGCCTGACCAAGGCCGTACCGGGTTTCGTCCCGGGCGGTCACTACCCGGACCCGTACCCGGACGACAAGATCCAGTTCACGATCGACGCTAAGAACATGGCGCAGCACAAGGACCACCTGTCTCCCGGCCAGATGGCGCTGCTGCAGCGTTATCCCAGCTGGAAGATGCACGTCTATCCGACACGCCGCAGCGCCGCGTTCCCGCAGGGCATCTACGACGAGAGCAAGGCCAACGCCACCAAGGTGAAGCTGGTTGCGGGCGGCAACGGCTTTGAAGGCGCCACCGGCGGCGTCACCTTCCCGATTCCGCAGAACGGCCTCGAAGCGATCTGGAACCACATGACCGCCTACAAGGGCGAGCTGTACGCAACGTCATGGGCACAGGCCGCAGTGACTGCCAGCGGCGCATACAACCTGGTGCGCTTCGATTACGAGTACGACTTCATCTACGGCAGCCAGAAGCGCAAGCCGGAAGACCGCAACTCGGACCTGCTGTTCTACTTCCTGCAGACGATCAAGGACCCGCCGCGCCTGGCCGGCGGCATCCTGCTGGTGCACGAGTACGCCAATCAGGTCGCCAATCCACGCAAGGCCTGGACCTACAATCCCGGTCAGCGGCGCGTGCGTCTTGCACCCAACGTCGCTTACGACAATCCGGGTACCGCGTCCGACGGACTGCGCACCAACGATGACTTCCTGATGTTCAACGGCGCCACCGACCGTTACGACTGGAAGCTGGTGGGCAAGAAGGAAATGTACATCCCGTACAACTCGTACAAGATCAGCGGCCCCCAGCTCAAGATCAAGGATGTGCTGCAGGCCGGCCACGTCAATCCGGAACCCGCGCGGTATGAGCTGCATCGCGTCTGGGTGGTCGAGGCCACGCTCAAGCCGGGCACTTCGCACCTGTACAAGCGCCGCACCTTCTTCCTCGACGAGGACAGCTGGGTCATCCACGTCCAGGACAAGTACGACAACCGCGATCAGCTGTGGCGCGTGGACGAACTGCACACCACGCAGTTCTACGATGTGCCGTTCCTGAATGCGGCACTGGAGGTGAAGCATGACCTGCAGTCCGGCCGTTACCTCGCGATGAACATCCGCAACGAGGACACCAAGATCTATCAGCCGGTCAACCGTACGCCTTCGGACTTCACGCCGAACGCGCTGCGCGACAAGGGCACCCGCTAAGCCGTCGCATTCCCCGGCGTCCGCTCCTTGGCGCCGGCAACCCCGCAGTCAGCCCGCAAGGGCGCTGCGGGGTTCTTTTTTGGGGCAACCCTTCTGATTCACCCGTTCATGTCGCGCGCCACAGGGAGGGGCTATGCACAGCCCGACGCAGTCGGATGTATCGAGACACGCCGTGCCTGCCTAGGTCACATCAATCCCTCGATACACCGCACAGCGTGCGGCTGTGCGTAGCCTCCCAGTGGGACTCGGGACGAAAGCAGTTGAGTTGTTCCTCGAACCACGTCCATAGAATCGCTGGAAGATGGTTCCGATTCCGTGATCCTTCCGCGCGCTGCGACTCAGGCAACCAGGGCGTCACCAAACAGGCCGAGATGATGCTCGGCATCGCCGAACAGCAACCCGATCATCGTCAGCCGCTTGAAGAGGTGGCTGACCGCCAGTTCATCGGTGACGCCGATGCCGCCGTGCAACTGCACCGCCTGTTGCCCGACGAAGCGTGCGGACTGTGACACCAGCACCTTGGCAGCCGAGATCGCCTGGCGCCGCTCGGCGCGATCCGCGGTCAGCTTCGCCGCCGCCAGATACGCCATCGAGCGCGCCTGCTCGGCGTGCAAGTACATATCCACCGCGCGATGCTGCAAGGCCTGGAAGCTGCCGATGGGCACGCCGAACTGCTTGCGGGTCTTGAGGTAGCTCACCGTCGCTTCGATCGCCGCCGCCATCGCGCCCACGGCTTCGGCGCACAAGGCAGCGATGCCATGATCCAGCGCCAGTTCCACCATCTCCAGGCCCGCACCTGCGGCACCGATCAACGCATCGGTGCTCAACCGCACCTGCGTGAAGCGGATCTCGGCGGCACGCTGGCCATCCTGCGTGGGATACGCCTTGCGCGAGACGCCCGGCGCCTGGGCATCGACGATGAACAACGACACCCCCTGCGGCGTCTGCGCGGAGACCAGCAGATGGTCGGCCGCGCCGCCATGCAGCACCACCGACTTCCGGCCGTTCAGCACATGGCCCTCGCCCTGCGCATCGGCCTGCGTGGTCACGCCATCCAGCTGATACCGCTGGCCGGGCTCGTGATGCGCGAGCGCCAGCAGACTGTCGCCGGCAATCACGGCGGGCAGCAGCGCCGATTGCTGCGCGTCACTGCCGTGGCGCGCCAGCAACCCGGCACCGAGTACCACGGTCGACAGATACGGTTCGAGCACGAGGCCACTGCCCAGGGCCTCCATGACCAGCAGCGTGTCGAAACCATCGCCACCGAGACCGCCCTGCGCTTCCGGCAGACCGATGGCCAACAGGCCCATGTCGGCAAACTGCCGCCAGACCTCGCGGCTCCAGCCGTCGGTCGAGCGCAGGATCTCGCGCCGCTTCTCGAAGCCGTAGTCCTTGCGCACATAGCGCTCCAGCATCTCGCGGAGCTGGCGCTGTTCATCGCTGAAAGTGAAGTCCATGTTCAGATCGCCTTTTCAGAATCCGAGAATCATCTTGGAGATGATGTTTTTCTGGATCTCGTTGGATCCGCCGTAGATGGTGGTCTTGCGCAGGTTGAAGTAGTGGCCGCTGAGCGGCACGCCATACCCGGGGCCGACGATCTCGCCGTCATAGCCCGCGTCCATCGCATCGTGCTGATACGGCAGCGCGTCGTGCCCCAATGCCTGCATCAGCAGTTCGGACAAGGTCTGCTGGATTTCCGAGCCGCGGATCTTCAGCAGCGAGGCTTCGGGCCCCGGCGCACGCTGTTCCATCTCTGCGGCGATCACGCGCAGGTTGGTGATCTCCAGCGCCATCAGGTCGATCTCGACCTGTGCTACGCGATCGCGAAAGCGCGCATCGTCGATCAGGCGACGCCCGTCCGAACCCGGCTGCCGCGCAGCGATTTCCTTGAGCCGCTTCAGTTCGCGCTTGGAACGGCCGACTCCGGCGATGCCGGTGCGTTCATGGCCGAGCAGGAACTTGGCGTAGGTCCAGCCCTTGTTCTCCTCGCCGATGCGGTTCTGCACCGGCACCTCGACGTTGTCGAACCAGACCTCGTTCACCTCGTGCTCGCCGTCGAGCATGATGATCGGACGCACGCTGACACCCGGCGTGTTCATGTCGATCAGCAGGAAGGAGATGCCCTCCTGATTGCGCACGTCGACCGCCGTGCGCACCAGGCAGAAGATCCAGCTGGCGTGATGGCCCAGCGTGGTCCAGGTCTTCTGGCCGTTGACCACGTAGTGATCGCCCTTGCGCTCGGCGCGGGTCTTCAGCGAGGCCAGGTCGGAGCCGGCGCCCGGCTCCGAATAGCCCTGACACCACCAGTCTTCGCCGCTGAGGATGCGCGGCAGGAAGTGCGCCTTCTGCGCCTCGTTGCCGAAGGCCATGATCACCGGCGCCACCATCCGCAGCGAGAACACCGAGAGCAGGGGCGCACCGGCATCGGCGCATTCCTCGTCGAAGATGTGCTGCTGCACCGGACTCCAGCCGGTGCCGCCGTATTGCTGCGGCCAGTTGGGCGCGATCCAGCCCCTGTCGTTGAGGATCACATGCCAGCGGTAGTAGTCGTCCTTCTGCAGCCGCTGGCCGCCCAGGACCTTGTCGCGGATGTCGGACGGCAGCTTGCCGTCGATGAACTGCCGCACTTCGGCGCGGAACGCCTGTTCCGCGGCGGTGAAATTGAGATCCATGCAGAAGGCTCCATCAGGTCAGACTGGAGCATAGAGACCGCCTGTGTCGCGAACAAATGCGCCGTTTGCATGCAGACCCATCAACGCGGCGCATGGTGGCCGCGCCGACGGGCGGGCCTGCATCAGGGAATCGCGTCCAGGCGCAACTGGCCGCAGGCCGCCAGCAGGCGATACGCGGCCAGCGCGCGATCGCGTTCGCTGCCGACCAGGTTCACGTGCGCCGCCAGGCGCTCGCGCTCGGCGTCGAGCAGGTCGAGCGTCGTGCGCGATCCGACATCCAGTTCCTTGCGTACGGTCTCCAACGCCAGCTCCGACGCCGCGACCTGCGCCTGATAGGCCGGTACTGCCTGCAAGGTGGCCTGCCACAGCTCCCAGGATTCGATCGCGGCCTGACGTGCCGCGCGTTGCGCATCGCTGGCGGCGTAATCGGCCTGCGCCGCTTCCGCGCGCGACTGCGCGATCTGCGCACTGACCGCGCCACCCTGATAGATCGGCACCGTCAGCTTCAGCAGCGCCGACCAGGTGTCGAGCCGCTCGTACCCGAATTCGGTGTTGTCGCGGGTATTGCCCTGGGCATCCAGCGACACCGTCGGCAGGCGCGCGCCGGCAGCAACCTTGGCCCGCTGATGCGCACCACGCGCCTGCGCACTGGCGGCCTGCACGATCGGCGATTCACCGGCCCAGCGCAGCGCCTCGTCGAGGGAGGCTGGCAGCTGCGGCGGTGCGCCGATCGGCGCCAGCCCTTCGGCGCGCTCGCCGGTCACACGTTCGTACGCCGCTTCGCCGGCACGTACACGTGCCTGCGCACTGGCCAGCAGCGCCTGCGATTCCGCGGCACGCGCATCCGCCTGCGCGACATCGCTGCGCGTCACTTCACCGGCGTCATAGCGTTTGCGGGTGTCGCTGGCGGCGGTCGACAGCGTGCGCTGACTGGCCTGAGCCTGTTCCAGCACTGCGCGATCGCGCAGCACATCGAGATAGGCGGCGATCGCCTGCAGCATCAGCTGCTGGGTCTCGCCCACCGCGCGCTGGCGGCTGGCATCGAGCCCGGCATCGGCGACGGCCAGCTGTGCCTCGGTACGACCACCGCGATACAGCGGCTGCGACAGTGCCAGCGTCACGCCATTGGGATTGCGCAGGCCACTCTCCGGAAACGGCGCATCGGTCTGCAGATCCATGCGCCCCAGCTCGGCACTCAGCAGCACATTGGGCTTGTAGCCGGACAACGCCAGCGCCCGTTGTGCAGCCGCCGCTTCGACCGCGCTTTGCAGGGCCGCTGCGCGCGGATCGTTGCGCAGCGCGGCGGCGGCCGCATCGCGCAGGTTGGTGGCCGCCGCTGCGGGCATCGCGACGCCGACACTCACAACAGCCATCAACAGGGTCGCGGACAGGATGCGGGACATGGCGGGTGGCCTCAGATGGGTCGCGTGCAGCCGTAAAGGAAGGTGCGCACGGCATCGCGCAGAAAGGCATCGAGAGCGCGCCCCGGCGGCATCGGCGCCAGGCCGAGCAGCATCCGGAATACCGGGAACGAGCGCACGATGTTCATGAAATGGATCGCCGCCAGTTCGGCATCCGGACAGACCATCAGGCCGGCCTCATGCTGGCGCGCGAAGAACACCGACAACGATTGCATGCCGCGCTGCGGCCCGCTCTCGTACATGCGCTGCGCCAGTTCCGGGAACTGTCCGGCGGCGGCGATCATCGCACGATGCAGGCGCAGCCGCTCCGGCGACAGGAACAGGCGCATGGCGCGGTGCGCCAGCTTGATCAGGGTCTTTTCCAGATCGTCTTCGACCTGCGCCGGAATCGCCACTTCATCGAGCATCAGCTGGCACTGCGCTTCGATCATCGCGCCGAACAGACCGTCCTTGCTGCCGAAGTACTGATAGACGCTGGCCTTCGAACCGCCGACCCGGCCGACGACATCGTCGATGCTGGCCGCGAGATAACCCTTTTCCATGAACACTTCACGCGCCGCTTCGAGAAACGCCTCGCGGCGCTGCTCGCCACGGCGCGTCAGCGTTGGCGGTGCGGGGGTTTTCTTCGCGTTGACTTTGGCCATGCCCAAGATCAGAATGAACTGTAACGTTCAGTACATTATCAGCAGCACCACGAACTCCGCAACCAGCGACCCCATGGCCACTTCCCAGAAAGCCCGCACCGTCCGCATTGTCCTGCTGTCCGCCCTCGTGCTGGTCGCGCTCGGTTTCGGCGCGCGCTGGTGGCTGCATGGACGGTTCATCGAAAGCACCGACAATGCCTATGTCCGCGCCGACATCACCGCGATCACTTCGCGCATCAGCGGCGAGATCCTCGAAGTCGCCGTGACCAACAACCAGGCGGTGCGCAAGGACGATCTGCTGCTGCGCATCGACGCCGCCGATTACCAGGCACGTCTGGCCAACGCGCGCGCGGCCGTCTCGGTGCGTGAAGCGGCGCTGGTCGCCAACGATGAGCAACAGACGCTGCAGCAATCGCTGATTGCCGAAGCCCGCGCAACGCTGCGCGCCGCCGAGGCCGAAGGCACGCGCCTGCAGGCGGACTGGAAACGTGCGGAAACCCTGGTCAAGGACGGCGTCGCCAGCAAACAGCGGCTGGAAACCGCGACCGCCGCATATCAGTCTGCGCGGGCGCAGGTGGAGCGCGCCCATGCCGGTGTGCAGGCGGCGTTGCAGCAGGTGGCCTCGCTGGTGGCCGACCGCGCGCGGATCGGCGCCGAGCTGCAGGCGGCGCAGGCGGGCGTGAAGCTGGCCGAGATCGATCTCGCCGCCACCGAGGTGCGCGCACCGCGCGACGGCAGTGTCGGCGATCTGTCGGCACGGGTCGGCGAGCGCATCACTGCCGGGCGACGGCTGCTGTCGATCGTGCCGCTCGATGAGGTGTTCGTCGAAGCCAATTTCAAGGAAACCCAGCTGACGCGGATGAGCGTGGGCCAGCAGGTCGAGATCAGGATCGATGCCTATCCCGGCCAGGCACTGGCCGGGCGTCTGCAAAGCGTCTCGCCCGCCAGCGGCGCCGAGTTCGCACTGCTGCCGCCGGACAACGCCACCGGCAACTTCAACAAGATCGTGCAGCGCGTCCCGGTCAAGATCCTGTTCGACACTTTCGGCGAACTCGGCGGTCGCCTGCGCCCCGGCATGTCGGTGGAAGTGACGATCGATACCCGCACCACGCCGACGACTGGCAGCGCTCACTAATCCGCGGATCGCGCTGCGATGAACGACGACGTTCTCGGACCCGGCCACGGCGCGATGAGCGCCGAGCAGCGGCGCGCGGCGGAACGGCGCGCGTGGTTCGGCTTCTTCGCGATGATCTTCGGCAATTTCATGGCGATCCTCGATATCCAGATCGTCGCCAGCAGTCTCAATGAAATCCAGGCCGGACTCTCCGCCAGCGCCGAGGAACTGACCTGGGTCCAGACCAGCTATCTGATCGCGGAGGTGATCGCGATCCCGCTGTCCGGCTTCATGTCGCGGCTGCTGTCCACCCGCATCTACTTCGTGCTGTGTGCGGTCGGGTTCACGCTCGCCAGTGTCGCCTGCGCGTTTGCGTGGAACATCGAATCGATGATCGTGTTCCGCGCACTGCAGGGCTTTCTCGGCGGCGGCATGATTCCCACCACCGCCGCCACCATCTTCATCATGTTCCCGCCGGACAAGCGCACCATGCCGCTGGTGGCGATGGGCCTGGTCTCGACCCTGGCGCCGGCGCTGGGCCCGACCATCGGCGGCTATCTGACGCAGCTGTTCTCGTGGCACTGGCTGTTCCTGATCAATCTGGTGCCGGGCCTTGCGGTGTCGGTGATCGTCTGGTCGCTGGTGCATATCGACAAGCCGGACTGGTCGCTGCTGCGCACCATCGATTTCATCGGCCTGGCGCTGATGGCCTGCTTTCTCGGCAGTCTCGAATACGTGCTCGACGAAGGACCGCGCAAGGACTGGCTGGCGGACGGCCACGTCCGCATCATGGCTCTGGTCGCGGTGCTCGGCGGCATCGGCTTCTTCTGGCGTTCGTTCACCGCGCAACATCCGATCGTGCAACTGCGCACCTACCACGATCGCAACTTTGCCGCCGGCAGCGTGGTCGCGTTCGTGGTCGGCGTATTGCTCTACGGCATCGTCTATCTGGTGCCGCTGTATTTCGGCAGCGTGCGCGGCTACAACAGTCTGCAGATCGGCCACGTGATGATGATCACCGGCATCGCGATGTTCCTGTCGGCACCGCTGGCCGGACAGGCACAGAAGCGGCTGGAGCCGCGGGTGATGCTCGCTTACGGCCTCGGCATGGTGGCACTGGGCACCTGGCTCAACGCCAACCTGACCACCGAGTCGGGCATGGTCGAGTTCCTGCTGCCGCAGCTGCTGCGCGGTCACGGCTTCATGTTCTGCATGCTGCCGATGACCAATCTCGCACTGGGCACGCTGCCGATGCACGAGGTCAAGAACGGCAGTGGCCTGTTCAACCTGATGCGCAACCTCGGCGGCGCGATCGGTCTGGCGGTGATCAACACGCTGCTGGCCGAACGCAACGCCTTCCACTGGTCGCATCTGTCGAACAGCGTTTCGCTGTCGCGCGAGCCGGTGCGTGAAGCACTGCAACAAGGCACCGAGGCCCTGACTCCCGCGCTCGGCGCGGTCGATGCGCAGGCAGCGGCGGTCGCGATGCTCGGCCACCGCGTCGCGCAACAGGCGGCGGTGATGACCTACAACGACCTGTTCCTGCTGCTGTCGGCACTGGTCACGGTGGCGCTGCTGATGGTGCCGCTGATCCAGAAACCGAAAACCATCGTCAGTCCTGCGGAAGCGCACTGAGCGCGCAGCTTCGGTAGGCTTGCGCCTTCCCTTCCAAGGTCGTGACCGCGATGAGCCCTTCCGAGAAAACCAGCCGCAGCGTTGCCTACTCCGCCGTCCTCGATCAGGTCTACATGGTGTTTCCCAACGACCTGAACGCCAACGACACGGTGTTCGGTGGCCTGATCATGGCGCAGATGGACCGCTTCGCGGCCGTGGTTGCCGATCGGCATGCCAGCAGTGTCTGCGTCACCGCCAGTGTCGACGCGGTGCATTTCATCGCCCCCGCGCGGCGCGGCGACGTGCTGATCTTCAACGCCGCGGTCAATCGCGCCTGGCACAGCTCGATGGAAGTCGGGGTCAAGGTCGATGCGCAGAGCCATGACGGCAACAACCGCCGCCACATCCTGTCGGCCTACCTGACCTTCGTGGCGCTGGACAGCGCCGGGAAACCGCGGCCGGTGCCGGAACTGCTGCCGGAAACACAGCTGGAGCAGCATCGCTACGAGGAAGCACAGTTGCGCCGCGAAGCGCGTCTGCGCCATGCCGAGGATCTGAAACAGCTGCGCGCGCAGCGCGGACTGCCGGGATAAGCCGGTTCCGCGGGCAACGCAGGTCGGTCTCAAGCGCGCAGCGCGGAGCCGACCTCCGAATCTGAAGGCTTACAACCAATGCCTGCGGCTTGATCCGCCCGACGCAAAATCGCGGGGCAGCACACAGCCGGTCTGAACGCTCAAACCGCCAGCAGCGCCTGCAACAGACCCACGCCGCCGATCAGGATCGCCAGCACCGCAACGGCAAAATTGAGCGCTGCGATGCGCGGGCGGGAGCCGGCGCCAATGGGCTGAGCATCGGCCACCGCAGCCATGCGGATAAAGGGTTCACTGCGCTCGATGGTCATGACGCACCTCCTTAGGGCGCACCATTGTCGGGGCGGCACAGATAAATAACAGATACAGAAATTACCAATAAACAAAGCACAGACAGAGCACAGATGTCGTAAGCTTCAGCGGGATTTTCCGAAAATCCGGAGTTTTCGATGTCAGACACTCTCCTTCCTGCCTCCCACACCGCCCGCGAGCCGCATTACATGGACGTCGCCCAGCGGATTCAGGACGACATCGGCAATGGCGCACTGCGTCCTGGCGCCCGCATTCCGTCGGTGCGCGAGATGAGCCGCCAGACGCAACGCAGCGTCACCACCGTGTTGCGCGCCTACGAGCACCTCGAAGCCTGCGGGGCGATCGAATCGCGGCCGCGCTCCGGTTACTTCGTGCGCAGTGCCCTGGTCGCCGCGGAACCGCCGCCGCGCACCGCGGCGGTGCTGTCGGGTCCGCCCAGCCTGATCTCCACCGAACTGGTGTCGACGGTGCTGTCGACGCTGAATCAGCCGGATTTCTTCAGCTTCGGCCATACCGTGCCGGCACAGGCGCTGGCGCCGGTGGCGCAGCTCAACCGCATCGCACGCAACCTGATCAACACGGCGCCGAATCTGACGGTGCCCTATCTGATGTCGCCCGGCTACGAAAAGCTGCGGCAACAGATCGCGGCCCGGCTGAGCGCCCATCGCGTCGCGACCGAGCCCGACGACGTGATCATCACCAGCGGCGCACTCGAAGCGATCAATCTCGGCATCCGCATGCTGACGCGGCCCGGCGACACCATCCTGATGGAAAGCCCGACTTTCTACGGCCTGCTGCAAGCCGCCGAGGAACATGGCTTGCGCGTGATCGAACTGCCCAACGATCCGCAGCGCGGCATCGATCCGGACGATCTGCGGCGCGCGGTGCAGCGTCACCGCATCGCCTGCGCGCTGCTGGTGCAGAACTTCAACAACCCCACCGGCAGCCTGATGCCGGAGGACGCCAAGCGCGAAGTGGTGCGCACCCTGAATCACGCCGGGATTCCGCTGATCGAGGACGACATCTACGGTGAGCTGGGGTTTGCCAGCGGCCGCGCAACCCCGCTGAAAGCCTACGACGAAGCCGATCTGGTGCTGTACTGCTCGTCGGTCAGCAAGACCGTGTCATCGGGCCTGCGCGTCGGCTGGATCGCCTCGCGGCGCCATGCGCGCGAACTGACGCGGCGCAAGTTCACGCTGAACTGCGCGGCGCCCTCCCTGTCGCAGGTCATCGTCAGCCGCTATCTCGAATCCGGCGGCCACGAGCGTCATCTGCGCAAGGTGCGCACGATGCTGTGGCAGTCGATCGAACGGTTTACCGCAACCATCCAGCACTGCTTTCCGGAAGGCACCCGCATTGCGCGCCCTCAGGGCGGTTTCGTGCTGTGGCTGGAACTGCCGCGTACGGTCGATGCGGTGACCTTGTTCCAGGCCGCAGCGCGCGAGCGCGTTGCGATCTGTCCGGGACCGCTGTTCTCGGCCAGCGGCCAGTATGCGCACCACATCCGCCTGAACTGCGCTTTGCCGTGGACACCGCAGACCGAGCAGGCCCTGCAGACACTGGGGCGGGTGGCCTGTGCGCTGGCACGCCTGCCCGCCGCGGCGCCCTACAGCGTCGCGTAACGATCCGCGGCCGCCACCAGCCGCGACAGGATGCCGGGCTCGCTGGCGGCATGGCCGGCATCGTCCACGATCTGGAAATCCGCTTCCGGCCAGGCCAGATGCAGATCCCAGGCCGAGCGCATCGGGCAGACCACGTCATAGCGTCCCTGCACGATCGTTGCCGGGATGCCGCGCACGCGAGCGATGTTGGCCAGCAGCTGATCGTCGCGCTCGAAGAACCCCTTGTTGAAGAAGTAATGGCATTCGATGCGCGCGAAAGCCTCGGCAAAGCGGTCTGCGCCGAAGCGCGCCGCCAGATCGCGGCTCGGCAGCAGTTTGCTGGTCGCGCCCTCCCAGGTGCTCCAGGCATGTGCGGCGGCCACACGCACCGTGGCATCGGGACTGGTCAGGCGGCGGTAGTACGCCGCCACGAAGTCGCCGCGCTCCGCCTCCGGAATCGCGGCCACGTAATGCGCCCAGGCATCCGGATAGATCCAGCTGGCGCCTTCCTGGTAGAACCAGTCGATCTCCGCCTTGCGCAACAGGAAGATGCCGCGCAGCACCAGCGCCTTGCAGCGCTGCGGATGAGTCTCGGCATAGGCCAGCGCCAGCGTCGAGCCCCAGGAGCCGCCGAATACCACCCACTGTTCGATCCCGAGCAGCGTGCGGATCCGCTCCAGGTCGGCGACCAGATCCCAGGTGGTGTTCTCGCGCAGCTCCGCATACGGCGTCGATCGGCCGCAGCCACGCTGATCGAACAGCACGATGCGGTACTGCTGCGGATTGAAGAACTGCCGCTGCCAAGGTTCCACGCCGCCGCCCGGGCCGCCGTGCACGAACACCACCGGTTTGCCGGCAGGATTGCCGCATTCCTCCACATACAGTTCATGCAAGGCCGAAACCGGCAGTCGGTGCGTGCGGTACGGCTCGATTGCGGCATAGGGCTGTGCCATGGAAACGCTCTCGCTGGGAAAGAAATCTGGAGGGAACCATAGCTTAATCGACGCAATCTCCATTGCTGCGTTTCAGGGCGCGCAGTACCATCTGCGCAACAAGGTCACGCGCGACTTCACGCGCGCCGCCGTCCGGTTGAACGATGGTGTCGAACTCCAGCATCAGGCCTTATCTCGCGGTGATTCTCGGCGGTTTCTGTGCGGCCGCGGCGGCACAAACGCCGCCCCCGCCTGCCGTCGCCGGCATGGCGGCAGCGCCCCCACCGGCAGCATCACTTCCAGGCGCGATCGTTGCACCGCTGCCGGCGGAAGCCCCTCCTGCCGCAACAGCGATCACCGCCGCTCCAGAGGCGGCAGCCGTGACTCCCGCCGCGACCAATCCGCTGCCGTTTCCGGCACCCGCGGCCGCGCTCGCGGCTCCGGCCAAGAGCGATGCGCTGTTCCCGCGCTACGCGAAACTGAATCCGTCGGTGCAGTTCTGGACCAAGGTGTTTGGCCAGTACTCGGAACTGCAGAGCGTGGTGCATTCCGCCGCGCATCCCGAAAGGATCTTCGAGGTGCTGGATTTCCGTGCCGAGGCACAAAGCGCCGCCAACAAGTTCGTCCTCGAGAAATCGCGGGTCGCGCAGGAAAAGGCAGCGAAGGAACGCTTCGAGGATCTGCTGAAGCAGGTGCACCGCAAGCAGAACGCGCCGGAGACCATGACCTTCGACGAGCGTCGCGTCTACGAGATGTTCAAGCACCTCAGCGGCGAAAAACGGTTCCTGAACCTGCTCGGCACGGTACGCACGCAGCGCGGTCTGAAGGAGCGCACCGAACAGGCGCTGCAGATCGCCGACCGCTATCTGCCGCTGATGGAGCGCACGTTTGCGAGCTACAACCTGCCGCCGCAGCTGACGCGCCTGCCGATCGTCGAATCCAGCTTCAACGTCGAGGCCTATTCGAAATCGCATGCCGCCGGCATGTGGCAGTTCATTCCCTCGTCGGCACGCATCTACATGCGCCTCGACGACGTGGTGGATGATCGCCGCGATCCGTGGACCTCGACCGACGCCGCCGCGCGCCATCTGCGTGACGACTACGCGCTGCTCGGCGACTGGCCGCTGGCGCTGACCGCCTACAACCACGGCCGCAACGGTATCGCACGCGCACTGCAGGCGACCGGCGGCACCACGCTGATGGACCTGATCGAGCGCCATGAACATCCGCGCTGGGGCTTTGCCGGCAAGAACTATTACGCCGAGTTTCTGGCGGCGCTCGATGTCGAACGCGAATACCGCCAGCGCACACAGCCGCAGCGCAGCAAGGATCCGTTCGCGTTCGAGGTGGTCGAGACCCGCCACTACGTGCCTTACGAGACCCTGCGACAGCTGTGCGGTGCCGACGACGAGATGTTCCGCAAGCTCAACCCCGCGTATCGGCCGGAAGTGATCGAAGGCAAGCTGTACGTGCCGCCGGGCCATCTGATCCGCGTGCCGGCGGGGCGCGCGCAGCCGTTCCAGGTGGCGTATGCGCGGCTCGGCGCCAACGAGCGCTTCGACGCGCAGCGCGTGCAGTTCCTGCTGCACCGGGTAAAGAAAGGCGAAGTGCTGGGTCGCATCGCCAACCGGTACGACACCACCACCGCCGCGATCCTGCGCGCCAACGATCTGCGCAGCGCCAACATGCTGCGTGTCGGACAGGTGCTGAAGGTGCCGCCGCATACCGAATCGCGCCCGGGACCGATCACCGTCGCCGTCGGCGAGTCAAAGCCGGCGCAGACCCGCGCGCAGAAGCAGGCCGAGTCGCAGTCACGCAGCAGCAAGCCGGCCAGCAAGAAACCGGCATTCAAGGTGCACAAGGTGCGCGCCGGGCAGACGCTGCATTCGATTGCGCGCAGCTATCACGTGTCGGTCTCCGATCTGCGCACCGCCAACAACCTTGGCAATTCCAGCCACATCACGGTCGGGCAGAAGCTGAAGGTACCGGTCAGCAGCTGAGCGCGGCGCGCAAGCACGCGCTCAGATGAAGTACGCGAACACGAAGATCCCGAGCATCGCCAGCGAGATCGCCAGCTTGGCGACGGTACCGAGCAGCAGCCCGACCCAGGTCGCCACGCCTACGGTCGCCGCCTGTCCGACATCGCGGCGCGCGCTCAGCTCACCGATCACCGCGCCGACGAAGGGCCCGAGGATCAGTCCCGGCAGCCCGAAAAAGATGCCGACGATGCTGCCGAGCAGCGCGCCGGTAATGGCCTGACGACTGGCCCCCACCCGCTGCGCGCCCATCGCCGAAGCGATGAAGTCCAGCGCCATGGCTATCACCGTCAGTATCGCCAGCACCACCACGGTCATCACGCTGACGCGCTCGTAGCCGTCGATATGCGCGCCCAGCCAGAAGCCGGCAAACGCCAGCGGGATACCCGGCAGTACCGGCACGATGATGCCGGCCAGACCGACGCCGATCAGGAGGATGGCCAGAGCCCACAACAGCCACGGCAGCAAAGACGCATCCATATGCACACGCTCCTGATAGACGGAGCGTCAGTCTAGCGGTCACAGATGAACCGCAGCCACGCTCAGCGACGGCCCGCGGCAAGAATCACCTGGGCCAGGCGCGGATAGTCGCCGTTGAAATGATGTCCGCCGGGCAGCACCACGATGCGGTGGTGGGCGCGATCCAGTCCTGCGCAGCCCGATTCATCGTCGTCGCTGCAGATCAGCAGCACGCGCGGATCGTCCGCCAGCCGCGCCAGCTCCGGCGCGGTTGCGTCGGTGCCGCTACGACCGATCCAGTTGCTGAGATGGAATTCGAATGCGGCCTGCGTGCCGATCGCCATCGGTACCGCCAGGCGCACTTTCGCGGCACTGTCCGCCGGCAACCGATTGAGCGCGAACGGCAGCACATCGGCTCCTTGCGAATAGCCGAGCAGCCAGACCTCGCGCTTGTGCCAGCGCTGCAGATAGTGCTGGATCACCCGGTGCAGGTCCTGCGCCAGACCGTCCGGCGTGCGCGCACGCCAGAAGTAGCGCAGCGAATCCAGACCCACGACCGGAACACCGTGTCGTGCCAGCGCTGCCGCGATGTCCTTGTCGAGCCCGGCCCAACCGCCGTCGCCGGAAATCAGGATCGCCAGCGCCGCGCCCTCGCCCGTCGCCGTGACTTCGACCAGGGGCAGATCGGCAACGTCGGCCGCCACCACCGCCGGCACCGTCCGTGCAGCGGCGGCCAGTGGCGCATACGCCTGGCGCAGCGCCACCTGCCATGGCCCCCACGGCCGCAGCGTTCCGTCCGCGGCCGCGACAGTGATCAGTTGCGCGCCACGGGTCTCGCCGACAAACGCGCGCAATGCGGCCGGCGGATGCGCGCGATCCCGTTCACCCTGCAGGATCCGCAGCGGATCGCCCAGCGTGCGGTTGGCCTGCAGGCCATTGCCCTGGGGGCCGACCTTCACCTGCAGCGCCTTGCCGGCACACAGCGGTTTCAGCAGCGGCAGCTGCGGTTCGAACGCCAGCGCGACCGCGCCGGCAAAGGTCCCCGTGCCGGCCTGCGACAGTGCCGCGTAGGCCAGCGCGCCGCCCGCTTCGTAACCCACCAGCACCGGTGCGCGGTAGTCGCGCAGTTGCGCGTAGGCCTGCACGAAGCGGCTGAGGTTGTCGAGATCCCCGGCCGGCAGCACGCAGGCATCGCCATCACTCGCCAGCGTCTGCAACAGTGGCGGCAGATCGATCCCGATCACCAGCGCCTGCTGCGCGACCAATGTGCGCGCCATCCCGTCGCTGTCGATGTTCCAGCCCTGTGCGCCGGAGAACAGCAACGCCACCGAGGTCGGCGCGGCGGCGGGACGGTACACGCGCAGGGTTTCAAAGCGCCCGTGCGACACCACCTCCGGTGGCGCGGCCTGCAGCAGTGGCGCCAGCAGCAGCAGGACCAGCAGGCACCATGCGCGGCCGCGCATCATCTTCCGATCACGCCGCGCAGGCCGCCGCTGCTCAGCGCCGCGATATCGGCCAACGCGATGAATGGCTGCACGCCGCCGGGCGTGCACAGATAGCGCGGCTCCCAGCTGGGCTCGAACTTCTCCTTGAACGCGCGCAGGCCGCGGAAGTTGTAGAACTGTTCGCCGTGGCGGAACAGCAGATTGCCGAAGCGATGCCAGCGCGAACTCAGCGGGTGCTGCTTCAGGCCGGACAATGGCGCCATGCCCAGTCCGAAGCGCGTGTAACCCAGCGCCTGGTGATGCAGGATCAGTTGCACGACCAGGTAATCCATGGCGCCGCGCGGCGCATCGCGGCCGTAGCGCATCAGGTCGACCGCCGCCTCGCCACCGTTCGGCGCATCCAGCAAGGAGGCAAACGCGACGATGCGCTGCTGGCAGCGCACCAGCGCCATGGGAAACCGGCACAGGTAATCCGCGTTGAACGCCCCCAGCGAAAAGCTTTTTTCCTGCGCTCGGTGCTGCGCCAGCCACTGCTCGGAGATCGCCTGCAACTGCGGCAGCAGCGGTGCGACTGCGGCCGCGCCGATCACCTCGAAGCTCATGCCCTCGCGCTCGCCCTTGCTGATCGCCTGCCGCATCGGCGCCCGCTGCGAGCCCTTGAGGCTGAAGCTGTGCAGCGGCACGCTGGCGTACTCGCCAAGCTTCAGCGCCTGCAAACCGGCATCGAGATACAGCGACAGCTGCTCCGGCTGCACCTGATAGAACGCCGCGCGGCCGCCATGCTCGGCGGCCAGTTCCACGAAATCCCAGATCAGTTCCGGCCATTCCTCCAGCGGCCCGACCGGGTCGTACAGCGACACCCAGGTGCGGCCGTTCTTGCCGTACATGATGAAGGCGCGGCCGGAAGCCGAGAACAGGAAATGCTTGTCGGCCATCAGCGCCAGGCCGGCATCGGCGCGCGACTGCGCATGCACGATCGCCGCGGCTCGCGCCAGTTCTTCCGGCGTCGGCGGATGCACCTTGCCGGAGGCCGGTCGCAGCCATTGCCACAGCACCAGCACCAGCGCCAGCAGGCTCACCGCCAGCGTGGCGCGCAAGCTGCGCGGCGCATGCGCATCGAACGCGAACTGCCACCACAGGTCATCGGTGTACGGCACGTCGCGATAGACGAAGAACAGCAGCCAGGCCATCGCCGCCACGCTCAGCGCAAGGGTCACCAGCCAGCCGCCGGTGAACGCCTGCGCGAACAGCGAAGCGCTGCGCGAGAATTCCTTGCGCGTCGCGATCAGGGCCACGATCAGCACTCCCAGCACCAGCATCTCGGTCAGCGCCAGGCCCTTGGGGATCGCCAGCAGAAAACTGAAGCCCGCCAGCAGCAGCGTCATCCACCACGCGGCATCCAGGCGTCGCAACAGGCCGCGCGCCGCAAACAGCAGCGCCAGACCGATGACACTACCGAGAAAGTGCGCGGACTCCACCAGCGGCAGCGGCACGGCCATCGACAACAGCGCGATCGCCTGATCGCTGGCGGGAATCACGCCGGAGATCAGCAGCATCAATCCGACGATCAGGGTCATCGCCGCCAGCAGCAGCGGGCTGGTGCGGGTAGCCGCGCGCGCGAGGCTGCCACCCAGCGCGGCGCGCAATTCGTGCAGGCCCAGCACCAGCATGGCCAGCAACAGCGGCACCACGAAATAGATCACGCGATACAGCACCAGCGCGCCGGCCACCGCTTCCACCGGCACCCGTCCGCCGTAGGCCAGCAGGATCACTGCCTCGAACACCCCGAGCCCGCCCGGGACATGGCTGATGACACCGAGCGCGATGCCGATCGCATAGAACGCGAGGAAGCCGCCGAAACCGATCGGCGCTTCCGGCAGCAGCACCCAGAGCGCGAGGCCGGCGAACAGGATGTCGATGGCCGAAATCAGGATCTGCTGCGATGCCAGCCCCGCGCTCGGCAATCGCAGCGGCCAGCGCCCAAACAACTGCACCTCGCGTCTGCGCACGCACATCGCAATAAACGCGACAGCCAGCACCAACACCAGCAGCGCCAGCACCCGTATCGGGATCGCCGCCAGCGGCATCACCGTGGACACGATCGGTGCCGCCCAGATCAGTGCCACCGCACCGACCACGGTGATGCCGATGCCGAAACCGGCGGTGATGAATCCGATGGCGCGTGCCACCGCACCGGCCTCGACCCCGGCGGCGGTATAGATGCGGTAACGCACCGCACCGCCGGTGAGCACGCCGAGGCCGATGGTATTGCCGAGAGCGTAGGCGCAGAACGAGGCCATGCCCACCACGGCACGCGGCACCCGCGCGCCGGCGTAGCGCAGGCCGGTGTAGTCGTAACCCATCAGCGCCAGATAGCTGGCGGCGGTCGCGAGCAGTGCCAGCGCGACATCGGTCCGAGGGGTGGCGGCGATCGCGGCGGCGACCTGGGCATAACTCACTTCACCCAGCAGGCCGCGTACTGCGGCGAACAGCATGCCGCCGACCAGCAACGCAAACAGCCACGGCAGGATATGCAGCAGCCACCGCCACCCACGCTCGGTCTCGGCTTCCGGCTCAGGGGGTTTGGGGGCAATGTTTTGCGTCATCAGGACGCGGATCATGCCCGATTCCCCGGCCGCTACGGCAGCCCCCGGGGACCGCCGGGCGGACGTCATCCGTTTCCGGTATCGCAATGCAGCATTTCTGCCTACACTCGGGCCGCCATGAGGAATCCACCCCGCACCGCCCGCCGCCTGATCGATCAGCGTCTGCTCGATCTGGCGCACGCCGACGACTACGCCAGCTGGAAGGAGATCGCGCTCGATCTCGACCGCCTCGAAGGCGCCGATGTCTGGAAGCAGGACGAGACCAGCGACGATTACGACTATCTGCTGCTGCGCGAGCGGCTCGCCGAGTTACGCGAATTGCGCCGCCGCGCCGATGTGCGCGAACTGGCGTTCGACCTGTACGACGGCCTGCACGGCAATCTCGGCAACATGTCGAACCGCGCGCTCTATGCCTGCTCGCGCGTCGGCACCAAGCGGCTGATCGAGGAATACGTCGAAGAAGTCGCGCGCTGTCTCGATTTCATCTGCGCCGGCGACTTTCCCGATTTTCCGCTCGAGGAAAAGATCCAGTTCTTCAAGCGCACCGCCACCGCCTTCGGACGCTCGGCGCTGATGCTGTCCGGCGGCGGCACCCTGGGCATGTTCCATCTCGGCGTGATCAAGGCGCTGCATGAACAGCAGTTGCTGCCGCGGGTGCTGTCCGGCTCGTCGGCCGGCAGCATCATCGCCAGCGCCGTCGCCGTGCGCCGCGACGAAGAACTCGACGCGATGCTGCAACCGGGCGGGCTCGATCTCGATGCGTTCAAGGCGCTGAGCCTGGCCGATGTCCTGAAAGGCGGCGCGATGATGGACGGCGCGCAACTCGAGCGCTGCCTCGCCGCCAATCTCGGCGAACACAATTTCGTCGATGCCTTCGAGCGTACCCACCGCATCGTCAGCGTCACCGTGTCGCCGGCCGAGCCGCACCAGCAGGGCCGCATGCTCAACTACCTGACCGCGCCGCATGTGCTGATGCGCCGTGCGGTGCTCGCCTCCTGCGCGGTGCCCGGCGTGTTCCCGCCGGTGATGCTGGAGTCGCGCGATTTCGATGGCCGCATCGTGCCGTACATGCCCAGCAAGCGCTGGGTCGACGGCTCGCTGTCATCGGATCTGCCGATGCTGCGGCTGGCGCGGCTGCACAACGTCAACCATTACATCGTCAGCCAGACCAACCCGCATGTGGTGCCGTTCCTGTCGCAGATCGAACGCGAAGCGATGGCGCGCCGTGGTCTGGCACCACTGGCGCGGGAGCTGGTGCGCCACGGCAGCCGCGGCGCGCTGCAACTGGCACGCAAGCACCTCGATCCCTATGGCGGCGGACGCGTGCTCGGCAAGCTCGACAACATCGTGCGCCAGCGCTACTCCGGCGACGTCAACATCTTTCCGCAATACACGCAGCAGCGCGTCACGCGCGTGTTCTCGAACCCCAGCGAGGACGATATCCGCGGCTACATCCGCCAAGGCGAACGCGCCACCTGGCCATCGCTGGAGCGCATCCGCGTGCAGACGCGCATCTCGCGCAGCTTCGAGGACTGCATCCGCCTGCTGAAGGAACGCGAGCACACGCAGATCAAACCGCGCCCACGCAAGCTGCGCGTGGTCCAGGCGCAATAAGCCCCGGCCCCTTGCGGGCCGGGGCCACGTCCAGCGGTTACTTCTGCTTCAGCAGATCGCGGATTTCGGTCAGCAGCTGCTGATCGGGGGTCGGTCCGGCCGGGGCCGCTTCCACTTCCGGCTGCTGCCGCTTCAGGCGATTGATGCCCTTGATCGCCATGAAGATCGCAAACGCGATGATGATGAAATCGAAGATCGTCTGGATGAACTTGCCGTAGGACAGCAGCACTGCCGCCTGATCACCCTGTGCCGCCTTGAGCGTGATCGCGAGATCGGAGAAATCCACCCCGCCCACCGCCAGACCGATCAGCGGCGTGATCACGTCCGCCACCAGCGACGTCACGATCTTGCCGAAGGCCGCGCCGATGACCACACCGACGGCGAGGTCCATGACGTTGCCACGCATCGCAAACTCTTTGAACTCTTTGATCATGCTCATCGGCCGACTCCTGCTGGGGACAAGGGTTGTTGAAAAACGATCCGGGAATTCTACGCAAGCCTGCCGCGCGCCGTCGCCCTAGAGCGAGGCCGGCAATCCCGACGCCAGATCCGGATGGCGCGGCACAAAGCCCAACTCATCGCGCATGCGCGTGGTCTGCAGCCGCTTCGACTCCTCCATGAACGACCACATCGCCGGCGTGAACACGCGGCGCGCTTCGTCCAGATCGACTTCCGTCGGCAACGGCAGGCCCAGCAACTGCGCACAGCGGGTGAAGTAATCGGCCATCGTCGTGGGATTGCCATCCGCGATGTTGTAGGCGCGGCCGGCAACGCCGCGTACTGCGGCATGCAGCGCCGCCTCCGCCAGGTCATCCGCGTGAATGCGATTGGTGTACGGCGACTGCTCCGCACGCAGCACCGGCATGCCGCGCTGCAGACGTTCCCGCGGCAAGCGCCCCGGACCGTAGATACCCGGCACCCGCAGGATCACCACCTCGCCACCGCCGGCAGCGGACCACTGCAGTAGAGCGTGCTCCGCATCCACGCGTCGGTGCGCACGCTCACTCTGCGGCTTGAACGGCTCGTCCTCGTCGATCCAGCGACCTTCGCAATCGCCATAAACCCCGGACGTGGAGATGTAAACGATGCGTTCGATACGCCCGCGCTGCACCCGCAGCCACTGACGCAGGCGCGCGTCCTCACTGCCGCTGCCCGGTGGCGGCGCAAACCAGAACAGCAGCGGCCAGTCGCCGACATCCTGCGGTTGATCGAGGTCCTGCAACAGGATGCGCACACCGGCATCCTGCAGTGGCCGGCTTTTTTGCGGGTCCCGCAGGATTCCCGTAACCTCGCGGGCCCTCGCCGCGACGCGGCGCCCGACACGCAAGCCGATATCGCCGCAGCCGGCAATCAGCACGCGCGCGGGTAGTTGTTCGAGAGAGTTCATGACGCATCAAGTGTATCTGGCGGGGCGCCCTCAGCGCTTCGAAGTCGCGGAAGGCGAAACCGTGCTGCAGGCCGGGCGGCGCCAGCATCTGGCAATGCCCTTCGGTTGTCAGTCCGGCGGCTGCGGCTCCTGTCGCGTGCGTCTGCTGCAAGGCACGGTGCAGTATCCCTTCCCACCACCTGCGCTGTCGGCTGCCGAAATCGACGCCGGCTATGTGCTGATGTGCCTGGCACAACCGACTTCCGATCTGACCCTGGACCTGCATCAACCGCCGCAGATCGAAGCGCTGCGGCCACGGCAATCGCCGTGCCGCGTGCAGTCGCGCGAATGGCGTTGCCACGACGTGCTCGGGCTGACGCTGAAACTGCCGAAAGGCAACGACTTCCAGTACCTGCCGGGGCAATACATCGACCTGCTGCTCGACGAAGGTCGTCGCCGCAGCTTTTCGATCGCCAATGCGCCGAACCACGAGACGCTGGAACTGCACGTGCGCGTCACCCCCGGCGGCCGCTTCGCGCACTGGGCGGCACACGAGATGCCGGACAAGGCGATCCTGCGTTTCGAAGGTCCACTGGGTGCGTTCTACCTGCGCGAGGATTCGCAGCGCCCGATCCTGATGATGGCCGGCGGCACCGGCATCTCGCCGCTGCACGCGATGCTGCAGGACCTGACGCAGCGCGAGTTCACGCGCCCGGTGCATCTGTACTGGGGCGTGCGCGGCCAGCGCGATCTGTATCTGCACGAACAACTGCAGCGCTGGACCGAAACCCAGCCCGGCTTCCGCTACACCCCGGTGCTGTCGGAAGCCGATTCCGGCTGGAACGGCGCCACCGGCTTCGTGCACGAAGCGCTGCTGCGCGACTATCCGCAATTGAGCGGCTACGAAGCGTATCTCTCCGGCCCACCGGTGATGGTCCGCAGCGGCAAGGACGCCTTCCTCGATGCCGGCCTCGATGCCGATCACCTGTTCTACGACTCGTTCGACTACGCCTTCGAGACCTGGCCGACACTGGGGTAGCGGATCACCTCGTGCGAATCAGGCGCTCGCCAGATTCTCGAAGCGGGTGAAAGCGCCCAGAAAGGCCGTGCGCACCGTATCAATCGGGCCGTTGCGCTGCTTGGCGATGATGATCTCCGCAGTCCCTCTGTGCTCGGAGTCCTTGTTGTAGACCTCGTCGCGGTAGATGAATGCGACCAAGTCCGCGTCCTGTTCAAGGCCACCGGATTCGCGCAAATCCGCCAGCCTGGGACGGCGATCCTCGCGCTGCTCCACGCTGCGGTTCAGCTGCGACAGCAGAATGATCGGCACCGCCAACTCCTTCGCCAGCGCTTTGAGGCTGCGGGAGATTTCCGCCATCTCGTTGGTGCGGTTTTCCTTGGTGCCGGGAATCTGCATCAGTTGCACATAGTCGATCACGATCAAGCCAAGCCCATACTGCTTCTTGATCCGGCGCGACCGTGCACGAATATCCAAAGGCGACAATGCGCCCTGCTCATCGATATGCATCGGCGCTTCGCGGATCGCGATGGCCTGCGACAGCCGGTCCCAGTCACGGTCATCCAACTCGCCGCTGCGCAGTCGCGACATCGGCACCCGTGCAAACGAGGACAGAACCCTCAGTCCCAACTGCTCAGCCGGCATCTCCATGCTGAACACCAGCACGGTCTTGTGCTCATGAATGGCCACATGCTCGGCGACGTTCATCGCAAACGTGGTTTTGCCCATTGCAGGACGGCCCGCAATGATCACCAGATCGCCGGGATGAAGCCCCGTTGTCAGCTGATCAAAATCCCGGAATCCCGTCGGCAATCCTGCCAAGGCACCGGCGTTCTGAGCCAGCCGCTCCAGGTTCTGATCGACCAGGTCCATGACCTCGGACATGATCAGACTTGAAGATCGCCCCGATTCGCTGCGTGAACGCAGGGCGAACACCCGCTGCTCCGCCAGATCAAGCAACTCGGCGTGCGAACGACCCGCCGGCTGATAGCCGAGATCGGCAAGATCGGCGCTGGCATGCAGCAGCTCACGCAGAACCGCCCGCCCGCGGACAATATCCGCATAGGCCAACACATTCGCCGACGTCGGTGTGTCATTGGCCAGCGAGCCGATATACGCAAGCCCACCTACATTTTCCAACTGGTCCTTGCCCTTCAGATGCTCGGACAAGGTGACAAAGTCGCAGGGCTGATTGCGATCGGACAGTTCGCAGATCGCTCGAAAGATCAGCCGATGATTTTCCGAGTAGAAGTCGGCCTGCGAGATCCGATCGGCAAGATCATCCCAGCAGCGATTGTCGAGCATCAACCCACCCAGAATGGCTTGCTCGGCCTCCAAAGAGAACGGCGGTGTTCGCGGCTGAGATGTAATTTTAGTCTGCAATGGAGTATCTGCCTTATCTGTAACGCTCAAGGGGGCCTTGAGCTCCCCAGCTGGGGACAGCGGCGGGGCAAATAACGCTAGCTCCTGATGCGACAGTACACGTCGCATCAGATAATCTTGAAAATCACCTCTCGAGAACCAGAAGAAACGACAAGCCAAGAGTTCAGACATCCCTCGCAGAGAACTGAGCCGTCAAGCGGTCAACTAGTCTTTTTCCGTAGAGAGGATTCATTGAAACGGAGGTGCTAATCGGATGATAAATACCGAACTGTTGCCGAATCTCATCCGCAGGAAGACCAAAACTCAAATCGCTGGCCACGGCTTTCCATTTGACTGCAAGTCTATGACGGCATTTACCGCATAAGGTGTCTCCCGCTCCACCCTCAGGAACCAACCGATAAGAGCCAACATCGTCGACCACAGCCCACCCCACCGCACCGAACCCTTTTGCATAAGCAACAACAATGTCCCCCGGAATATATTTTCTTAGCAGTTTCTCACCTTGGTCTCCAGGTAAATCATCAAAACATGCCGGAATTTGACCCAGAGAAACCAAAGATTTCCACCATGCATTATCTGCTTTCGCTATGTTATGCCAAAAATAACCGGGCTCTCGAACTGGGGAGTCAAATATAAGTGAATAAAGAGATTCCGGCGCACGGTCAAAAGCAATCGAGAACGAAAGGAACCGCTCATCACCAACCTGGACTGGAAAATATGAAATACATCTAAAAGCGACATCTTTAGAGCATAGCCATTCACCTAGAGAGAACACAGTTTCATCGAAGGATCGTGCAATCAGTATTACTCTGCTACGGCTATTGATTGTTTCTATGTCAACTTTCCCTCCAAGAAATCTGGAAACTACGTCTTTAAAGTATTCCGGATTCTCTGAGAAATTATTAATAAAGTTGACCCCTCTATGCTTTGAGAAATCAGATAAATACTGCATCGCCTGAGTCTCAATTCCCAGTCGCCCCTCGTCTTTTTTTAATTCGATAATTACACCATTACCAGCCCTATCCAACGCTAGTATGTCGGCCCTTTTACCTGCTTTGGTTTTAACTTGATTTCTTACAATAAGGAGAGGCTCTCCAAAAACAGACTCCTGCATGCTATATATTTCATCTTCGCGCGTTACCAAATAACGCTCTATAGCGAGTTCCTTAGGGCTCCAATTGGAGCGCATCGCTTCCAGCCGCCCCTCAAATTCATCATTTATTCTATATAGCATGATTACTCCAATTTTATGCTCGCCTTGGCAAGGCTCGAACGAATTTAATCAAAACTGAACACGTACTCTATTCATCTTTATCGCCGATCCATCCATAAAATTCTTCCGGCACCCCATCTGCCAATTGCCTATTAGTCTTTATATCGATGGTCGAGTTACACCCCATAAGCGGCACCTCAATAATTTCCTCCTGCGCCGACCAATTCATCTCCAGATAGCGATTACCATCGCCATCATGCTTGATCCCGGTCACGCGCCCATGACCATGAAGGAGCATCGTCTTGCCGAACTGATTTCGCTTCTTGAGGATGATGAGATCGCCCGGCCATATGTTGTTAAAGCGCTCAAGCTGCTGCTTACTGCTAAAGAAGATAAAGGTACAGATACCTTTCGCCTTCCACTCGATATCAAGCCGGTTCTCGAAGTCGGCTCCAGGACAAAACCCCATGAACACCATCGTCCTGTCCAATGGCGTTTTCGTATCGATCGCAGCGATCACGGCATCGACGCCGGCAGCCCCCTTGTCCCTCATCCGTACAGCGTTGGCATGTAGCTTTACCAGATCCGTTCTCGTGTAGGTGCCATTACGGATTCTTTCAATCTGTTCTTGGTTTCCCATAACACTCCAGAGATATTGTTCTACTGCCTTGAGCAGCATTATTCCGCAAATTGGCTCAATGTCGGATATATCAGAGTCCGTCTTTAGGGCCCTCTGGCTCGGAACTCAGCGCTTCGAGTTCAAGACCTTCAATCTCCTGCATGGATTTCCCTGCAATACCCTGCAGGTCGCCATACATCCCCACCGTGGCGGTCACGACACGGGCAATTTGCTGTTCGCGCTTGGCCCACTGCTTTGAGATCACTTTGCGCTCGCGATCCAGGTCTTCACGCATGGAGGTGAAGGTTTCGACGATTGCTTCGACACGATGGCGGAAGGCCGGTCCGGTCAGGTACTGATAGACCATTTCGGTTTTTGTCTGCTGACCTTCAGCGATCTGACGCGCCATGCTCACCTGCATCAGGCCATGCCGTAGCGATGTTGCTACCGGAAGCGCGGCTCGCGGCGTGGTGATCCAGACGCCGTCGATGACGTCAAAGGTTTCGACTCCCTTTGGCAATACCTGCGAGACCAGAATGGCGATCTCCGCCTTGGCGGCGCGCTGATCGTCACGCAGCTTGGTGAGCCAGGTATCACTCCAGTGCCTGGTGCGCTTGGACTCCCACAGGATCGTGCCGCAGGCCTGCCCTCCGGGGCCGATGACTCGGTGCACGACATCTCCACCAAACTCTCCTTTCGGAACGGGCTCGATGCTGTCGAACGGAAATTTCCCTCGCAGCAGGCTTTCCAGTTCCAACTCCTGCACCTCTCCCTGCAGTTGCTGGGAGCCCTGATCGGCCTTCTGCTTGAGGTCATCGATCTTTTTCTGCATCGAGGCGATGACGCGATCCCTCTCAGCAATCTTCAGCCCGATCGAGTCCTCGACCTCCTTCAGGGCTTGCCCCCTGACGGCAGCCAGTTCCTCATTCACTTTGTTCTGTACCGTCAGCCCTAACTCGCGGCGGGCGTCATCCAACTCCCGCTGCTTGCGGATCAGGTCGGCCTGCGCTCCTTGAGCCTCTGCCAGCTTTTCTTCTCGCTTCTGCAGCAGTTCTTTCAACTCCGAGAGCTCATTGGACTTGGCATCAAGGTCCGCACCCAACGCCAAGCGGGCCTTGCGCGCTTCCTCGGCAACAAGTCGGGCGCGCTCGGCCGCAAGCTGGACAAAGACTCCTTCCGAAATTTTGGAATCAATCGTGCGCCGCGCCTCGACAATGGACTGTTCCTGTTCACGGAACGTCTGCTCTCTCGCAGCCATCGCATTGTCCTTCTCAAGGATTCTGCGCTCGAAGTCCTGCCGTGTCGCAGCAATCAATGGCGCGGCGAGCGACTCTGTCAATCGGATAGTGGTGGCACAGTTGGGGCAAACGATGGTGGGTTCGGTCATGGCCTTTCTCACACGGATAGCTTCTTGGCCAACACGAGCATGGCTTCAGTGTCGCGTTCGCAGTACCGCAGGAGTTGTGCGCGCAGCTGAGCCTTTCGGGCGACTGACGTCGTCGGCTGTAGGGATTCTGAGAACGCTTCCTGCGCCTGACCTCCATCCTTTACGCCTTCGAGATCGTCATACCGCAACTCTGGAGCAATCGTCGGCAGCACTTTCTTGATCGACCAGGAGCCCTGCATCTCGGGGTGGTAATAGCCATCCCGCAACAGCGGCAACATGTCTTCGATTCTGGCGATGATGGCCGCGAGTTCCGCACGCAGATCCGGGAAGCGCTGCGCCAGTTCGCGAAGAATGCGCTGCTCAAAGCTGCTGTAGACCACGATTGCGCCCTCCCGTCCCAGCATCGCGATCAAGCTCTCCGCAAACTCGCGCATCGGTGCCTGATCTCCGTGCGCCAGGTATTCGCGGTGAGCCACATCGCCGCTGGCCTGCTCGACATGGCAGGACCACTGAAACGGCAGTTGTTCGTAAGGTCGCGTTCCCGCCCAGATCGGAACGGCAAACTGAATCGTCTCGAAGTCCAGGTAATAGCGTGGGTACGAAATGGAACGGAGCTTTTCGGCAAGGTCTGCGGCAAAGATCGGGGCGCCCGCAACCGTGGCCTGCCAGACACGGATATGGGTCGGATTGCTGAGCGCACCTTCTGGAATCTCTCGAATGTCTTCGAACCCTTGACCCTGCAGTTGTTCGATTTGCGCTCTGCGGATACGCGGCAACATGGAAAGCGGATATTCCGGCTGCGGCCCTGCGCATTGCGCCATAAAGGGACATGGATAGGGGCGCCCGCATTGCGCGCCCATCTCGACTGTCGGCATTGCGCCGGACAGCGTTGCCCGTGCGCCTTCGGTCCACTGCGAAACCGCGGCAACCATTGGTTCCACGGCAGCGGCTACATCCACTTCTTTCAACAAGCCTTGATAGTTGCCGCTGCCGGAATAGACGAAGCCGGTGTCGACGTGGGCCAGCGCGTAACTTGAAAGTGGCAGCCCTTCTGCCCTGAGCACGGCAACCTGCACCGCCAGATCATCGAGATGTGGCTCTTTGACCGATGTCGATGATTTGACCTCGATGAGGTGATATCCGCCTCGCACCGGTTTTAGAACGTCGGCACGAATCAGCAGACCTGCATCGTCGAATGTCGCCTCGAATAGCGTATGGGCGTAGGGATGTCCCATTCTTTCTCGGGTCTCAGCCAGAGCAGCACGCAGTCCTCCCGCAGGCTCGACCAGCCACCCGGGTCCATACAGGTCACGCGCGATCGCTCCAACCTTGTTGCCGTCTGCAAAGCGTCGCTCAGCGTCTGCGGACTGTTCTCCCAGCTGCGGCCAGTATGTCTCCAGCCATAGACGTTTGGCACACTGCCGAAAGCTGAGTAAGCGGGATTTGGAGAGTCCCGTCCGCCCTCCAGGTAGTTGCTCCATCTCCCCTCCTTATCGATATGTGATCACAACCGTGCAAGAAGCCAACAGAGTAAGCTCCGCATGCGACGGCTTGTGACGCATTCATAAGTCCCCATAGTCACTCTGCCCGAAAGCCGAACTTATGTCAGCCAACGATCTTGCCCTGCGTCAGTGGACCTTGTTGCGCAGCATTCCCCGATATCCGCAGCGGGCTTCGACCCGTGAACTGCGCGACCGGTTGCTGCAGCAGGGCTTCGAGGTAACGCCACGGTCGGTGCAGCGCGATCTGGCAACGCTGTCGACAACCTTCGGCTATACCTCGGAGGAAGAAGGCAGAACACTGTTCTGGTTCTGGCCCAAGGATTTTGGCCTGCTGGATGTGCCGGGAATGGAACCGGTTACTGCGCTGACGTTCACTCTCGCCGAGGCCCACCTGAACCAGATACTTCCGGCTTCGGCCCTGCAGTTACTGGCGCCCTATTTCAAGACGGCTCGCGGTGTTCTCGGCCAGTCGTCGGGCAGCCGGTACAGCCGCTGGCCGGAGCGCGTGCGGGTGCTCGGCCGCGGCCCGGGGCTGACAGTTCCACAGGTTCAGCACAAGGTTCTGGCAGTGCTCGAGCAGGGCTTGCTCGGAGAGCGCGTACTAAGGATCCACTACTGCCGGCGAGGTGAGGCCAAAGCATCGGTTCATGAGATCAGCCCACGCGCACTGGTGGTAAAGGATGGCATTTACTATCTGATCGCAACCTACGGTGCACAAATGCCGCCCTATCATTTCGCGCTGCATCGGGCGACCGCAGCCGAGATTCTCGATCAGTCCAGTCCCAAACTCCCCGAGTTTGATCTGGACCGCTACATCCGCTCGGTGCGAGCCTTCGACTGGCCGATCGGCAGGCAACCGATTTCGCTGATGCTCAGCGTGACCGAGGGCGTTCGCGTGCATCTGGAGGAGCGCGCGCTGTCGTCGGATCAACGGATCAGCGCTACCGATGACGGCCGCTATCGGGTCGAAGCCTCGGTAATGTCCACCAGCGAACTGCGCTGGTGGTTGCTGGGCTACGGCCCCGAGATTGAGGTCATCCGTCCAATCGCCTTGCGACGCGAGATCGCAGCGACTATCGCCGGTGCCCATGCGCTGTATCGATGCTAAGCCCCGGAACACGCTCGCAAGCAGATTACCGCGCAGCCAATTCCAGCCCCTGCCGATAGAACTTCTGCGCTTCTTCCGGGCTTTGGGTCTGCTCGCATAGACGTGCCAGTTCCAGATACGCGGTCGCGGTCGGCTCGGTACGCACCACGGCTTCGAGGTAGCTGCGTGCCTTGCCCCACAGTTTGTTGCGCAGGCAGGCGCGGCCGGCGGTGACCAGCAGCTCGGGCTTCTCGCCGTACTTGCCCAGCCATTCCTCGATCGCTGCCAGTTGCGACAGTGGCTCTCCGGCCTGCAGCGAGCCGTACAGCGTCGCCAGCACCGGATCCCATTCACGGCTCAGCGTGGCGCTGATCATCGCCGCGGCTTCGGCATCGGCATTGAGCCGCACCAGGCCACGCACATAGGCGCGACGCAGATCGGACTGATGACGGAATTCCTTCGGCAAGGCCTCCCACAGGGCCTTGAGCTGTTCGAGATGCGCGTCGCGCAGGGCTTCGCCCATGCGTTCCAGCTGCGCACGCGTCAGCAGCGCGCGATAGCGCTCGGCCGGCAGCAGTGCACGCACGCCGTCATCGAGCAGCAATTGCCGCAAGGGCTCCCACGCCGAAAGGCCGTAATAGCTTTCGGCCAATAGTTCGGCGGCGTAGGGATGCCGGGTATCGATTGCACGCAGCTTCAGCGCCGTATCGCGCGCCAATGCGTATTCTCCACGCTCGCGCTGCAGTTCGGCCTGGGTCAGCAGCGTCGCCACTTCCATTTCCGGTGCCGATTGCGTGGCCAGGCGCAGGTAGTGATCGCGCCGGTCGCCCGCGCCCAGACGCTGCGCCGCACGCGCCGCGCCCAGGTAGTTCAGATGCGCGGCGTGATGGTCGGCCGCGCGACGCACCAGTTCGACTTCCGCGCGCTTCCAGTTGCCTTCCAGCAGTTTCAGCAGGCCATCCTCGAACGAGCTTTGCGCCTTGTCGCGACGACGACGTTCCAGCGCCGCACGCACGGTACCCGGCAGGCGCACGCCGCTGACCAGCAGCCGCACCGCCCAGTACAGCACCAGCAGGCCGACCACGATCGCGACGATCAGCCCCAGCAGGGAGGTTTCGATGGTCCAGTGATGGATGTTGATGAGAACGTAACCGCTCTCTTCCCGCAGGTAGTGCGCGGTGGCGGCACCTCCCGCGAGGAACAGCACCGCGATCAGCAGCACGCGAATCATGGCGCGGCCGGCTCCAGATGCGTGCGCAGCAGGCTGAGGCTGCGGCTGATGTCCGGCAGCGGCGGATTGAAGTTCAGCGGCCGCAGGCGTTCCAGCTCGGCCTGTGCTGCCAGCACGCCGGGATCATCGACGCGGAAGTAGTCGGCCATCCAGCGCGAGGCCGATTCGCACAGATCGCGGAAGCTGACGGTATCGCCGCCGAGCATTGCCAGCCGCGCGCCTTCCAGCTTCATGGCCAGCACCTGCGTCACCAGCGTCTCCTGCTCTTCCGTCAGTCGCTGCGCGGCCGGGCCGGCATTGCGACGCACGGTGAACAGGCTGCTGACCGCGGCACGCACCGACGCCGCGGCGCGCTGCCACCAGCGGGCATCGGCGGGAACCACCACTGGTTCCGGTCGGGCCTGGAA
This sequence comes from Solimonas flava, assembly GCA_040391865.1. Classification (GTDB taxonomy): domain Bacteria; phylum Pseudomonadota; class Gammaproteobacteria; order Nevskiales; family Nevskiaceae; genus Solimonas. The sequence goes on from JBEBWZ010000002.1 coordinate 50,520, forward strand.
ATGCTCGGGGGGACGCGTCGCCAGCGGCAACCGCGGCACGCGTGCAATCAGGCTCGCCAACGTCAGCGCAGCGCCCGCCTGATCCGGTCGCGCAACGGCTTGCAGCGCGGTCCGTTCCTGCGCCAGCGCCTGACGCACCGCGAACTGGCGTGGGTCGCGCAGGGCTGCCAGCCGCTGATCGGCTTCGTCCAGCGCCACCACCGCGGCGTCGACGTCGCGCGCCAGCAGCAGGCGGTCGTTGGCGAGAATCAGCAGCTGCTCGACCGAGGCCAGCTGGAAACGGTCGCGGCTGCCGCTGATCTGTTCGTTGATGCGTCCGACGATTTCGTCGTGCGCGTCGATGCGTGCGCCGAATTCGGCCAGCGCGGAGCCGTTGCGCTGCCCGATCGCCGCAAGGTCGCCCTGGCGCTGATCGAGACGGTCAGCCTGTACTTCCAGCGCATTCATGTCCTGCGCCATCTGCTGCAGCTGCTGACTCTGCGCAGCGATGGTCGCTTGCAGCCGTTCGCTGTAGCGCCACAGCCCCCAGCCGGCCGCTGCGATCGCCACCATCAGCAGCAGTGCCAGCCAGAACCGCCCGGCGGCCGAAGACGGCGCGCCGTCTTCGGGCACCGCCAGCAGGCGGGAGTCAGTCAGCGTCGTATTGTCGTCCGTCATGCGCGATCTCGGGGGGATGCCGTGCTGGCTCCACCATTGCTCCAGACACTGTACATAGGCCGCGTCGGTGACTTGGTCCGGTACCAGCGGGGCGGGCGTGAAGCCCAGTTGCAAGGCTTGTTCTACCACACGCTGGCTGGGCACAACCAGCCGCGTGCTGTGAAGCAATTCATTCCGTTGCGCTTCCGAGGTCAGCTGCAGCAGCCGCTCTAGCGCTTCGCCGCTGGTGATCAGCACCGCATGCGCTTCGTGCAGTGCCTGCGCCACCGCTTCCGGTGCATGCGGCAACGGAATCCGGCGATAAACCTCGACCCGTTGCGCCTCGGCACCACGCGCCTGCAGTTCCGGCGCCAGCATGTTGCGGCCACCTTCACCGGTGACGATCAGATAACGCTTGCCGCCGATCTCCTGCAGCTCCGGCAGTTCGAGAATGCCTTCGCTGGTGTAAGCGGAGGTCGGCATCAGCGACGATTGCCCCTGCGCCGACAGCGCAGCGGCAGTGGCCGCACCGACGGCAATGCACTGCGGCCAGACGCCGGCATCGAGCTGCGCCGCGAAGCGCACGGCGTTGACGCTGGTGAAGATCCAGCCATCGGCTTCGCGCCCGGCCTGCAACTGCCGCGCGATCTGGGTCGACTGACGTACCGATTCGATCGCCTGCAGTGGCAGCTGGCGCACATCGGCGCCACGCGCAGCCAGCAGGCGGCACAGGGTTTCGGCCTGGGTTTGCGGGCGCGTGACCAGCACGCGCAGGCCACGCAGGGTCTGCGAGTCGTCCATCGTCAGACGGCAATGCCCAGTGCGAGCAGAATCTCGCGCGCACCCGCATCGAGCAGACGCTGCGCCAGTTGCTCGCCGAGCTGCTCGGCGTCATCGCAGTTGCCGCTGATCTGCTGCCGCAGCACCCGCGAGCCATCGGTGGCGCCGACCAGACCTTCGAGCCGCAGTTGCGCGCCCTCGATCAAGGCATGTCCCGCAACCGGCACCTGACAGGCACCGCCGAGACGCGCGTTCATGGCCCGTTCGGCGCGCAGGCGGATCGCCGAAGCCGGATCGTGCAGCGGCGCCAGCAGCGCTTGCGTGGCCTGATCATCGCCACGGCATTCGATCCCGATCACGCCCTGTCCGATCGCCGGCAGGAACCGCACCGGATTCAGGGCTTCGCGGATACGCTCGCCGAGCCCGAGGCGGATCAGGCCGGCGCTGGCGAGCAGGATCGCGTCGTACTGGCCTTCGTCGAGCTTGCGCAGACGGGTGCCGACGTTGCCGCGCAGATCGCGCACCACCAGATCAGGCCTTAGTGCCCGCAGCTGCGCCTGACGACGCAGGCTGGAAGTGCCGACCACCGCGCCCTGCGGCAGCGCGTCGAGCGTTTGATAACGATTGGAGACGAACGCATCGCGTGGGTCTTCACCGCTGAGGAAGCAGCTCAGCACCAGACCCGGCGGCTGCTGCACCGGCACATCCTTCATCGAATGTACCGCGAGATCGGCGCGCCCTTCGAGCATCGCCTGTTCCAGTTCCTTGACGAACAGGCCCTTGCCGCCGACGGTCGACAGCGGCGCCGTCTGCATCTGGTCGCCGGCCGTGGTCATCGGCAGCAGTTCGACCGTCAGCTGCGGATGTGCGGCACGCAGCCGTGCCGCGACATGTTCGGCCTGCCACAGGGCCAGCGGTGATTCTCGGGTGGCAATTCTTAGAAGCATCTTGAGGCGTAAAGGCAGTTGAAGACGTTAGCGGGCCAGCGCCGCGCCCGCACATCTTACCCGCTCACACCCCTCGGCTCCCGCGGTGTCACGACTCCGTGAGGAACCGCCGCACCTCGGCCAGACGCCGCCGCGACACCGGCAGCGCTTCCTGCGAGTGCTTCATCCGCAGCCAGTGGTGCTGATCGCCCTGGCGATCGCGCTCGAGACTGGCGATGAAACGGGTGTTGACCAGGGCCTTGCGGTGGATCCGCAGGAACCAGGGCTCGAAGTCGGTCTCCAGCGTCTTCAGCGATTCCTCGATCAGCACTTCGCCATGCAGGTGCTTGACGGTGGTGTATTTCTGATCGGCGAGGAAGTACACGATGTCCTCGACCGCCACCCGCGCCAGACCGTCGCGCGTGGTCGCGAGGATGAATTCGCGCTTCGGCTTGCCTTCGATCACCGCCGGCTGCGTCTGCGGCTTCTGCGCGCGGGTCGGCTTGCGCACCCGCTGCAGTGCATCGCGCAGCTTTTCGAGGCGGATCGGCTTCAGCAGATAGCCCTGGGCGTTGGCATCGAACGCCGACAGCGCATGTTCGGAATACGCGGTGGTGAAGATCACCGCCGGCGGCACATCCATTTCCGCCAGCTGCCGCCCGACCTGCAGGCCGTCGATGCCGCCCATGCGGATATCGAGCAGCACCAGATCCGGCTCCTCGTCATCGATCACGTCGAGCGCCGACTCGCCGTCACCGGCCTCGCCGACAATCTCGTAGCCGGGAAACTCCTGCAGCAGCCGCTTCAGACGCTCACGGGCCAGCGGTTCATCGTCAACGATCACCACGCGCATCAGTGCAATCCCCTTGTTGTCGCGGCGAAGCATCGCTTGCGCCGCCTACCTCATATCATTCGGTCGGGCTTTCCTGCCGCGCTTCCCGGGGCAATACCAGCCGCGCCCGGAACACGCCGCCTTCGAGGCGCAGATCGCGCCCCAGTTCGAGGCGCGCACCGTCACCGTAAATCAGGTTCAGGCGTTGGGCAATGTTGTCGACCGCAACGCGGTTGCCAGACGACGGCCCAGCCGCATCGGAAGGCATCGGATTGGTCACCTCGATCACCATGCGTCCGTAGATTTCGCGCGCGGCAATGCGCACCACGCCCGGATTGATCAGCTTGGAAATGCCGTGATGCACCGCGTTCTCGATCAGCGGCTGCACCACCAGCTTCGGCACCGGCCACTCCAGCAACGCTTCCGGAATATCCCATTCCACCTTGAGCTTGTCGCTCAGGCGCATCTTTTCGATGCGCAGATAGGCGTGACAGAGACCGATCTCCTCGACCAGCGGCGCCATCTGTCCGCGCTTCTCCAGACTGGCGCGGAACAGGTCGGACAAGTCCTCGACCATCATCTCGGCGTCGTTCGGGCGCACCTGGATCAGCGCCGCGAGACTGTTCAGTGCGTTGAACAGGAAGTGCGGGCGGATGCGCGCGTTCAGCGCCTGGTAACGCGCCTCGCCTTCGGCGTGCACCTGCATGCTCCATTGGTTGCGCAGCCAGAAGTAGCGCAACAGCAGCATCGCCACGATCGCTGCGATCGCGCAGTGGCGCAGCACGAACTCGACCCGGCCCTCGGCCGGCAGCATGAACGCCCAGTTCAGCATGACGCTGAGGCGGTAGGCCAGATCGGCGACCACCATCACGATCAGCACCATCATGCCCCAGCAGACGAAGAACACCACGCCGGGGCGCGCGACCTTGAACCAGCGCCGCGCCCAGCACAGGGCGCCGGCGGAACACAGTCCGATCCACTGCAGGTACAGCGAAATCAGCAGGAAGCGCTCCAGCGCCGGTGCGGAACCGTCGCCGCCGCCGAGGGTCAACACGATGGCGACCAGCTCCATGGTGAACGCCAGCGACAGGATGCCGCGGCCCTCACAGAAGTTGGGCATGATGTTCGGGTACTGCGACTGCGGCTTGATCCGTTCCACGTGGGGCGCGACTTCCGGGAGGTCCGTTGGAGAAAACCGGGAGAAAACTGAAGGGCAAGCCGACAGGGTCGCAGGCGGCCGCGCGCCGGGCAAGCGCCCCCGTCGGCCAAGCGATACCCCTTGCGCTGCCCACAGCGGGCGAGGCCCTATAATTCGCCGCCTGTCCTTCCCTCTTGGCTTTTCGCGCAGCGTCCGACCCATGTCCCAGACCGGTAATCCCCAGCAGCCCAACAGCGCCGACAGCAGCGGCAAGAAACTGTGGGGCGGTCGTTTTTCCGAATCCACCTCGGCCCTGGTCGAAAAATTCTCGGAATCGGTCAGCTTCGACCAGCGCCTGTACCGCCAGGACATCCGTGGCTCGCAGGCGCATGCGCGGATGCTGGCCAAGGTCGGCGTGCTGACCCAGGCCGACTGCGATGCGATCGTCGCCGGCCTGGCCGGGATCCTCGCCGACATCGAATCCGGCAACTTCCAGTGGGACGAAAAGCTGGAAGACGTGCACATGAACATCGAGGCGCGGCTGACCGAGCGCATCGGCGACGCCGGCAAGCGCCTGCACACCGGCCGCTCGCGCAACGACCAGGTCGCCACCGACATGCGCCTGTATGTGCGCGACGTGATCGATGAACTGGTGCCGCTGATCGAGCGCGTCGCCAATGCCCTGCTGGATCTCGCCGAGCGCGAGGCCGACAGCGTGATGCCGGGCTTCACCCATCTCCAGACCGCACAGCCGGTGACCTTCGGCCACCACATGCTGGCCTGGCGCGAACAGATGCTGCGCGATCGCACGCGCCTGCTCGACTGCCGCAAGCGTCTCAACCTGCTGCCGCTGGGCGCGGCGGCGCTGGCCGGCACCGTGTACCCGATCGACCGCCATTACGTCGCCGAGCAGCTCGGCTTCGACGGCGTCACCGAGAATTCGCTGGACACCGTTTCCGACCGCGACTACGCGATCGAATTCTGCGCCGCTGCCGCACTGATCCTGGTGCACCTGTCGCGCTGGAGCGAGGAACTGATCCTGTGGGCGACGCCGATGTTCGGCTTCGTCGACCTGCCTGACCGCTTCTGCACCGGCTCCTCGATCATGCCGCAGAAGAAGAACCCGGACGTGCCGGAGCTGGTGCGCGGCAAGACCGGGCGCGTGGTCGGCAACCTCAACGCGCTGCTGGTGCTGATGAAGGGCCAGCCGCTGGCGTACAACCGCGACAACCAGGAAGACAAGCCGCCGCTGTTCGATACGGTCGACACCGTGTCGATCTGCCTGGAGGTGTACGCGGAAATGATTCCGCACATCGTGGTGCGGCACGACAACTGCCGCGCCGCGGCGGCGAAGGGCTTTTCCACCGCCACCGATCTGGCCGACTACCTGGTCAACAAGGGTCTGCCGTTCCGCGACGCACACCACGCAGTCGGCAGCACCGTCGGCTATGCCGCGAAGAAGAACTGCGACATCTCCGAACTGTCGCTCGAAGAGCTGCGCCAGTTCTCGCCGCTGATCGAAAGCGATGTCTACGAGCGGATCACGCTCGAAGGCTCGCTGAACGCACGCAACCACTACGGCGCCACCGCACCGGCGCAGGTCCGCGCCGCAATTGCGCGCGCGCGCGCCGCCCTGCCCTGAGATCACGCCATGCGCCACCTCGTCCGGACTCTGTTGCTTGCAGGCATTCTGGGCATGGGCAATGCGCTGGCCGAGGACCCGCCACCACCGCCGGCCAACCCTGGCGAAGCCGCCCCGGTGATGACCCATATCCTCTCCGAAGGCGCGCGCGTGGCAAGCCCTCCTGCGGCCGATGGCCCGAGCAAGGCGGAACAGGAGCAGGCCGCGCTGGATAGCGTCAACGCGGCCGCCGCCAATTTGCGCCGCATCGGCATCTTTGGCGGCGAATCCGCATTGGCGCTGTTGATTGCCGGCGTGATCGGCGGCCTGATCGCAGTTCTGATCGCCGTGCTGCGTCGTCGCGGCGACGATTACGGTCCCCGCCGCTGAAGCGACTTCATCGCCACGGCGGGCAGTGGCCATCCGCTTCTGCTAGCGTGCGCGGATCGACACGCTGCGGCCGGCGAACGGAACCGCACTGAGCGGGGGGATCGCAATGAAGCAGCCGCACACCGATGACCGGCGGATGATGGCCGCCAGCGAAACGGCGCAACGCAATCCGATGCGGCCGCCCGACGATCTGCCTCGCGATGCGCGCCATGCGCTGCGACGGTTCTGGTCGCACCCCAGCCCGCTATGGATCAGCGCGTTCCTGCTGCTCTGCGGCGTCTCGCGCATCGCCCTCGGCAACTTCAGCTGGGTCGATGCACTGCTCGCGTTCCTGGTGCTGGCATATTTCCCGATCAACGAATGGCTGATCCATGTGCTGATGCTGCACTGGAAGCCGCGCCGGATTTTCGGTCGCACACTCGATTTCTATCTGCCGGTGACGCACCGCCGCCATCATGCCGATCCGTGGAACCTGCGCTGGGTGTTCATTCCGCGCCACGTCCATCGTCTGGTGGCACCGCTGATCGCGCTGCTGCTGTGGGCATTCTGGCCATGGCGTGAGCCGCTGCTCACGGTCCTGACGGTTTATCTGCTGCTGGGCCTGCATTACGAATGGGTGCACTTTCTCGCGCACATCCCGTGGTGCCCGCGCCGCGGAGTGCTCGGGGCTTATTACCAGCGCCGGGTGCGCGAACACCGCTACCACCACTTCCGCAACGAGAATTACTGGTGGGGCGTGTCGATGGGGTTGGGTGATCGCCTGTTCGGCACCGCACCGCCGGTGGAAGACACCCGTCGCAGCGGCACCACCCATCAGGTCGGACACTGAGCGCGCCGGTCCGGCGTCAGGCCGTGGCCTGCCCGCCGGACTTCATCGCCACACGATGCGTCTTCAGTGTCCGCTGTCGAACAGCCGGCGGTTGAGCCGGTACAGCGCCGAAATGTCTTCCTCGCCACGCCCTTCGGCCATCAGCGTCTGATACTGCGCCAGGGTGGTGTCGACACTCGGCAGGCTGCCGCCGAGTTGCGCCGCCATCTGCTGACAGATGGTCAGATCCTTGTGATGCAGCTCGATCTTCAGGCCCGGCGGGAAGTGGCCGTCGATCATGGTGCGGCCGCGGTTCTCAACAAACCAGGAGCCGGCAGCGCCCGCGCCCAGTGCGTCGATCACCCGCGACATCGGCAGCCCCAGCGCCTCGGCGAAAGCCAGCCCTTCGGTCACCGCCTGCGCCACACCCGCCGCCATCGCCTGATTGACCGCCTTGGTGGCCTGGCCGCTGCCGGTCTCGCCCATGTGGATATGCTGCGCGCCCATCGCTTCGAACAGTGGAATCGCCGCCGCATGGTCCGCTTCGCTGCCACCGACCATGAACACCAGGCGGCCGTTGCGCGCGCCGTCGGTCCCGCCGTTGATCGGCGCATCGACAAAGCGCGCCCCGACCGCGGCCAGCAGCTGTGCCGCCTCCACCGCCGTTTCCGGTGCCACCGTCGAGCAGTCGACCACCAGCTTGCCGCGCGCCGCCGGCGTCGCCAGCCCGCGCACCACATCGAGTACCGCGGCATCGTTGGACACGCAGATCACCACCGTGTCGCAATGCGCCCAGATCTCGGCCGGCCATTTCACTGCAGTGACGCCGTGTTCGCGGGCAAACAGCTCGGCGGTCTGCGGCGTGTAGTTGTGGACCGCGCTGAGTATGCCCTTCCTGGCCAGATTGGCCGCCATCAGCGCGCCCATCGCACCCAATCCGATAAAGCCCGTTTTCATTCGTCTTATCTCCTCGTCGCAGCGATGAGCTTCGATTATGGCCCGGTCCCGGCACTTTGCGGCAAGCAATGCGGGGATCGTCGCCGCGCGCCGCCGAATGCTGCACTGCAGGCTTCGCACTGCGGCCGGGGATTTGCGCTGGCGTGACGTTTTGCGGACCGCCTGAGCGGCGACGGATTCAGACTTCCCGACATCGTCCGGGAATCAGCTCATTGGTGCTGCGCATGTATTCGGCGTAACCCTTCTTGCGGCCGATCAACTGCGCTTCGCGCCTCGGCACGCCGGCGCCGCGCAGCAGCGAGCAGGTCACCACCACCGGCGCCAGCCATGCCAGCGGCAGATAGGCGAGCCAGTGCAGACACCTGAAGAAATAATCCGGATGTCGCGAACTGCCCCAGAGGCCACGGCTACAGACCCGATCGTGATTGCCGCGGATGCTGCGAAAGCGGTGCAATTGCTGCTGTACCCTCACTGTTGCGCGGGATTCTACGGCAGACCTTGCCGGGCGCAAGAAATCATCGCGATTCAAGGGCGCGCGCCACCGCGTAAAATGCAGCGGCGCATCCGCCTCGCGCACACAGGACCCGTCATGATCGTTTTCGTCACCGGCGCCAGCGCCGGCTTCGGCACCGCCATCGCCCGCCGCTTCGCCAACGACGGCGCCCAGGTCATTCTCGCCGGTCGCCGCGGTGAGCGCCTGCAGACACTCGCCGCAGAACTCGGCGCGCGCACGCTGCCACTGGTTCTCGACGTACGTGATCGCGACGCGGTGGCGACAGCAGTCGCCAACCTGCCGCCGGCCTTTGCCGAAGTCGACCTGCTGGTCAACAACGCCGGCCTGGCGCTGGGCCTCGAACCGGCGAATGCGGCGCTGCTCGACGACTGGGAGCAGATGGTCGACACCAACATCAAGGGCCTGATGTACATGACCCGCGCGCTGTTGCCGGGGATGGTGGCGCGCCGTCGCGGCCACGTGATCAACATCGGCTCGATTGCCGGCGAATGGCCGTATCCGGGCGGCAACGTCTACGGCGCGAGCAAGGCCTTCGTGCGTCAGTTCTCGCTGAACCTGCGGGCCGACCTGCTCGGCAGCAAGGTGCGCGTCACCGATATCGAGCCCGGTCTCTGCGCCGGCACCGAATTCTCCAACGTGCGCTTCCACGGTGACGACGCGCGCGCCGCGAAGGTGTACGAGAACACCCAGCCGCTGACGGCGGAAGATGTCGCCGACACCGTGCACTGGGTCGCGACGCGGCCCGCACACGTCAACATCAACACGCTGTCACTGATGCCGGTCGACCAGGCGTTCGCCGGCATGGCGATCCATCGCGGCGACTGACGCCGGACAGCGCGGCGCTTCCAAAAATCGCGATTGTCGTTAGCCTCGCTGCGCATCCCCTATCTCGACACGCGCGACGGCGCCCGCCTGCATTACTACGATCTCGGCCGCGGCACGCCGGTGGTGCTGCTCCATGGCTTTGCGATGCCCGGCGCACTGTGGCTGCCGTTTGCGGCACCGCTGCTGCACCGCTACCGCTTCATCATTCCCGATCTGCGCGGCTTCGGGTTCTCGCATCGGGTGCCGCTGTCGCAGCCGCGTCTGCTCGATCAGCACGCCGACGATCTCGACGACCTGCTGACGCAACTCGATCTGCGGCAGATCCGCCTCGGTGGCCTGTCGATGGGCGCCTGTACCGCGCTGCAGTACCACAGCCGTTACGGCTTTGCGCGCGTGCACAGCTATCTGCACATGGATCAGGCGCCGTGCGTGCGCAATGGTGCGGACTGGTCGCATGGCCTGCTCGGGGCGCAGCAGACAGCGCGCATGGGCGAGTGGCAGCAGCTGATGGAAACGCTGCGTCCATATCGCCAGCAACCGCTGCATGCGGTGCCGGCGCCGCTGCGACAACGGCTATGGCGCACGCTCGCGGAGTTCTTCGGCCACGCCTTTCACGGTCGCGGCTGGCAGCGGTTCACCGCACTGGCGCAGCGTGAATCGCTGATCCGCCATATCGCGCCAACCGCCAACTGGTCGATCTACATGGACTGCCTGCAGTCCTACCTGCAGGACGACTATGACTGGCGCGCAACGCTGCCCGCGATCGACAAGCCGATGACGGTGCTGATCGGCATGCAGTCGACGATGTACCCGGCCGCGGGGCAACTGCAGATCGCCCACCACGTGCCGCAGGCGCGGATGGTGCGCATCGACAACTGCGGCCATGCGATTCCGTTCGAGGCACCCCGCCGCTTCAACCGCGAACTGCGTCGCTTCCTCGCAGCGGGCTGAGGCGCTGCCGCGCGGCGGGGCTCGATGCCGCTAGACTAGCCCATGCCCTCTCCTTTTCTTGCCCGCCTGCAGGCATCGCTGCACCACGGCAGCACCCTGATCCAGCTGCTGGCCGGCAGCGCCACGATCCTGCTGGCCCTGCAGTTCAGCGACGACACCCTGTGCGTACTGATCAATGCCGGCCTGTTCCTGCTGCCCTTCCTGCTGGTGGCGGCGCTGACGGGGCGCCTGAACGCGGCCCTGGCCGTGGCCACCGTCAGCGCCCTGCTGCTGTGGGGCGTAGGCGAATTCAAGCTGCATTTCTTCGGCAACCGGCTGGCGCTGCTGGATTTCTACTTCCTGTCCGAAGGCGCCAACTGGAGCATCGTCAAGCGCTATCCGAAGGTACAGGCGGCGCTGGCAGCGTGGTTGCTGCTGTGCCTGGTGCTGGGCTTGCGTGCACGCCACGCCGATCAAGGCCGCACGCCGCTGCGCGTTCGCGGACGCACGCTGTGCGTGCTGCTGCTCGCCGGCTGGTGCGGCATCGCCTGGAGCAACCGCCATCAGCACACCTGGGAAGTGTTCCGCGATGACGCCGACTGCGGCCTGAGCAAGACCTGCGGTGTGGTCTCACGCCTGCTGTATTCGTACAGTGTGTTCGAGTTCATGGAACCGCTGCCGCAGGCGGATGCCAGCCGCTTCCGCGCCGCAGCGGCCGAACTGAGCGCACTGCCGCAGCCCGATCTGGCGCAACGCCCGGACGTGGTGGTCTGGCTCAACGAATCGACGCTGGACCCGGCGCAGTATCGATTGCCCGGCGCGAAGCTGCCGCCGTTGCCGATGTTCCGGACCGCGCCGCAGACGATTGCGGCGGGCCAGTTGCGGGTACATACCTTCGGCGGCAAGACCTGGCTGTCGGAGTTCTCGCTGCTGACCGGGCTGGTGCCCAAGGATTTCGGCTCGCGCCGCAGCCTGGTGTTCAACAGCGTCGCACCGATGGTGTCCAGCACGCTGGTGCGCCGCTACGCCGCCGCGGGTTACGACACCGTCGTGCTGATGCCCACGCCGAAGCAGTTCTACGGCGCGGCACGCACCTACGAAGCGGTTGGATTCGAGCGCATCCTGACGCTGCGCGACTTTCCCAAGTACGACGCGATCAAGGGCGACGAATGGGACATCGCCGACAGCACACGCATGGCCGAGGCGGCCATCACCCTGCTGCGACAGCAACGCGCGCGCAGCGATGCACGACCGCTGTTCCTATACCTGCTGTCGGTCAAGGAACATGCACCGTACTCCGGCCGCACGCCGGTGAACTACCAGTTGCAGCGCAGCGGCCTGAAACGCAGCATGGCCGCCAAACTCACCGACTACATCGACCGGCTGCGCCTGCTCGATGCCGGCATCGCCAAACTGGAGAAGGCACTGCTGGCCTCGCCACACCCGGCGCTGTGGGCCTACTTCGGGGACCACCAGGCCTACTTCGAGGAAACGCCACCGGCGTATCGCAAACCTCACCCCGAGCCGGATCTGGTGACGCAGTACCAGCTGCGCGCCAACTATCGCAGCGGCCTCGGCGAACAGCCGGCCCTGCTCGACATCGCACTGCTGCCGTCGCTGATCGTCGACAACAGCGGCCTGCCGACAGATCCCTATTTCGCTGCGCAGACGGCCATGCGCCGCCTGTGTCAGGGGCGCCTCGGCGACTGCCCGGACACGGCGCTGGTCGACAGCTACAAGGGCCACGTCTTCGGCGATGAGATCGCACTGTTCGAACCGCTGCCCCCCGTCGTTGCGGCACAGGCCGCACCCTGACACGGCCCGGAAACGGCGACGACGACCGCCGCGCAAGACAGCGGCACGGCCACACAGGCGGTCCACCCTTCTTCACGCGCACAAGAAAAACCCCACGGCAACCGGAGTCGCCGCGGGGTTGGTTCTGCCCCGGCGCCAGGCCGGGTGTACCGCCTGTTACTTGATGCGGAACTCGACGCGACGATTGGCCTCACGGCCTTCAGCGGTCTCGTTGTCGGCGATCGGATTGCTTTCGCCGTAACCGTAGGCGCTCAGGCCGCTGGCCGGGACGCCCTTGCCGATCAGGTACTGACGCACCGACTCTGCGCGATTCTGCGACAGCTTCTGGTTGTACTGGTCGTTGCCGACGGCATCGGTGTAACCACCGATCTCGATCGCCAGGTTCGGCTGGTTCGACAGCGTGGCCGCAACGCCATCGAGGATCTGCTTGGCATCGTCGGTCAGCAGCGCGGAATCGTTGTGGAACTTGACGCCACGCAGATCGAGATCGGTGACCGCGCCCACCGCGCTGTCCACCGGCACCACCTGCGGCGCCAGCTCGGGCTGCGGGGTGACGTGTGCGTCACGATACAGCGGCAGGTTCAGCGGGAACTGCACGCCAATGCGGAACTGGTAGTCGACCAGCACGTCGTCGTTCGGCACCGACTTGTCGTTGACCTGCAGCAGCGCCACGGCTTCCGCACGCACCGACCACGAATAACGCGTCGGGAACAGCAAGCCGCCGCCGGCGTCCACGCCGAAGTGATAGTGCTTGTCGCCACGCACGTCTTCCTGCGCGGCGCCGATGCCGGCCAGCCAGTACGGCTTGAACGACGGCAGATACGACTCGAAGCCCTGCTCCGCGTTCCAGCGGTAGAGGCCGTAGTCGCGCACGTAGTTCAGGTGCAGGCCGCGCTGATAGTCTTCCTTGCCGTCGATGTCGCGATCACGTTGCAGGCTGTAGAACGCGCCTTCGACGGCGGTGTTCGCGCTCAGCGGATAACCCAGGTTCAGATGGAAGCCGTAGCCGTTGTCGGAATCGCGTGCGCTGGCACCGATTTCATACAGGCCGGAAACTCCCAGATAGATCTGTTCTTCGTCGGTCGCGGTCACGGCCTGCGCCGCACCGGCAAACAAAGCTGCAATAGCTCCCAACCCCAATAGCTTGCTACCCATACATCCCCCTTTGACTTAATTTGGTTGCATCCCACCCCGCGCATAGTGGCGTTTTGCGAGCCCGCTCGCCAGTTCTAATTTCTTACAAGGCCACAACCCAGGTCAGAAATACTACTGCGGCGGGGCGCCCGGACCTTCCTTGCCAGCCTTGCGCCGGCCCAGCACGCGCTGGTAGACCCGGCGCTGACGCTCGCCCAGGGGCAGATCGGCGGCCGGGCCGGAGGCCCACTTGATGTCCTCGACCGCCAGCGGCTGACCGCCGGTCGATCGCAGCTGCAGCGGCGCAATCTCGCGACCGTTGCGGCGCTCCACCGCCCGCACCGATGCGCCCTGCGGCAGGCCCAGCCAGCGGTCGCCCCACTGCATCAATGCCAGCAGGCTGGGCAGCAGATCGCGCCCCATCGCCGTCAGCTGGTACTCGTGCCAGCGCCCCTCACCGATCGGCACCGCCTCCAGCACACCGCCAGCAACCAGCTTGCCAAGCCGGTCGCTCAGGACATTGCGCGCCAGACCGATACTCTCCTGGAAATCCTGGAAGCGGCTCACCCCGAAAAACGCGTCGCGCACCACCAGCAGCGTCCAGCGATCGCCGATCAACTGCAGCGCACGCGCCACCGAACAGATCTCGTCCTGTTGCTTCAGTCGTGGCATGGAGCACCCCGGGTGTTGCCGATAGTAGTAGCTTTATGAAACTATTTGTCCGAATCGTCAAGCCATCCGGAGTCCGCCGTGAGCGAAGTCGTCCTGCTGATCCATTCCACCGGCACCACGCCGCAGATGTGGTCGCGGCTGCTGGCCAGCGCGCCACTGAAAGTCCCCACGATCGCACCGCTGAACCTCGGCTACCCGCCCAACGCCCTGCTGCCGCAGGGCAGCGATTTCCACTGGTCCCAGGACCTCGCCAACCTGCAGCGCGCACTGCCGGCCGATGCCACGCGCGTGCATCTGATCGGCCATTCCTATGGCGGGCTGCTGGCCTTCAAGCTGGCGCTGGAACTCGGCGATCGCCTGGCGTCGATGTGGCAGTACGAGCCGGTGCTGTTCGGCAGCCTGCGTCAGGACGCGACCGCGATGGACACCAAGGCCCGGGAAGAAGCGGACTGGCTGTACCAGCATCCCTGGTTCATGCCCGACCGCAGCCGCGGCGGCAGCGCCGAGTGGCAGGAAATCTTCATCGACTACTGGAATCGCCCCGGCGCCTGGCAGGCGATGCCGGAACCGGTGAAGCAGGCCACGCTGCAGGTGGGCTGGAAGATGTACCAGGAAGTGCGCGCCACCGGCTTCGACGAAACGCCGTTCGAGCACTACCGCCTGCCGGTGCCGATCACCCTGCTGCTCGGCGAGCATTCCCCCGCCGCACCGAAAGCAATGGCGGCAGCGCTGGCGCGCGTCAATCCCCAGACCGTGATCGAAACCATTCCCGGACTCGGCCACATGGGGCCGCTGGTCAAGCCGGCCGCCCTGATCGAATCATTCCGTCGTCATTTCGCCGCGCTGCTGGCTTGAGTCGCAGCCGCGCAGACCTTCAACCCTCGCTCATCCTGGCGGCGCGATTCATGTCCTCGCCCGCAACCAGGACAAACTCGCCCTCGGAACCGGCGCGCCGGCTGGCCAGGAATGGCCGGTACTCCTCGCTCGCGTAGAACGCGAGCGCCGCCTCCTTCGAGGGCCACTCGATCATCATGAAGACGTGCGGGTTTTCTCTCTGCCCTTCCAGGCGCTCGATCCTGTTGGTGCGCGCCAGATAGCGCCCACCGAATCGCTCGACCATCGGCGTGACCTTGGCCACATAGTCGCGTGCCCAGCTGGGATCGGAAATGCTCAGTTCGGCTACCGCGTAGTACTTCATGCCTGCCCTCCCGTTTCAATGTTCAACACTCAATTCCTTGGGCAATCACGCAGGGTCCGCCGCCTGCGGTGCACTGAGACTCTTGCTGTAGAAGCCTGATGGATCAAAGCAGCAGACCCGCTTCTTGCCCGACGACAGCATGTCGCAAGCGCTCTCCACCCGGCTTTTTCGGGTCTTGGCCTGCTTGGCGGACTCGATCCAGTGAATCCAGTCGACACGCGCAATGGTGGTCGTGTCTTGCCAGACCGTTCTGGCTGCGGGCGATGCCGCAAGCGCCTGCTGCAGATCGACCGGCAATTGCGGCTCCGGCTCCGGCGTCGCCGCTGAGATTTTCACTTCAACCACTTCCCCGGCGTTCACATGGGCCGCCTCACGCAGCGGCTTGTCCACCTTGAGCCAATGGCTGAGCTGGCCATCCGGATCGAGCGTCGCCTGAAAAGGCGCACCGTTGAGCGTGCCGCTCACCGAGGTCCTGCCGCGCCGCGGCAGCTTGTCGCTCGCATTTTTGGGCAATACCAGAAAGAGCCATGCATCGTCCTTGCCGGAGGTTGCGGGGCGAAGCAGCTTTGCCCTGAAGGTCGACGTCCTCGGTGTCATTTCAGCTCCGGAAAAATCCCCCATACCGTACAACACCGCCACTCGGCGGTGGCGCAACCGCGCCCCAGCCGCCGAAGTGCCGGTCCGTTCCGGACCGGGCCCTAGCCCTTTGCCTCCACGTACCGGCCGAAGTTGTCCAGGATGGCCTGCCAGCCGGCGCGCTGCATCTCTTCCGGATTCTCGGTCTCCGCGTCGAAAAGCGTCTTCACCAGCACATCCCCCGAGCGTTCGACGAATTCAACCTTGACCGCCCGGCCATCCGCCATCTGATACTCGATGAGCTGCCGCGGCACGACCCGGGTGTAGGTCCCCTCGAAATCGAAACCCTCGCTGCCATCCCTGGCCTCCATGCGCGACAGGAACTTGCCACCTTCGCGCAGATCAACGGTGCTGCGGGTCGTGTGCCAGTCATCAGACGCAGCGTTCCATTGCTTGATATCCGCCGGATGGTTCCAGGCGTCCCAGATCCGGTTCAGGCTGGCCTTTACGGCTGTTTCAATCGCAATCTTCATGGGAACTTCCTCAACGTTGGCGCCCACAGTCGGGCACTTTATCGTCGGATGACGAAGGTTCAAATCGACACCGTCCGGTCATGCGATGGGGCCAACGCCGGGTTGCAGGTCACTTCCGCAGGATCTTGTCCAGCGTCTTTCCCTTTGCGAGTTCATCGACGAGCTTGTCCAGGCAACGGACCTTCCGCATCAGCGGATCTTCAACTGCCTCCACCCGTACGCCACACACCACGCCCTTTATCAGCGCCGCATTGGGGTGGTAGGCCGGCGCCGCGGCAAAGAATGTCTCGAAGTCGCTCTGGCGCTCGATCTGCGCCTGCAGCTGGTCCTGACGATAGCCCGTCAACCAGCGGATGACCTGGTCGACTTCTTCCTTCGTGCGATTCCGGCGCTCAGCCTTCTGCACATACAGCGGATAGACGCTCGAAAATTTCATCCGATAGATCCGGTGCTGAGACATCGCCACTCCTCCCGTCGATCAACAGCGGACTCGCAGACTCCGGCACACCCGTCACCGCACAGCCGCAGAAGCCGGACTCCCCGCTCTGGTTCAGGGTCCGGAACGGCGGAAAAGTTCGGCCGCCGCCGCCCGCGGAACGGGCTGCGGCGGCCGGCGCCTGCTACGGGACAAGGCCTAGCCGGATGGAATCGCCGCCGGGTCCATCCACATGGCTTCCCAGATGTGGCCATCGGGATCGGCGAGATTGCGGTTGTACATGAAGCCCAGATCCTGCGGGGCATTGATGTCGGCCGTGCCGCCATTGGCCGCCGCCGCATCGTTCATCGCATCCACGGCATCGCGACTCTCGCACGACAGGGCCAGCATCACCTCGCTCGCGGTCGCGGGCGGAATGGGGCGGTCGGTGAACGTGCGCCACTTGGCGTGGGTGAGCAACATCACGTGAATGGCCTCACTCCAGACCATGCACGCCGCCGTATCGTCGGTGAAGTGCGGATTGTTCCCAAAGCCGATGGACCGGTAGAAAGCCATCGACGCCTTGAGGTCGGAAACCGGCAGGTTGACGAAAATCATCTTGTTCACAAGGATCCCTCGCGTTCAGGTTCAGGTTTAGGTTCAGGTTCTGAAGTGTCATGGCTGACGCTTCAGGTGCGATCCACTCCGATCTCAGGGACGCTCGGCTTGGTTCACTATTCAGACGAACGAGTGCACCCAAAATCGACAGCCTCCGGAACATCACGGCAGGCCGGCAGCCGATCGCCGTGGAGACATTCGCAAAACCAGGCGTGCGGAACTCACGCCCACCACATCGAAGGCGGCGCTACCCGGCGTCACCGCTCCGCCTTGATAGCCACGCATGAATCAGCCCGGCCTGGAAAAACGGCACGGGCGGCCCGAATCCACCTGCCTCGATCATGGCCGCAACCCGACCCGGCGGAACGACGCCGACATCATCGGCATAGGCGCTTCGCATGCGCGCCATCGCCTCGGGCGAGACCTCTGCCGCCGACATCAGGCGCATCCAGGCAGGGAGCAGCACTTCATACTCGAATGACCCCACATCCGCAGCCAGATCAGCACTGGCAAGCAACCCTTCAGGCTTGAGCCGGCGCGATATTTCCCGAAAGAACTCGGAACGGGCTGCCGGGTCTAGAATGAATTGCGACACCAGAAAACAAGTCGCGGCGTCATGAGTCCCGGTGTCCGGGAGCGACGCCAGATAGCCTTCGTGAAACTGGCAGCGAGAGGAAAAATCTTCCGCTTCCGCTCGTTTCCGGCAGAGATCGAGCATCGCGCCGGACGGCTCCACCGCCGTAAAACGCCACGCAGGATGGTTACGCGCTAGATGCGCCAGCTCCGCTCCGGTTCCCACGCCCACACAAAGAATGTGCGCGTCTGCGGGCAGGCTGGAAAACAACGGCTCCAGCAGGAAGTGCAAGCAACTTTTGATCGGCGCCGTTCTCGCCCACTGCGTATCGTAGCTGGCGGCCTGCTGATCAAACATTGCCTTGATTCGGTCTTGATGCACCCTGTTCTCCATATTCCCGAGACCTGCGCCAGCCCTCATCTGCGCCGCGCAGCGGTTCCGGCTTGAATCAATGTTCAGACCTTCATGCTGCGACGCCAGGCAACCCGGCCACTGCGCGTTTCACGAAGTGAACGAACGCCGTCAACTGCTCCGTGCGCGAGGACCAGCGCTCTGCCCCATGCCCGAGGTAAGCCTGCCGGGCTTCCATCAGAACGGATTGATGCTCGACGGGCAGCCGCTCCAGCACCCAACTGGCAGCAACATCCTTCGGCACGATCCTGCCGGTTGCAAGGCTGTGCCAAATGCGCGCCAGCGTCAGCACCACATTTCGTTCGTCACCCGCCCAGTCCGGCGGTGAATGCCAGAGCTCCAGGGTGCCCGTCAGCGTCCTGAACAGATCGCTGGCGGAAACCGGGGCAAAGAAATCCTCCGCCGGAGGACCTGCCAGGGCCTTGCCATGCTGCCTTGCCTTCGTGATCAGGATCGCCAGATCGGCATCGACAACAGCAGGCTCGAAGATGCCCCCAAGAATGTCCTTGCGCTGCCATTCCCCGAACTGCAATTCCCGTCTCGGCGGATAACGCCAGGGCACGATGTCGCTGCGCACGACCACGGTCACTTCCAGGGCGCGGAGCGTTCTGCTTTTCCCAGGCGCAGCCGAAACGCCCAGCAGCCCGGAGAGCAATGCCTGCCGCGTGGCGTCGTCGATTCGTGCGGTCACCGTAACCAGCAAATCGATGTCACTGCATGGCCTCAGGCCACCCTGCAATGCCGAGCCATACAGATGCACGGCCAGCAATGTCGACTCCAGATTGCGCTGAATCACATCGAGCGCCTGCAGAAGCTGTACCGAAATTTCGGCTGGCACGGCACTGCTCATCTGTCTGGTGTCCAGGCTGAGTCCCATCCGCGGAACCGAGTGTTGATGACGGCCTACGATGGAAATTCCTCGTAGTCCTTTACGCCCGCCAGTTCATGGTCCCACACCGCTCTGCTTGCTGTGAAAATATGGGCATCAGGCGCCATGGCGAGCGCGGTGTCCAGGCTGCCCGCCGGAATCACCAGCAGATCTTCCGACACATAAGGGAGTGCGGAACCACAGACCGTGCAAAAGCACTTCGCATGCCTCGTCCCGGGCAGATTGAAGCGACGAACCGCGTCCTGCCCGGATCGCCATTCGAGCCGGGCGGTTGACGAGAAAAGATTGGCGGAGTGTGCCGAGCCGGAGTCCTTGCGACAGTACGTGCAGTGACAGAGATAGAAGCGCTCAAAAGCGCCATCAACCGTGAAGTGCACCGCGCCACAAAGACAAGAACCAAGATGCTGCGTTTTCATGCCAACCTCACTTTCGTGCCGACTCACCATGCAGCATCCGACACCTCAATCGATCAGATCCAGAACATGCGAACGGCTCGAATGAACGTTAGACATCCAGGTTGCCCAGCGCGGCATGGGGTGCCGGCTCCCATAGCTCGATCGGATTTCCCTCGGGATCGTGAATGCGTGCGAATCTGCCAACCTCCGAATCCCACTCCTCCGGGCGCCTCTCCACATCAATGCCATGGCGCTGCAACTGCGCAACTATGGCATCCAGATCCTCAACCCGGAAGTTGAGCATCCACTGCTGCTCGGGACGACCGAAGTACTCCGTGTCGTGCTTGAACGGACAGAACACGGTAGGTCCGCCACCTTGCCGCCAGACAGCGTCAGCAATGTCGATTCCCAGGTGGCTCGTGTACCAATTCGACAGGACTGCCGGATCCCTTGCGCGAAAGAACACGCCACCGATGCCCAAGACCTTCTGCATGCGTCCTCCTGGTGTCAGCGCCTGAACCTGAACACTGCCGAACTGCGCACTCACGGCAGACCACCTCTGCACTGCCCCAATGTCTGAGTCCTGCTGCAGCGAGTTCCCCGCGTTGAATCCCTGGCTATGCCCCGCGCTCCGACTTCTGGGCCTGCTCCTTTTTCCAATCATCCGTGAGCAACCCGGAGAAACCCCAGTCCTCTTCGGCGATTTCCTGAATCACGATGTGCGTATGTTCCGGCTGCTTGCCCAAAACCCGAACGAGTGAATCGGTGATGTCCTTGACCAATTGGGCCTTCTGCATGCGACTTACCCCCTTGGTAAGCTGCACATTGACGTACGGCATCTGCTCAACTCCTTTCAACAGAGAATAGGGGGATTTATTTTCGGCGATAAATCAAAAAATAAATCTGCCTCCCTTTTGTTCCAGATCTGAATCCAGTCATTCGGCATTCGTTGCTTCAATATCTTGCAAAAAATCGGCCTTGCCGACTAAAGCCCGCGCTCACCGGCGGACCGAGCCGCACGAGACCTGTCCGAATACCGCGCATTGCCAGGCGACACGACCCAACTCCGCATCAGCGCGCACGCCGGTAGTGCATGGCAACCGCACCGCAGCGTAGCGGCTTCGCCGAGAGCAGTTCGAGCCGTCGCGTGCCGGGCAGCCCGCTCTGGTACAGCGTCGGGCCGTGACCTGCGATCCTGGGGTGGACGAGAACCTTGTATTCGTCGATCAGATCCAGCCGGTCCAGCTCGGTCGCGAGCTTGCCGCTACCGAGGAGCACGCCGGCCGGCGTCGCGTCCTTGAGCTTCTGCACACCGGCGTGCAGGTCGTCAGCGATGTGGTGGCTGTTGCTCCAGGGGAAGTCCGTTCGTGTCGAAGACACCACATACTTCGGCTTGGCCTCCAGCTCGACCGCCCACTCGCGTATCGCCGGTGGCGCCTCCACGTCGCCGCAGGCGACCGCTGGCCAGTAGCTCTCGATCATCTCGTAGGTGACGCGCCCCCACAGCATCGCCCCGCTCTCGTCCATGAGGCGGGTGAAGAAGGCGTGCGTCTCGTCGTCGGCGATTCCTTCCTGTTGGTCGACGCAGCCGTCCAGGGTGACGTTGATGCTGAAGGTCAAGAGTCCCATGGTGTCCTCCATTCGAGATACGCGACCAGGCGCCTACCGCCTGGCGCCAAGGACACGAGTCCAGTTCGCGAGGTGCTCACCCTCTGTCGCTCTGCGGCCAGGCTCAGCCGCGGCCTCGCGAAGCGAGGACGTCGGCTGGAACCGCTAGTTCGGAGACGAGTGACATCAGATGCGAAACGTGACGCCATACTCGCCGGCCACCTGGACCACTTTGGGAACGTCCGGCGGACCTGGTGGAATCTCCCGATCCAGCGCGGTGAACATCTGGATTGCCCTACTTCCGGCACCGGTGACCTCCAGCATCTCGCCGCCGCCAGGGCCATAGCTGAAAGCGTGATCGGTACCGGCGGGAACATGGACGAAAGTACCTGCCACGCACAGCGTAGTCTGGCCGGCGCAGAAGAATTGAACTTGGCCCTTGGTCACGTAAAACGACTCATCCCAGTCGTGGCTGTGCGGTGGCGGCCCGGTTCCCTCGTCGCCTGACTGGAGCGTGACCTGCTGGCTTTTCGAATCCGCAGCCGAAACAAGAACCGTCACATGGGTACCGATGACGCTGAGGGCCGCGCCGCGATCGCTCGGCTTCACGACGAGTTGCTTTCGACTCATGGCTCTGACCTCCTGCGTACCCCACTCAATAACAGACGGCGCTTCCCCAATCCGCCTTCCTGTCGCCAAACGCCCCGCTCAGCGGCAGGCTGCAAGCACAGCGAGTAGACCGCCGCTGGAGCGCCATGTTATGCCCATCCATGGGTGACAGGAAGATAGCGAACGGTTGCCATGATTCTGACTTTGCTGGTGGCGTTGAAGGAGGGCGTATGCAGCAGCCTCATATCCATCAGATACACATCGCCAGCGTGACCGAGCATCTCCACGATAGACAGATCATGACGGCCCAACTCACCCTCCAAATCCCCTTCTCGTCGCAAGATATCTCGGATCTTTCTGCTCGCCTCCTCCTGGCCAGCCAGAAGGTGCGAGCCTGCGATTGCCATGGTTGCGCCACCGCGGGGCATCACCTCGTCGATCAAAATAAAGGCCTGAATCCCAGTCAAGCCGCGATGACTTGAAGCAGAAATGTCCGTGTGCCACCTCAGCCCACCGATAGACCAAGCTCCCTGATTGGGAAGTGAGATCAGAAATTGACTCTGCGCTGGAGACAGGCTTGTTTCAGACAGAGAAGAAATGGAGGCAAGGATTTCCTTGTTGATGACCTTGGAGTGAAGATCATCCTGCCGGATCAAACCAGAAAGCTTCGTTATCTGTTGAAATGCAGGCATTGACTTGATGGGCGCAGATAATGATTTTCCAGAAGACCAGATCTTCAATCTCTTCAGCTCACTCAAGACATGAGCCTTAACTGGATCAACCTGCTTTTTACTGAGCGCTTGCCTCAGAAACAGGTATCCATTTTTTTGAAAGTCTGACTTCTGTTCTGGCGTCATTGGGGGATCGAGGCCGCTTCATGCATAACGCGTGAGCTCAGCCGCCAGAGCGCGTCGTGGCTTGGCAGCCGGCTGCAGAAAATTATTATGCCGATCTACCGCCATGCTTCATTACCTTTATGCTGGCCTTAATCAATTTCTTTACCAATGGCTCAGGAATCTCTGCATCCACCGGAAAGCTGATGATGGCCTTTGTTGCAGCGTAACCTTGGATCTGCACTTTGCTGTCCTCCAGCACTGGTGGACGAACGTGCAGGCGAACATTCGGTGATTTGTAACTGAACCAGGCAAACATTCCGTTGTAGTCATACCCCTCGTAGCAATATCCCGGCATCTGGAAATAACTGACCGTTTCAGTCGCGCCAGGTGCTATTTCACGTATGGCATTTCGGATGCTCTGCAATTTGGCCTGCACTTCGGCCGGGCAAGCTCCAATGTATTCGTCAACACCACCAGGCACGATGGTTTTTTGCTTGCTGCCATTTTTGCGTGTCATACGTCGTCTCCATAGCCGGGGGCGCCGCGTATCTGCCCATCCGCATGACGCCTGAGTTAAGCCGCGCCACGAAGCTGTGTCGGCTTGACTGAACTACTAGTCCTTGCCTGCCACACCTTGCAGTGCGGCATGTTCGGCCAACTCTGAATCGATGAAGCCGGAAATCATGGCCCGATACACTTGCTCAGTGACCGTCGGATTGGCACCGAGCGAGCGTGCCAGTGTCACAACCTTGCCAATAACCTGTTCAACACGCTGGGGAGCGCGAACGTCGGCGGTGGAAGTTTTGAACGCCGCAGCTTGCTTGACGTAAGCGCCGCGCTCCGCCAAGAGAGCAACGATCTGCTGATCAATCCGGTCTATGTTGGAGCGGATTTGCTCGATGGAGCTGCAGGGCTGAATGGGGTTGACGCTGTTGCTCACGGGAACTCCTGAAAATTAGTGCAAGGCCCAACGCCCAAGTGCAGCGGCGGGTTACGGGCGCAGCGAGCAGTCCGCCCGCAGGGGCGCCTTGTTGGGCCTACAGCGGCAGACTGTATGCATAAAACTTGATGTCACGAACCCAGCCCTGAGAGACATACAGTGCCTGCGCCGTATCGTTGTCCATGGCGGTGGACAGTGACAACCGAATGGCGCCAACGGCACGACCATAGTTTGCCGCAGCCTCCAACAGCCTGGCCGCCACCCTTGAGCGCCGAGCCTCTGGGACAACATAGAGGTCGTTGAGAATGAATGCGCGTGCAGCAGAAACGGATGAAAAGCTTGGATAAAGCTGCGTGAACCCAACTGCCGCACCGTTGGGTTGCAACGCGATAAAGAGAACGGACTGATTGTGCTGGAGCCGCTCCAGCAAGAACGAACGCGCTACCGCAACATCACTTGCCTTGCCATAGAACACCCGATAGGCATCGAAGAGCGGAACCAGCAATTCAATATCAGCAACGCTGGCCTAACGTATTTGAATTCTCTCAGTTTGGCTCATGATTTCTTTTAGGCCCAACGCCGAGCTTAAGCCGCGGCCGCGCCGAAGCGCAGCGGAGGCGTGGACGTCGGCTTGAAGCTCTGGTTAGGTATTTTCGGTGACGCAGAGTCGCTTCATCGCTAAAGCATCTACGTCACTTCGCGCCTGCGACGTGCGCAGCTGGCAGCTTGAACTTGGGGTTCATGAAGACGATCTGATCCAGGTCAGAGAAGAACGACATTAGGTTGTACGAAGTGATCGGTGCGTTGCCGGGATGGGCTCCGTGGCAACGCATGTCAAAGCAGCTACCCAGTCGGGTGTGTTCGTTCGTGTCGATCATTCCCATTCCCTCAATCACCCATAGAAGTGGGCGATCAAAAACTTCCTGAAGCTCCGCAATGCTGGTGACGGGATCGACTTTCTTAAATCTCCTGTATCGACCGCTCGTAGCTGAAGCCATCTGACTGGCCATGTTGTTGAATTTGTCCAAGCCCTTGTGCTCAAGCACACGCTGAATGCGGTCGACGGCCGCACTCCAGCCGAGCACTACAGCAGCACGCAGGTGTCCGTGCTTTGCACAAGCGACGGCTTCCGCAAGATAGTCGCTTTCATCCGCGTTAGACAAACTAGCGAAGAACGCATCAAAGGACGAGGTCGCGCCGCTTCCGAGTGCCCCTTGTTGCGACGGAATAAGAAGCTCGTCGTTGAACGGTTTTATGATCTGATCAACGGCCGCCAAATAGCTCGAACGCTGGTTGTTTGGTCCACTGATCCTGATAAGTCGCGTGAACTGTGTGCTGTAGTTTTCGAGGGCCTCAGACGTTAGCGAATACTTGAGCTTTGGCGCAAAGTCCTTGTGCCACTCCCCGCCGAGCGCCTTTGCTTCAGTTCGAATTGCCAACTTGTTGACGGTCTTGCCTGCCTCAGCCTTCAGTGATCTTCGAAGCGCCTTGACACGCGTCAGCAGCGCTTCCAATTGATCGTGATCGACGCTCACGACAGCTTCTTGATTACTTCGGCCAGGGCTTTCTTACCGTCCTCTGAGAGTCTGAGGTCAGCAATGTCCTTCGACCACTCACCGAAGTCGAAGGTACCAGCGTTTTTCTTGAAGTTTGCGGTGAAATTGCTTTGGTCATAGCACTTCCGAATCTTGCATTCCTCACGTACGGCGCTCACTGTCGTCGTGAACTCTCCGTCCACCAGAGCATTCTTGAGTGCCTGCATCGACGCGATTCGAATCTGACCTTCGGCCATGTTCGTCGCACCGAAGTCAGTGATGAGAAGCTCGAACTTGTCGCCTTCCTTGTAGAACACGTTGTTTATGTGCTCAAGCGTCAAAGTACCTTTCTCCATGAACTTCTTGGTTTTCATGTGGAGGTCGGGCAAAGTGATGTCAGAACCGCCACTCACCTTGGGTTGAACGCCAGGAGCAGGGATGGAAGTTGAATCGGATTCAGTGCCCGACTCGGCCGTAGGTACCGCTGCGCCTTTAGGCGTCTTTGGCTCTGGGGCGGGCGGAACAGGTGCATGAACTGGCGCTCTGGGAGGCGCATGACGCTTCGCTAACGCGTCTTTGAGGAGCATCTCGAAGCACAGCACTTTCAGCAACTCTGGCACCAGTGCA
>JBEBWZ010000003.1:0-56499 GCA_040391865.1 Solimonas flava
TCCCGCACCGCCTGCTCGAAGGCTTCGCCGACATAGACGTCGAAGTGGCCGATGTCGTAGTGCTTCACTTCCGCTTTCTTGCCGATGCGCCGGGCGGTGGCTTCCGCAGCGGATGGCGGGGCAACGGAGTCGCGGGTGCAGATGCAGATCAGGGTGGGGCAATGGAGTTGCGCGGCTTTGCTGACCGGGCGGTAGAGCGGCAGTTGCAGCATCCAGCCGGCGGTGATTTCGTTGCGCCAGTCCGGCGGTGCGATGGCACCGTAGCCGGGAACCGCGTCGGCGCTGGACAGCGATCCGAGCTGGCCCGGTGCGGAGATGATGGGGATGCGGTGGCGGCGGCCGAATACCGAGCCGATGACGTCGCGCATGGCATGGCCCGCGATGCGTAGTGCGTAGGGCAGGCCGGCATAGCCGATCACGTTCAGGAACGCGGCCCGGCCGTCCATCATCGGGCCCTGGGCGCTGACGGCGGCGATCTCGCCGTCTTCCGCCGC
Organism: Solimonas flava; assembly: GCA_040391865.1. Classification (GTDB taxonomy): domain Bacteria; phylum Pseudomonadota; class Gammaproteobacteria; order Nevskiales; family Nevskiaceae; genus Solimonas. The sequence continues at coordinate 495 of JBEBWZ010000003.1, forward strand.
GGCGACGATCACATGGCCGCCGGAGAACGAGGAGCCCCACAGCGCGATGCGGTTGCGATCGACATTGGGCAGCTTGCGCGCGTGGCTGATGGCGGCGGCCCAGTCGTCGAGCTGGCCGCGGATCGAGAAGGCCTGGCGCGGTTCGCCGGCGGATTCGCCGAAACCGCGGTAGTCGAACACCAGCACGTTCAGGCCGGCGGCGGCGAAGCGTTCGGCAAAGGCATCCAGCCGTGCGGCGCGTACGCCGCCGAGTCCGTGGGCCATGACCACGCAGGGCGAGCCGGCGCTGCCGCGCAGGCTGTCGTTGGCCGGCTTGTGCCAGGCGGCGGTCAGCGGAACGCCCTTGCTGTTGAAGGTGATCAGGTCCACGGCTGCAACTCGGTTCGAGGGGAAGGCGGAGTTTAGCGACCCCGGCCCCGGGCAACACCCCTGCGAAAAGGTAGGGGTGCGGCGGCGGCGCGCGGTATAGGCGGGCGGGCGCCCCGAAACCCGTCGGAAATTTATTTCGCCGGCGTTAACCCCATTGTCGCGGCTGCCACGTTCTACAGGACAGGAATCTTGGCAATGACCGGAGTGGGCGATGCGTTTACGGAAGATAGTGGTGGCTGCGGCGATGTTTGCACTGGTGTCGGCATGCGGTGGGCAGACGACGCGACAGGGTGACGATCGGGCCCAGGCCCAGGACCAGGCCCAGGCCGAGGCGATGGCGAGCGCGCAGCTGCAGCTGCAGGCGCGCGAGTCGCGGGCGATGAGTGCGATGGCGATGGATGGCAGGCGTGCCTATGCGCCGCCGCCCGCGGCGATGCCGATGCCGGAACAGGATCGTGAGAACTACGCCAGGATCGATGAGAACGGGGTGATGCGCGCGGCGGAGACGCCGGTGTCGACCTTCAGTGTCGATGTCGATACGGGTTCCTACGCCAATGTGCGGCGTCTGTTGCGCGAAGGGCAGATGCCGCGCGGCGATGCGGTCCGCGTCGAGGAAATGATCAATTATTTCGATTACGGCTATGCCCCGCCCAAGGATCGCAGCCAGCCGTTCAGCCTGCATACCGAGATCGCCCCCACGCCGTGGAATGCGAAGACGCAGCTGCTGCGCATCGGTCTGCAGGGCTGGCGGCCGCAGGGCGAACTGCCGGCGGCGAATCTGGTGTTTCTGGTCGACGTTTCCGGCTCGATGTATTCGCGGGACAAGCTGCCGCTGGTGAAGGCGTCGCTGAAGCTGTTGGTGCAGCAGCTGGGCGCGCGCGACCGCATCAGCCTGGTGACCTACGGCAGTACCGCGGAGGTGGTGCTGGAGCCCACCCCCGGCAACCAGCAGGCGACCATCGTTGCCGCGATCGAGCGGATGCAGGCCGAAGGCGGGACCAATGGCGCGTCCGGCATCCAGCTGGCGTATGCGATGGCGCGTCAGGGGCGGATCGAGAACGGCATCAACCGGGTGATGCTCGCGACCGATGGCGATTTCAATGTCGGCGTCACCAACTTCGAGCAGCTCAAGGAGATGGTGGTACGCGAGCGCAAGTCGGGGATCGCGCTGTCGACGCTGGGTTACGGGCGCGGCAACTACAACGATCACCTGATGGAACAGCTGGCGGACGCCGGCAATGGCAACTACAGCTATATCGACGGGATCGAGGAAGCGCGCCGCGCGCTGGTGCAATCGCGCGCCGCGACGCTGCTGACGATCGCCAGCGACGTGAAGATCCAGGTCGAGTTCAACCCGGCGGTGGTCGCGGAATACCGGCTGATCGGCTATGAGAACCGTGCCTTGCAGCGCGAGGATTTTGCCAACGATCAGGTCGATGCCGGTGAGATCGGTGCCGGGCACAGTGTGACCGCGCTGTACGAGATCGCGCTGGTGGGCAGCGGTGGCGAGCGCATCGAGCCGCTGCGCTACGGTGCGAAGGAAACGGCCGCGCAGGGTGGCGAGCTGGCGCATCTGCGCTTGCGCTACAAGCGTCCCGGCGAAAGCGAGAGCCGGCTGATCGAGCAGCCCTTGCTGCGCAAGCAGATGCTGGCGTCTTCGCAGCAGGCCAGCGAATCGTTCCGGTTTGCGGCCGCGGTGGCGGCCTTTGGCCAGACGTTGCGCGGTGGCCGCTACACGGGCGACTATCGCTATGATCAGATCGTCGAACTGGCGCACGGTGCGCGCGGCGACGATCCCGATGGCTGGCGTGCCGAATTCGTGCGGCTGGTGCAATTGACCAAATCCTTTGATGCCACTGATGCCACAGGGCAGGGCGGAGCAACCGGAGAGTGTGGCTCTGAGCGCGGATGCGAGTAGCGACGAGACTTTGATGCTGGCCTATGTCGGCGGCGATGCAGGTGCTTTCGAGCAGCTGTACCGCCGTCACAAGGACGGCCTGTATCGCTATTTCCTGCGTCACGTCGAACCGCGCGACATGGCCGCCGAACTGTTCCAGGATGTGTGGCACAACCTGATCCAGGCGCGCGCGCGTTACCGCGACGACGCCCCTTTCGGCGCCTGGCTGTACAAGCTGGCACACAACCGTCTGATTGATCATTACCGCCGCCAGCGGCCCGCCGAAGCGGTGCCGGAAGATCTGGCCGCGGCCGAAACGCAGCAGCCGGAGGTGATGGCGATGCAGTCGCAGCAGGCGCAGCGTCTGCTCGCGGCGCTGGGGCGCCTGCCACCGGAACAGCGCGAGATCATCGTGCTGCGCGAGGAGCAGGAGCTGACGCTGGAGCAGATCGCGGTGATTCAGGAGGTCGGGCGCGAAACCGTCAAAAGCCGTTTGCGTTACGCGCTGGCGAAGCTGCGGGAGGTGCTCGATGACTGATCCCGATCGCGATTTGCTGGATTACCTCAACCGGCGCAGTCCACTGTCTGCACGTTACCGCGAGATCAGTGACGAGCGCACGCCGCCGGAGCTCGATGCCGCGGTGCTGCAGCAGGCGCGCATCGCCGTGCGGACGCCGGCGGCCAGGCCGTCGCGGCGGCGTTGGATGGTACCGCTGGCCTTGGCGGCCACCCTGGTCGTCGGCGTCGATCTGGTCTGGCGCTTGCAGGATCTGCGTACGCCGACGGTGGCGGCCGTGACGGGATCAACCGAGGTGGCGATGGCACCGCAGGCGGCGGGATCGTCGCCGCGCGACACGCCGATGCCAAGGTCGAATGAGTTTCCACCGCCGCCGCCCGCGCCGGCCGCCACCGTGCCGGCCGCCGCGGCGCCGGGTCTGGCGGTGGCGCAGGTCGAGCAAGACGGTGATCGCTTGCGGGTCGCGGCAGCGCCGCCAGTCGCCGCTGCGGCGATCGCGGCGTCTGAAGCGTCATGGCTGGCGTCCGCTGACGAGGACTCCGGCGCGTTGGCTGACGCTGAGCCAGCGTCGGACATTGCCGCGGCCGAGGCCGATGCTTCGACGGCGGCTGCGACGTCCACGGATGAAGGTGAACTCGCGGCAGCGGCCCCCATGGAACATGAAGCGCAGTCGCAGGCCAGAGCGGCAGCCGAGGCGGCTGCGCGCGAGCTGGCGCAGGCGAAAACGGCTGAAGATTCCGGGCGGCTGGCTGCGTCGATGGCGCGCAACGCAGTGGCCGCACCGCACCGGTCGATCCCGGAGCTGTCGATCGTCAAGAGCAGCCTGCACCAGGCCCAGGCCGCGGCCGCCGATCTGGCCGAGCTGTTGCGGGCGGGCAAGCACGATGAAGTGAAGGCGCGCTATCAGCTCGAGCTGACGCGGCAGGCGCTGCAGGATGCCGCAGCCATCTTTGCCGAACCGCTGCATCCGGTCTTCGCGCAGGACAAGGATGGCAGCTGGCGCGTGGGGTATTACGACGAGCAGCGGAACATGCGTTGCCTGGCACGCCTGCGGCCGCTGAGCCCGTCCGGCTGGCGGCTGGTGGAACTGACCACACGACCGGCGAAGTAAAAGCAGCCGGGTGACGCTCCGGGGATGGCGGCACGCGAACCGTCACTGCGGCGTGTCGCAGAACGGGCAGCAGCGGTTTCGTCTGCGGTTTGCACCGACCTGCGGTATGGATCGGCTCGCGTCCGTTGGTCGATCGACATTCTCCACAGGGCCCAACCGCCACGGGGCCCAACAGAAAACGCCCGCTGATCGCGGGCGTTCCTGATTCCGTATCCCCTCAACTGCGCTCAGGGAAAACCGCTCTCGTCGGCGTTGATGATCACTTCCACCACACGCTGGCCGGAGGAGTAGGCGCTGTTGTTGGCGAACACCAGGCGACCCTGGCCCTTGTACAAGCCATAGGTGCGGTAGGAATCGCCGCCCTTGAAGTTGAACGGGTTGAAGGCCTTGCCGGTGATGTGGCCGCTGGTGGCGGTCGGCGGGCCGGCGATGGCGTAGGCCTCTTCCATCGACATGCCGACCTTGATCTCGCTGAGCGGCTTGAACTGGCCGCTGCCGGCGGCGGCCGCAGTCGTCTGCTTGGCGCTGCTGCCGGCCTTGGCGGCCACCTTGTCCAGCGAGGTGCTGCCGGCGACGTACTGCGCGTCGTCCGGACCGCCGACATCGCCTGCGGCGCGCTCGCAATGCTTGCGGGCCTTGCGATGCGTGCCGTCGTTGTCGGCAAGGCTCTTGATCACGTTGTAGTAACGCTTGCCGCCAGCGGCAGCCAGGGCCTTGCAGCTCCAGGCCACGGCATCGACCCCGGTGCCGGTGCCGTCGTTCTTGTTCTTCAGCGCCGCTTCCGCGAGGGCATCCAGCACCACCGGATCGGCGCCGGTGTTGGCAATGCTCTGTGCCGCGCTGCGCAGGCTGGCCGGGCCACCCTGCGTGATCTGATCCAGCTTGTACTGATTGCCCGCATCCAGTGCCGCGATGGCGGCGCCCGATACCAGTACGCTGGCCGCAGCCAGCGCACACCAAGTGTGTTTCATTCGTGAATCTCCAGGTGGTTGGCTGCCGGCGCCCAGTCGACGACGGTTCCCCGCAGCGGCGTGTGGATTCTAGCTGCGGCGAACGTCAGCCAGTGTGACGTCCGCCGCGTTTCCGGAGCGATTCGATACCCGCCGTTCTAGGCGGCGTAGGTGCGCTCGAGGTACTCGAGAATCGCGGCCGATTCGTACATTTCGCTGCCGGTATTGGGATCGATCAGGTAAGGCACCTGTACCCGCTGCGTGCGCTCGTACAGTGCGCTGCGATTGCGGGTGGTGCCCTTCGGCCCCTTGAACAGCCGGTCGCGGAACAGCGCCGGGCCCAGATCCGTGGCGCGACCCTTGCCGGTATTGCGCAGCAGGTAGGGCAGCTCCAGCTCGCACAGACGCTCGCGCACCGGACGCGAGTAGGGGCTGGACTCGAAGCTGTACAGCTCCAGCGGTTGCGCGGGCGCCTGCGAGGCCCGCGCCTTCAGGCCTCGGACTCCGCGCAGGGAAATGCGCGCGATGCTGGCGGCGAGTGCGCTGCCGACGGCCACGCGCCGTGACCAGCCGCGCGTCTTGCGGCTGCTGCCGGCATAGGTGCGCGCGAGGTATTCGATGATGTCTGCGGACTCATACAGCCGCGCGCCGGTGTTCGGGTCGACCAGAAACGGGAATTGCGCCTTGCCGCCCAAGGTCTGTGCCTTGGGACGGAAGCGTTGGCCGTTCTTGGGGCAAGGCAGGATCAGGGCATCGAGATCCATCTCGGTCAGCGCTTCCCGCACGATGCGGCAATACGGGCTGGCTTCGAACTCGTACAGTTCCAGCGGCTTTTCCGGGTGCTTGCGCGCCTGGCGTGCTGCCATGGTGCCGCGCCAGCCGGCGACGCTGCTGGCAAGGGTGGAGCTGATCAGATCGAGCGGGCGGGTCATGGCAAGGATAAGAGGGCTGAGGGACAGCGCCCATTATCGGCCGAGCGCCGCGTGCCGGTTCAAGTCTTGCCGCGCGGTCGGCGCGCATGCGTTCCCGGCGGGTGCGCATGCGTGTTTTCGATCGACGCCCCCGCTGCCGGCGGCAGCTGTTGCAGCGCATCGAGAATGCCGCAGCTGTCGCCGCCCGCCGCCGGCGTGCAGGCCTGGCGCAGCGTCCGCAGACGTTGCTCCAGCGCCCGCAGGTTCTGCAGTCGCGCCTGCACATGCAGCAAATGTTCGTCCAGCAGCTGATCGATGCCGGCGCAACCGCCGTCCGCCTGATCCGCCAGCTGCAGCAGGGCGCGGATTTCATCCAGCGTCATGTCGAGCGCGCGGCACTGACGGATCAGACCCAGTCGCTGCACATGCGTGGCGTCGTAGACACGATAGTTGGCCGCGGTGCGCTGTGGCGCCGCGAGCAGGCCTTCGCTTTCGTAGTAGCGGATGGTTTCGACCGCACAGCCGGTTTCGCGTGCGAGCGTGCCGATGGTCAGAAGCTTGGGCATGGGGCGGATCGCCGACGGAAACTTGACCCTCAAGTTACTACAGGCCCTGCAATGGCGCCGGGTTCAACCAGGAGCGTCCCATGTGCTTTGACAACGACGGTTCGCGGACGAGCGGACGCGCCGCAAACCGGCGCAGGCGATAGACTGCCACCCATGTCCAAGTCCAGTTCCTCGCCCCGTTCTTCCGGGTCGGCAGCGCCTCACGCGCACGACGATTCCCACGATCATTCCCATGAGTCGGGTCATGGGCATTCGCACCACCACGGGCACGGCGCCCATGCGCACGGCCCCAGTTCCGGACGGCGGCTGGCGGTCGCTTTCGTCATTACCGCCAGTTACATGGTGGTGGAAGCGGTGGCCGGCTTCTGGACCGGCAGTCTCGCGTTGCTGTCCGATGCCGCACACATGTTCTCCGACGCCGCGTCGCTGGCGCTGGCGCTGCTCGCGGTGCGCCTGGCGCAGCGGCCGGCGGACGCGCGGCGCAGTTATGGTCACGGCCGCTACGAAGTGCTGGCGGCGTTCGTCAACGGCCTGACCCTGATGCTGCTGGGGGTTTGGATCGTGGTCGAGGGCTTGCAGCGTCTGTTCGAACCCGTCGCGGTGATGGGTACGCCGATGCTGGTGGTGGCGGTGATCGGCGCGATCGTCAATCTGGCGATGTTCGCGTACCTGCATCGCGAAGGCGGCAATCTCAACGTGCAGGGCGCTGCCGCGCATGTGCTGTCCGATCTGCTCGGCTCCGCCGCGGCGATCATCGCCGCGCTGGTGATCCTCGGCACCGGCTGGATGATGGCCGACCCGCTGCTGTCGATGCTGGTGGCGCTGCTGACCGGGCGCATGGGCTGGATCGTGACGCGCGCATCGGCGCATGTGCTGCTCGAAGGGCATCCGCCGGATCTGGATCTGCCGACGCTGGAGCGTGGCCTGAGCGCCGCAGTGCCGGCGCTGGAAGGCATTCATCACGTCCATGCCTGGGCAATCACGCCTGAACGGCCGCAACTGACCTTTCACGCGCGTCTGATTCCGGGCGCCGATGGCGGCGCGGCGCTGGCTGAAATCCAGCGCTTCCTAAGCGAACACTATCCGCGTGTGCATGCCACGGTGCAGGTGGAGCCGGCGGGAGAGGATGCCTGCGGACCGGGGCACGAGTGCGGGTGATGCCGCGCGTGGTCCGTCACGCTCTGGTGTCGGCTTCGCGTTGCGCGCTTGAGCCGACCTGCGGTTCGCGCGTCGCCGATTGATTGCACGTAGGTTGTCGAGCCGCAGACGGATCCGACGTTGCTGTCGGTAGTGAGCCGCCCCTCACCCTCTCTCCCTCTCCCCGCACGCGGGGAGAGGGAGAGAGGGTGGTCTGCAGGCTTTGGCGTTGTTTGCAGGAGGGGAGGTTTAGATCCCTACGGCGTGGAGAGCCGCGGCACTTTTATTTGGAGAGCGGGCTCAGTAGTTTGCCGCTTCCGCAGCTCTTGATCGCGCCCCGGCGACGCTAGGATTCCCGCTGCGTGGGGGCCCTCCACGCTGCCATTTGGAGAGTAGGTTGCGGTTGTAACGCCGTACCGGACTCTCTTGATCGCGCCCTCGCGACGCTAGGATCCCCACTGCGTGGGGGCCCTCCACGCTGCTTGGGCTTTAATGCCGGAAATGCCGGATGCCGGTGAAGACCATGGCCATGCCGGCTTCATCGGCGGCGGCGATCACTTCGGCGTCGCGCATCGAGCCACCCGGCTGGATCACGGCGGTGATGCCGGCCTTGGCGGCGGCGTCGATGCCGTCGCGGAACGGGAAGAAGGCGTCGGAGGCCATCACCGAGCCGGGGACTTCGAGCTTTTCGTCAGCGGCCTTGATGCCGGCGATCTTTGCCGAATACACGCGGCTCATCTGGCCGGCGCCGACGCCGATGGTCATGCGATCTTTCACGTAGACGATGGCATTGGACTTCACGAACTTGGCCACTTTCCATGCGAACACGAGGTCGCGCAGTTCGGCTTCGGTCGGGGCGCGCTTGCTGACGACCTTGAGGTCGGCCGGCAGCACCACGGCAGCATCGATGTCCTGGACCAGCAGGCCGCCGGAAACGCGCTTGTAATCCCAGGCCGCGGCGCGCGTGGCGGGGAACTCGCCGCATTCGAGCAGGCGCACGTTCTGCTTGGCGGCAACGGCGTTGCGTGCGGCCTCGCTGATGCGCGGCGCGATGATCACTTCGACGAACTGGCGTTCGACGATGCGTGCGGCGGTGTCGCCGTCGAGTTCGCGGTTGAACGCGATGATGCCGCCGAACGCGGAGGTCGGATCGGTGCGGAAGGCTTCGTCATAGGCGGCGCCGATGCTGTTGCGCACCGCGACGCCGCAGGGATTGGCGTGCTTGACGATCACGCAGGCCGGCTCGTCGAAGGCCTTGACGCATTCCAGCGCGGCGTCGGCGTCGGCGATGTTGTTGTAGCTCAGTTCCTTGCCCTGCAGCTGGCGTGCGGCGCTGATGGTGCCGGCTTCCGGGTTCAGTTCGGAGTAGAACGCGGCGCGCTGGTGCGGGTTTTCGCCGTAGCGCATGTCCTGCAGTTTCTGGAACTGCAGACCGAACACCGGCGGGAAGGTGGCGCGGCTGCCGTCGTCCTGCAGGCTCGACAGATACGAGGACACGGCGGCGTCGTAGCGCGAGGTATGCGCGTAGACCTTGACCGCGAGGCGCGTGCGCAGTGCGTCGCCGAGGCCGCCGCCATCCATTTCCGCCAGTACCGCGGCGTAGTCGGCGGGGTCGGTCAGGACCGCAACCCAGGCGTGGTTCTTGGCGGCGGCGCGCAGCATCGCCGGGCCGCCGATGTCGATGTTCTCGATCGCGTCGATGCGCGTGCAGTCCGGCTTGGCGACGGTCTGTTCGAACGGGTAGAGGTTCACCACCAGCAGGTCGATCGGGGCGATGCCGTGCTCGGCCATCACCGCGCCGTCGATGTCACGCCGGCCCAGCAGGCCGCCATGAATCTTCGGATGCAGGGTCTTGACGCGGCCGTCCATGATTTCCGGAAAGCCGGTGTGCGACGACACTTCCACCGCCTTGAGGCCGGACTTCACCAGCAGCTGGTAGGTGCCGCCGGTGGACAGCAGTTCGACACCGCGCGCGGCAAGTTCGCGTGCGAACTCGACGATGCCCGATTTGTCGGAGACGGAAAGGAGTGCGCGGCGTACTGCGGTCTGCTGGCTCATGAACGGCGGCGTTCTTCAGTTGGCGTCGGGTTTGATCTTGTGCTGCTTGAGCTTCTTGCGCAGCGTCGCGCGATTGAGGCCCAGCATGTCGGCGGCGCGCGACTGGTTGCCGTGGCAATAGCGCAGCGTGGCTTTCAGCAGCGGCGGTTCGACCTGATCGATGAACAGGTCATACAGGTTCTTCGGCGAGTGTCCGCTCAGTGTTCGGAAGAAATCGTCCAGGCATTCGGAGACGGAATGGCCAAGGGGTTTGATGTCCGACGAACGTGGCAAAGACATGATGATTTTTCCTCAACCTACAGTACGACGCTGCAGGCGATCCGGCGAAAGGGCGCGAATGATACCCCCCGGCGGCGCGGTTAAAAAGTGCCCAGTGAAAATTTATCCGTGTGTGGTCGAGCGCGCCGACGGATCGGACAGCATCTGTTCGATCAGTTGCGCCCACACGCCGTCCGGTGTCCACACTGCGTGCAGATCCTGTGACGCCACATCCACTGTTTCACCTAAGCGCAGGCAGCGGTAGAGAAACACCAATGCGGAGGCGCGCATGTTCAGTGCGCAGTGCACCAAGGTGCGGCGTCCGCGCAGCTCGTCCATTCGCGTGAAGAACGCTTCGACCTCGGTGCGCTGCGGCGCGTCCCAGGAAATCGGCAGGTGCCAGTAGTCGATGCCGTTGAGCGCGCAGTGATTGGCCTCGTCGCGAAGGAAATACAGCGAAGTGTTCACGGAGACGTTGAACACGCTGTCTAAGCCGGCACGTTGCAGAACAGAAAAGTGATCGGCCTGCTGTTGACCGGCGGAGAACAGAGCCGCGGAGATGCGAAGCTGATTGATCAGCGCCGGCATGTGACAGCGCGCAGTGAGGCGGGTCCAGCCTTCACGCTGCACGTCGGGCAGGAACTCGAACCAGGTGGCGTAAGCGTCACGCACTTCATCGGCGTGGCGCTCCAGCAGGCCGGCGAGCACCAGCATGCCGCCCTTGCGGATGCTGCCGGCGAGGCGCGGCGCCAGGGCGATCAGCGGATTGGCGAGGATGTTGGCCAGCACCACGTCGGCAGCAAAGGGGACGAACGCCTCCGGCAACAGCGTGGTCACGCGATCGGCGACGCCGTTGTCGGCGGCATTGTTGCGGGTGGCGAGCAGTGCCTGCGGGTCGATATCGACACAAATGGCGCGCTCGGCGCCCATCAGCAAGGCGGCGATCGCCAGCACACCGGAGCCGCAGCCGTAGTCGAGCACGGTCTTGCCGCGCAGGTCGGCAGTGGCGATCCATTCCAGACAGAGCGCGGTGGTCGGATGGGTGCCGGTGCCGAAGGCGAGACCGGGATCGAGTCGCAGCATCACCGCATCGGCCTGCGTGACTTCACTGACCTTTTCGTGCGGCACCACCCACAGCTTGTCGCCGAAGCGCAGCGGCGGGCAGTCCTTCAGCCAGACGCGCACCCAGTCCTGATCCTCGATCAGCTCGGTTTCGAAAAGCGCTTCGGCGCCATCCGGCAGCAGCTCGCGCAGATCGGCCATCACTGGTGCCAGGTCGGTGTTCTCGACGAACAGGCCCAGGGTGACGGTGTCTTCCCACAGCGGTGTTTCGCCCGGCGCCGGCTCCAGTACGGGCTTGTCGACGGCATCGACATAGCTGACCGCGCTCGCGTTGTGGGCGAGCAGGATTTCATCGGCAAATTCGGGGTGACGCGAATGGACGCGCAGTTGCAGCCAGGCCATGGTTTGATCTCGTGAGGCGTGAGGCGTGAGGCGTGAGGCGTGAGGCGTGAGGCGGGTCAGTCGTCGGGACTGATGTGCTCGATGCGGGTGTCGAGCGCGCCGCGCGCCAGCACGACGCGGAGTGCATCGCCCGCATGGGCGGCGGTGGCGTCGGTAACGGCGCGCCCCTGTTGATCGAGCGCGATCGCGTAGCCGCGTTCGAGCACCGCGCGCGGATTCAGGCTGTGCAGGACCGAGGACTGTTGCGCGAGGCGCGCCTGCGCCTGTGCCAGGCCTTGGCGCAGGCCGGCGGCCAGCCGCAGTTGCAGACTATCGAGCTGGCGGCGCTGCTGCTGGATCCGGGTGCTCGGATTGCGCTGCGACAGCTGCGCCTGCGTATGGCGCAAACGCTCGCCGGCGCGGCGCAGTTGCGTATGGCCGGCACGCTCCAGGCGCAGCGACAGTTCGTCGAGGCGCTGTGCGCGGTCCTGCAGGCGGCGTCCCGGATGCTGGGTCTGCAGGCGGCGCTCGGCCTGTTGCAGTCGCTGCTGGCCGTTGCGCAGTTGGCGCTGTGCGGCTACCTCCAGGCGCAGCGCCTGCTGGCGCAGGCGTTCGCGCCAGTCGGCGATGTCCGGCGCCACGCGTTCGGCGGCAGCGGTCGGCGTCGGTGCGCGCAGGTCGGCGGCAAAGTCGGCGATGGTGAAATCGATCTCGTGGCCGATGCCGGTGATCACCGGCACCGCGCAGGCGCGGATCGCGCGTGCGACCTGTTCGTCGTTGAACGCCCACAGGTCTTCGAGCGAACCGCCGCCGCGCGCAAGGATGATCACGTCGACGGCTGCGCGTGCCGGCAGTTCGCGCAGTGCGCGGACGATGGCTGGCGGCGCTTCGACGCCCTGTACCGGCACCGGCAGCAGCAGCACCGGCGCCAGCGGATAGCGTCGCGACAGGGTGCTGACGATGTCGTGCAGGGCGGCGCCGCTGCCGGAGGTGATCAGGCCGATCGCGCGCGGCAGCGCCGGCAGCGGTCGCGTCCAGTTCTCGTCGAACAGGCTTTCGGCGGCGAGCCGCGCCTTCAGTTGCTCGAAGGCCTGCAGCAGCGCGCCCTGGCCGGCCGGCTCCATATGCTCGCAGATCAGCTGCAGATCGCCGCGCGCGGTGTAGATGCTGATCTGGCCGCGGACCAGTACCTGGTCGCCGTCTTTCGGCGGTGGCCGCACGTGCAGGTTGGCGTTGCGGAACATGACCGTGCGCAACTGCGCGCGGGCATCCTTGAGCGTGAAGTACCAGTGGCCGGATGCCGGACGCGCCAGATTCGAGATCTCGCCCTGGACCCAGACCCGCGGCAAGGCGTTTTCGATCAGTCCGCGCAGGGTTTCCGCCAGTTCCGAGACGGCGTAAACGGTGCGGGCGCTGGCGGGTGGAAGGCTCATTCGGCGCGAAGCTTACCGGAGCCGGTGGGCCGTTGGCAGAAGGACTGCACGCAGCGGTTGCGATTGGCCTATAATGGCGCGCTTCCAGACGACCGCTGCCTTCCATGCGCATTCAGTCCGAAGCTCTGACTTTCGACGATGTCCTGCTCCTTCCGGCTTATTCGGAAGTCCTCCCGCGGCAGGTAGACCTGCGCACCCAATTGACGCGCCGGATCACGTTGAACGTGCCGCTGCTGTCCGCGGCCATGGATACCGTGACCGAAGCCAAGCTGGCAATTGCGCTGGCGCAGGAAGGCGGACTCGGCATCGTTCACAAGAACATGACCCCGGCCCGTCAGGCGGCCGAAGTCCGCGCCGTGAAGAAACATGAGTCGGGCGTCATCTCCGACCCGATCACGGTGCCGCCGACGATGTCCATCGGCGAGGTGATCAAGCTCACCCGTGCCAACCGCATTTCCGGCGTGCCGGTGGTCGACGGCAAGCAGCTGGTCGGCATCGTCACCAGCCGCGATCTGCGCTTCGAAACCCGTTTCAGCGAGCCGGTGGCCCATGTGATGACGCCGAAGGAGCGTCTGGTCACGGTGCGCGAAGGCGCTTCGCGCGAGGAAGTGATCACCAAGCTGCATCAGCACCGCATCGAGAAGGTGCTGGTAATCGACGATGCCTTCCAGCTGTGCGGCATGATCACCGTCAAGGACATCCAGAAATCCACCGACCATCCGCTGGCCTGCAAGGACGAGCATGGCCGTCTGCGCGTGGGCGCTGCGGTGGGCACCGGGCAGGACACCGACGAGCGCATCTCGGGTCTGGTCGAGGCCGGCGTCGACGTGATCGTGGTCGATACCGCGCACGGGCATTCCAAGGGCGTGCTCGATCGCGTCTCGCAGATCAAGAAGCAGTATGGCGACAGGCTGCAGGTGATCGGCGGCAACATCGCTACCGGCGCCGCGGCACTGGCGCTGGTGGAAGCGGGCGCGGACGCGGTCAAGGTCGGCATTGGTCCGGGTTCGATCTGCACCACGCGCGTGGTTGCGGGTGTCGGCGTGCCGCAGATCGGCGCGATCATGAGCGTGGCCGAGGCGCTGAAAGGCACCGGCATTCCGCTGATTTCCGATGGCGGTGTGCGCTACTCCGGCGATTTCGCCAAGGCGCTGGCCGCGGGCGCTTATGTGGTGATGGTGGGCTCGATGCTCGCCGGCACCGAGGAAGCACCGGGCGAGGTCGAGCTGTATCAGGGCCGTTCCTACAAGTCCTATCGCGGCATGGGTTCGATGGGCGCGATGGCGCAGGCCCAGGGTTCCAAGGACCGCTATTTCCAGGACACCACGACCGAAGTCGAGAAGCTGGTGCCGGAAGGCATCGAAGGCCGCGTGCCGTACAAGGGCTCGATGGCGGCGATCGTGCATCAGATGATCGGCGGGCTGCGGGCTTCGATGGGCTATACCGGCTGCCACAACGTCGAAGAGCTGCGCACCAAGACCACCTTCGTGAAGATCACCTCGGCGGGCATCAAGGAATCGCACGTGCATGACGTGGCGATCACCAAAGAAGCACCCAATTACCGCGTCAGCTGACAAATTTTTGGAACGCCCCGGTTCGCCGGGGCTTTTTCGTTGTTGAAGAATAATGAATATCCATTCCGACAAGATCCTGATTCTCGATTTCGGCAGCCAGTACTCGCAGCTGATCGCACGGCGCGTGCGTGAGCTGGGCGTGTATTGCGAGCTGCATCCCTGGGACATCGCCGATGCCGACATCACCGCGTTCGCGCCCAAGGGCGTGATCCTTTCCGGTGGCCCGGAGTCGGTGCACGCGTCCGATTCGCCGCGCGCGCCGCAGGCGGTGTGGGATCTGAAGGTGCCGGTGCTCGGCATCTGCTACGGCATGCAGACCATGGCTGAACAGCTGGGCGGCAAGGTGTCACCGGGCGAGGTCAAGGAATTCGGCTACGCCGAGATCCGCGCGCACGGCCATTCGCAGTTGCTCAAGGACATTGACGATCGCGTCAATGCCGAAGGCCATGGTCTGCTCGATGTGTGGATGTCGCATGGCGATCACGTCTCGACGCTGCCGCAGGGCTTCAAGATCATCGCGTCGACCAAGGATGTGCCGATTGCCGGCATCGCCGACGAAGCACGCGGCTACTACGCACTGCAGTTCCATCCCGAAGTCACGCACACCACGCAAGGTGCGCGCCTGCTGTCACGTTTCGTGCACGAGATCAGCGGCTGCGGCAGCGCCTGGACCGCGGGCCAGATCATCGACGATGCGATTGCCCGTGTACGCGAGCAGGTGGGTTCGTCCAAGGTCCTGCTCGGCCTGTCCGGCGGTGTCGATTCGTCGGTGGTCGCGGCGATGCTGCACAAGGCCATCGGCGATCAGCTGACCTGCGTGTTCGTCGATCATGGCTTGCTGCGCCATCAGGAAGGCGATCAGGTGATGGCAATCTTCGCGCAGCATCTGGGCGTGAAAGTGATCCGCGTCGATGCCGAGGAACGTTTCCTGCGCGAACTCGCGGGCGTCAGCGATCCGGAAGCCAAGCGCAAGATCATCGGGCGCCTGTTCGTCGAAGTGTTCGAGGAAGAATCGAACAAGCTGCAGGGCATCGACTTCCTCGCACAGGGCACGATCTATCCGGACGTGATCGAGTCGGCCGGCGCCAAGACCGGCAAGGCGCATGTGATCAAGAGCCACCACAACGTCGGCGGTCTGCCCGAGCGCATGAAGATGAAGCTGGTCGAGCCGCTGCGCGAACTGTTCAAGGACGAAGTGCGCAAGATCGGCGTCGAACTCGGACTGCCGCGCGAGATGGTGTACCGCCATCCGTTCCCGGGCCCCGGTCTCGGCGTGCGCATCCTTGGCGAAGTCACCAAGCAGGCCGCCGATACACTGCGTCTGGCCGATCACATCTTCATCGAAGAACTGCGCAAGGCCGACTGGTACCACAAGACCAGCCAGGCATTCGCGGTGTTCCTGCCGGTGAAGAGCGTGGGCGTCACCGGCGACGGCCGTCGCTACGAGCCGGTGATCGCGCTGCGTGCAGTGCAGACCATCGACTTCATGACCGCGCAATGGGCACACCTGCCTTACGAGCTGCTCGACGTCTGCTCGCGCCGCATCGTCAATGAAGTGCCCGGCGTCTCACGCGTGGTCTACGACATCAGCGGCAAGCCGCCGGCGACGATCGAGTGGGAGTGACACGCGGTAGCCAAGGTGATCACTCGCTATCTCGATAGCGGGCGCCGCAGCTGCGGCCATTGCGGATGCTTACAGTGACCGCGACTTTCTGCGCCTGACGACGCGCAACTTGCCGGTGTTGCCGCCACCGCAGAAGAACCGATCGTGGCCGTCGGATTCGAGCCCGGAGATGTTCACCCCCGCGGGCATCGCGATCGTTTCCCTGACCGCGCCGGTCTCTGGATCGATACGCCGCAGTTCGCTCTCATCGCCTTCCCAGGTGGCGTGCCAGAACTCGCCATCCAGCCAGGTCACGCCGGTGACGAAACGGTTGGACGCGAGGGTGCGCAGGATTTTTCCGGTCTCCGGGTCGATCTGATGGATCTTCCGCTCGCGATACTGACCGACCCAGAGCGTGCCCTCGGCCCAGGCGAGGCCGGAGTCGCCACCGTCGCCGGGAGCGGGAATGGTGTGGAGCACCCGTCCCGTTTCCGGATCTATCTTCTGGATGCGCGACTCGGCGATCTGGAACAGATGCTTGCCGTCGAACGCGGTGCCGGCATGCGCGGCCACGTCGATCAAGCGTCTGATTTCTCCGTTCTCTGAATCGAGGGCATTGAGTTTTTCGCCCGACGCAAACCAGATGTTCTTGCCGTCGTGCGTCACGCCGTGCACATCATGGATGTCGGGGAAGGGGCCGTATTCGCGGATGATGTCTGCGGTTTTCATGAGGCCATCCTAGCCAGTCGGCAGTACCGAGGGGAGTAACAAGAGTGTCGTGAACTCCGGCAACGGCGATGTCATCCAGCGTCGTGCCCGACCTTGCCCGGCCGATCGCACCTTGCCGGCAACGACGAGCGACTCCAGCGCACGCTGTACCGTACGCTGGCTGGCATCCAGGGCCTGCGCCAGTGCCGAGGTCGACCACGATTCGCCGTCGGCCAGGAGCGCGAGCACGCGCGCATGTTTCTCTTCAACGGGGCGTGCGAGCACGATCACTTCGCGCGCACGGCGCGGCATCAGCAGAAATCCGCGCGGCGTCGCCCGGATATCGGCGTGAGCCCGTAGCAGTTTGCGCAAGCGTCCGATCTCGACGCGCAAGCGTGCGCGATGGGATTCATCGCTCAGCCTCAAGCGGAAAGCGTGTGTGATCAACTGCTCGCGCGGCACATCGTCCGGCCATGCTGTTGCCAGCGCACGCAGGAGCGTGAACAGCACCGGTCGCTTCGCGAGCGGGATGATGATCTCGCCCTGACGCACGACAAGACGGCAGCCGTCCACGATGAAGGCGTCCGAGGCCAGCAGGGTTTCGATCTCGTCGAGCCGCAGCGACTGTTCCTGGCCGTGCGCAATGCTTCGTGCGGCAGGCGCGTGCAACAACGCGAACGCGCTTTCGATTTCAGCGATCAGTGCAGGAATCCCGGCACGGCGGGCCAGGTCTGCTGCCCGCACCAGGGCCGTACGCGCCGCCTTGGCCTGCAGGCGTCGCATTGCGATCTGGGCAACGATCAGCTGTTGTGCAATCTGCAGCGCTGGCGGGACGGCCGTCGGCACGGTGGCCAGCGCGTGTTCGGCGTCGGCCAGTTTTCCGAACAGCAGCAGATGACGGATCTCGAGGTGGCGCGCATGCGCGGCGTTCACGTGGTCGCCGTGTTGTTCGAGCGTTGTGCGGGCAGCGCCGAGTGACTTCGCGGTCCCGTTCAGATCGCGCGACACCAGAGCGATCTCGGCCTCCGCGACGATGCAGCGCGCTCTGGCCACGGCCTCCCGGGGGCTGAATGCGCGGCTCGCACGGCGCAGCAGTTCGCGTGCGCGCCCATGCTCTCCAAGCTGAGCCATGGCGATACCGCGTAGCGCGAGGCCTGCGGCATCGTTGCGCAGCGCGACCCGCTGCAGCGCGCCGATGGGATCGCCCGCGGCGAGCGCCCGCGCGGCGGCGGTGATCAGGGCGTCCATCGGATTCGCGTCACAGTTGTCACTCTCACCTCCCGGCATCTCTCGCCAAGACTATGCGCGTTCAATACCGATAACGTGCAAGGAGAAACATCGTGTTCGACATTCTGCATCGAGTGGGAATCAAAGCGCCGCAGGACGAGGTGTACCAGGCGTTGGCCACCCCGGAAGGCGTGGCCGGCTGGTGGACCGCCGAGACCACGGGCGACAAGACGCCTGGCGGCACGATCCGCTTCCGCTTTACCGCCGACGGCCGCGAACTCGGTGTCTTCGAGATGAAGCTCCTCGAGCTACAGGCCAATACACGTGTGGTGTGGCAGGTACTGACGGGCGCGGCGGAGTGGATCGGTACCCGGATCAGCTTCGAGCTGAAGCAGGAAGACGGCTTTACCATCGTGCTGTTCAAGCATGAGGGCTGGAAGGAGCCGGTGGAGTTCATGCATCACTGCAGCACCAAATGGGCGAGCTTTCTGATGAGCCTCAAGTCGCTGGGTGAGACCGGCCGGGGGCAGCCGAGCCCGGACGACGTCTGGATCGGCAACTGGCACTGACCCAGGGCGACAGCCGGAAAACCACGGGCCGCATCGCGCGACCCGTGGTTTCGTTTTCAGAAACGGTAGTGAATGCTCAGCGTCGCGTTGGACGGCGGTCCGTAATAGAGGTTGCCGTACTCGTCGAGCACGTAGTATTTGCGGTCGCTGAGGTTCTCGGCGTTCAGCTGTGCCGAGAGGCTGGGCGTGAACTGATAGCGCGCCATCAGGTTGAGCAGCAGCAGATCACGCTGTTCGATGGTGGCGAGCCTGTCGGCGTTGGTCGGATGCTCGGCTTGCACATGGCTTTTCGATTGCCAGTTCGCGCCGCCGCCGACAGTGAGCTTGCTCCAGGCGCCGCCGTTGGCATGCCAGGTGTTGAACAGACGCACCATGCTGCGTGGCAGATAGGGGTTGACCTCTTCACCGTTGCCGCCCTCGAGCTTGTAGTGCGACCAGCCCAGCGACAGATTCCAGTTCGGTAGCGGCTCTCCCGCAAACTCCAGCTCGAATCCGCGGGTCTGGGCGCCGTCGACGCCGATGTAGATCTGCTGCGTCTTTTCCTCGTCGAGAAACTCGCCGGTGAGAGCGGTGGCGACATTGTTCTGGCGGGTATCGAACAGTGTCAGCGCCGCGTTCAGGCGCCCGTCGAAGTATTCGGCCTTGACGCCGATCTCGTGGCTCTTGCCGGTGATCGGGTCGAGGAAGCGCGCGTCGGCGCCCTGGTTGTTCTGCGGCTTGAAGATCTCGGTGTAGCTGACGAAGGCCGAGTACTGCTCGGCAAAATCGTAGACCAGGCCGGCGTACGGGGTGACCACTTCATGGGTGTATTCGAACGGCACGCCGTTCAGGTCGTAGACGGAGTAATGATCGGTGTCCCAGTGGTTGTAGCGCGCACCGACGATCAGTGTCAGCGGATCGGCCAGCGACAGGCGCAGTGCGGAGTAAAGACTGCTCTCTCGGGTGGTGATGCGCGAGATCGGTGTGCCGACGGTTGAAAAAACCGGCTGCGGATACGAGCCGTCCCATTCGTTGAAATTTCCGATGTCGGTCAGTTCGTCATTGTTGAACAGGCGGACGCGGAAATGACGGTTGGAGTTGAGATAGCCCATCACCAGCTCATGCTGGCGTCCAAACAGCTGGAACGGGCCATTGGCGTACAGGTCGAATGCGTTCTGCTGGCCGTGATCGTCGCTGACGTAGTCGTAACCGATCAGTCCTTCGCCAGTTGTCTTGTCCGGAAAACCGTAGAGGTAGAACAGCGCCATGTCGGCGTCGTTCTGGCGATGGGTAAATGAGCCGCGGATCGCCCAGCCGTTGTCGAAGCGCTGCTCAAGGTTGGCGAACGCGGTCTGCGTGCGCTTGTTCCAGTATGTCCAGTCGGTGGAAGTGGTCACTGAACGACGCCACTGCGTCGGTGCCCCGTCGCTGTGAAACAGCGGGAACGAGCCCCAGGTATTGCCCTGCGGCAAGGTGCGCAATACGTCGTAGCCGATCGACAGCGAGGTGTGGGAGGTCAGATCGGCATCGATCACGCCGTACAGCGCCTGCCTTTCGTTCCGGTACAGGTCCATGTACGACTCGCTATCCTGGTAGACGCCGACCACGCGGGCGCGGACGCGACCGTCGGCGGTCAGCGGCAGCGAGACATCGCCCACCGTGCGGTAGTCGTTCCAGGAGCCGGCGCTGAACGAGGCCGAACCGGTAAAGGTCTTGCTGTCGGCGCGCTTGCGCACCAGATTGATGGCGGCGGCGGGACTGCCGGCGCCGGACAGCAGGCCGGTGGCACCGCGCACCACCTCGATGCGCTGATAGAAAGCGGTGTCCAGGTTGGCGTTGATCGAGCCGGTATCGCCATCCGCGGCCGCGGGGACGCCGTCGTACAGCGTGCTGTCGATGGTGAAGCCGCGCGCGCTGAACAGCACGCGCTCGGTGTCGTAGGCGAACGAATAGACGCCGGTGGTGTTGTCGAGCACATCGCGCAGCGACTGCAGGTTCTGGTCCTCGATGCGCTCACGCGTGATCACGGTGACCGATTGCGGCGTTTCACGCAGTGACAACGGCAGCCGGGTGGTCGCTGCGGTTTCGTCGACGGTATACGTCGGCTGCTGTTCGCCGACGACCACAATGGTGGGCAACGGTGTTGGCTCGATGGGCGCAGGTGCGTCCTCGGCAGCGGCGATCAATGGCAGGGACAGCAACAGCGCCAGGCAATGGCGAGCAGGCGTAAGCCCCAGAAGCGGCAATGCGCGAGCGGCATGGCCAGTACGGACAGTAGACATCGGCGGGTTCCTTGGACATGGAAATGGAGTGATCCTTTTCCTGCCGGACAGAACTGCGATGTCGGTGGGTAGCGGGGCGCCAATATATCGGATATCCCGCTGCGTTTGCAGGTGCCGGCGCTCGGCACCGCGGCGCAGACTTACAATACCGCTCGAATTTTCAGCCCCGCGCTCATCCGACCGTCTTTCATGGAATCTGCAATCGATCCCCCAGCCGCCGCCACCGCCGAAGACCTGCAGTGGATGCGACATGCCCTGCAACTGGCGCAGCGCGCCGAGGCCGCGGGCGAGGTGCCGGTCGGTGCCGTGCTGGTGCGCGATGGGCAGTTGCTGGCGGAAGGCTGGAACCGCCCGATCTCGACGCACGATCCCAGCGCGCATGCCGAGATTGTGGCTTTGCGTGCCGGCGCGCAGGCCTCCGCCAACTACCGCACGGTAGATACCACGCTATACGTGACGCTGGAACCCTGCGTGATGTGCGCCGGTGCGATCGTCCATGCGCGGGTTTCTCGCCTGGTATTCGGCGCCTACGATCCCAAGGCCGGCGCGGTGTCGTCGGTTTACGACGTGATCGCCAATCCGCGGCTCAATCACCGCCTGCCGTGGCTGGGTGGGGTGATGGAAAGCGAGTGCGCAGCATTGCTGCGCAACTTTTTCCGCTGCCGTCGCTAACGGCAGCGGTGCGCCGCGAAAAGCCGCGCTAGTTCGGGTTCAGCTCCAGCATCGCGGCGGTCGCGAGATGATTGCGGTCGCGCGCGATCTCGGCCGCAGTCTTGCCGTCTTCGGTGACCATAAGACGATCGACGCCGCGCGACAGCAGCAACTTGCACAGCGATTCGAAGCCGCGCGAAGCGGCCAGATGCAGGGCGGTGACCTGACTGCCGCCGACGTGATGCACGTCCGCGCCGATCGCGATCAGCAGCGGCGCCAGGCTTTCGCCGGCCGCCCCGGCAATGCCGGCGTGCATCGGGGTATTGGCCATCGGGTTGGTGGAAACGGCATCGAGTTCGGCGCCGGTGCCGATCAGCACGAAAGCGCTGTCGCGGGCACCGAAGAACGCGGCCAGGTGCAGCGGGGTCCAGCCGTCGACGCTATGCGTGGACAGCAGTTCCGGGTCGGCAATCACCAGCTCGGCAACCCGGCGGCCATCGTTGCTGGCGGCAGCTTCGAAGATATCCAGCGGGCGGAAGCTCTTCAGCAGTTCCGCGATTTCCGGCGCGCCGTTGTACAGGGCGAACATCAGCGGCGAGATGCCGCCGGGCAGGGCTTCGGTGGCCTGCGAGGCATCGCGCTCCAGCGCCGCCTGGGCTTCGGCGAGATCACGATTCTGGATGGCGAGCATCAGGGGGCGGACAGCGCTCATGCGCGACTCCTGGTGGGTGGCCGACGGTGGGCCGAATTTCGGGAGGCGCAGCCTAACGGGATTGCTTGCAGATTGGTAACTCCGCGCGCGTTCCCGTGGCCCGGCCCGCGTCCGGGCAGTTTGACCTGACGAGGGCGCGCCACTATGATTCCGGCCCCGATTTGGACAGTTAGCTCAGTGGTAGAGCATCGCCTTCACACGGCGGGGGTCACAGGTTCAAGCCCTGTACTGTCCACCAGATTCCCGAAAGGCCGCACACCGTGCGGCCTGTTTCGTTGGTGCCGGTGCCCGCGCGGCGCCTCGCCCGGATACGGTGCAACGGCAGCGGCCGCGCACGTACAATCCGCCCCCGCCCGATCCTCCCCCGGGGAGCGATCCTTTCGATCTGCAGCGGCCCGCATGACGCTCGCGGATGGCCGTCCACACCCGTCCTGTACGCATGAGCCCTTACGCCGCTATCGACTTTGGCACTTCCAATTCCGCGGTGTGCGTCGGTACCGCGACGCGGCAGGCGCTGGTGCCGCTGGAGCAAGCGCGCGACACGATGCCGACGGCGGTGTTCTTCAATGCCGAGGAACGTTCGATCGTGTTCGGCCGTCAGGCGATCGACGAGTACAAGGCCGGTTACGGTGGCCGCCTGATGCGTTCGCTGAAGAGCCTGCTGGGCAGCGAGTTGCTGAATGAAACCACGCTGGTCAACGGCAAGGCGGTGGCCTATCGCGAGATCATCGGCCACTTCCTCGGTCACCTGAAAGCGGTGTCGGAAGCGCATCACGGTGCCGTGATCGAGCGGGTGATGCTGGGTCGGCCGGTGCATTTCGTCGACGACCATCCCGAGCGCGATCGTCTGGCGCAGGAAACGCTGGCGGAGATCGCACGCGAGGTCGGATTTGCCGAAGTGCAGTTCCAGTACGAGCCGATTGCCGCCGCACTGGATTACGAATCGCAGCTGGATCGCGAGGCGCTGGTGCTGGTGGTCGATATCGGTGGCGGCACCTCGGACTTTTCGCTGATCCGCCTCGGCCCGCAACGCGCCGTGCAGCGGGAGCGCAGTGCCGACGTGCTGGCCAACAGCGGCGTGCATGTCGCCGGTACCGATTTCGATCAGCAGCTCAGCCTGGCCTCGGTGATGCCCTGTCTGGGC
Source organism: Solimonas flava (assembly GCA_040391865.1). Classification (GTDB taxonomy): domain Bacteria; phylum Pseudomonadota; class Gammaproteobacteria; order Nevskiales; family Nevskiaceae; genus Solimonas. Next base: position 23,594 of record JBEBWZ010000003.1, read on the forward strand.
CTGGGCAGCGTCAGCGACAGCGGCAAGCCGGTGCCGGCGCATACCTATTTCGAGCTGGCGACCTGGCATCGCATCAACTTCCTGTACACGCCGCGTGCCCTGGCCGACGCCAATACCCTGCGCCCGTTCTTCAGCGATGCGACGCTGCATGCGCGGCTGATGCGGGTGCTGCGCGATCGCGAAGGGCATCGCATCGCCGGCCTGGTGGAAGACGCGAAGGTGGCGGTGGCGGAAGGCGGCAGCACCGCGATCGAGCTGGATTTCGTCGAATCCGGTCTGACTGCGGTCCTGGATCACGAGCGCCTGGGCGAGGCGCTGCGCAGTGCCCTGCAGCGGATCACCGATACCGCGGTGCACACGGTGCGCGACGCGGGTCTGCAGAACGGCGATGTCGACGCGGTTTACTTCACCGGCGGCTCGACCGGCATCCGTGCGCTGCGGATGGCCATCGGTCAGGCGTTTCCGGAGGCCGCGCAGATCATGGGTGACAAGTTCTCCAGCGTGGTCCGCGGCCTCGGCGTGCATGCCGGCAAGCACTACCGCTGAACGCGCAGCGCGTTTGAGACCGGCCTGCGGGGAGATCGCGCACCTGCTCCGCAATGCGTGGTGCGGCCAGGTTCAGGCCGCAGGCGGAATCAACGCCAGAGACGGCCGCGGAGATTTTCGGGATTGGTCGGCAAGGGTGATAGGGTTACTGCTTTACGACTCAGAGATCGCCATGTCCGCCGCCCTTGGTTATGCCGCCCTGTCCGCCACCAGCCCCCTGGCCCCGCATTCGTTCCAGCGCCGCGAACCGCTGGCCGATGATGTGCAGATCGAGATCCTGTACTGCGGCATCTGCCACAGCGATCTGCATACGGCGCGCAACGAATGGGGCGGCACCGTGTATCCGGTGGTGCCCGGCCATGAAATCGTCGGGCGTGTGACCGCGGTCGGCAGCGGCGTCAGCCGCTTCAAGCTCGGGCAGATGGTCGGGGTCGGTTGTCTCGTGGACTCGTGCCAGCACTGCGATGAGTGCGCGCAGGGCGAAGAGCAGTTCTGCAACGCGGGCATCCAGACCTACAACAGCCCCGACAAGCACAGCGGCGCGCGCACGCTCGGCGGCTATTCCAACCGCATCGTGGTCGACCAGCGCTTTGTGCTGCGGATTCCCGAAGGCGTCGATCCGGCGGCCACTGCACCGCTGCTCTGCGCCGGCATCACCACCTACTCGCCGCTGCGTCACTGGCGTGTGGGCCCCGGCATGACCGTGGGCATTGTCGGCCTGGGCGGCCTGGGTCATGTCGCGCTGCGGATCGCCAAGGCGCTGGGCGCCAAGGTGGTGCTGTTCACGACCTCACCTGGCAAGGAGGCCGATGCGCGGCGCCTGGGTGCGGATGAGGTGGTGATTTCGAAGGACAAGGCGCAGATGGCGCGGCATCAGGGCAAACTGGATCTGATCCTCGATACCGTGGCGGCCGCGCATGATCTCGATGCCCTGCTGAAGCAGCTGCGCCGCGATGGCACGCTGGTGCTGGTCGGCGCGCCGGATCGGCCGCATCCGTCGCCCAACGTCTTCAACCTGATCGCGCGCCGCCGCCGCATTGCCGGCTCGCTGATCGGCGGCATCCGCGAAACGCAGGAGATGCTCGATTTCTGCGCGCGGCACGGCATCGTCGCCGATATCGAAAAGATCGCGATCCAGGACATCAACGAGGCCTACGAGCGCATGCTGCGCAGCGACGTGAAGTACCGCTTCGTGATCGACATGGCGACGCTGGCGTGAGCCCGCGCCTGCGCCGGGCCGTGGTCTTGTGAGGTAGCGCGACAGTTCACCGGGAGTGATGGATGGCGATCGAGGCGCAGAGCAGCGAGCTGATCAAGGTGGTTGCGCTGCTCGCGGCCGGTGTCATCGCCGTGCCGTTGTTCAAGCGTCTGGGTCTGGGCTCGGTGCTGGGTTATCTGGCCGCGGGTCTGGTGATCGGCCCGTTCGGGCTCGGCCTGTTTTCCGATCCGCAGGCAATCCTGCACATCGCGGAACTGGGCGTGGTGATGTTCCTGTTCGTCATCGGTCTGGAGATGCAGCCGACGCGCCTGTGGGGGCTGCGGCGCGAGATCTTCGGGCTGGGGCTGACGCAGGTGGCGTTGTGCGGTGTGCTGCTGACCGGCGTCGGCCTGGCGTTCGGCCTGGCCCCGGCGGTGGCGTTCGTTGCGGCAATGGGTTTCGTGATGACCTCCACGGCCACCGTCATGCTGCTGCTGGACGATCGCGGTGAGACCTCGACGCCGCGCGGACAGCGGGTGATCTCGGTCCTGCTGCTCGAGGATCTGGCGATCGTGCCACTGCTGGCGTTCGTGGCGTTCCTCGGCCCGGCAACCGCCGACGACGGCGCGTCCAGCTGGCTCGCCATTGCCATCGGCGTGGCCGCGATTGTCGGTCTGGTGCTGGCCGGTCGCTGGCTGCTGAATCCGATGTTCCGCATTCTCGCCGCCGCCAAGGCGCGCGAGGTGATGACTGCCGCCGCGCTGCTGGTGGTGCTCGGAGCGGCGTTGCTGATGCAGCTTGGCGGACTGTCGATGGCGATGGGCGCGTTTCTCGCCGGCGTGCTGCTGTCCGAATCCACCTTTCGGCACCAGCTCGAAGCGGATATCGAACCGTTCCGCGGCATCCTCTTGGGCCTGTTCTTTCTCAGTGTCGGCATGGCACTGGACCTGTCGGTGTTCAGGACCCACTGGCTGCAGATCGGTGGCGGCGTGCTGCTGTTCATGCTGGTCAAGGCGATCGGCATCTACGGTGTCGGCCGTCTGTTCCGCGCCTCGCATGCCGATGCGCTGCATCGCACGGTGCTGATGGCCCAGGGCGGCGAGTTTGCGTTCGTGCTGTATGCCGCAGGGATGAGCGCCGGGATTCTCAGCGGCGAGATCAATGCCGTGTTCACCGCGATCGTGATTCTGTCGATGGCGCTGACGCCGCTGGCAGTGATCTCGTTGCGCTGGCTGCTTCCCAATCCGCGGGTATCGATGGATGGCATCGACAAGGCGGAAAACCTGAACGGCAAGGTGCTGATGATCGGCTTCGGTCGTTTCGGACAGGTGGCGAGTCAGGCGCTGCTGGCGCGCGGCATCGATGTCTCGATCATCGATTACGACACCGAGATGATCCGCAGCGCCGCCGATTTCGGCTTCAAGGTCTACTACGGCGATGGCACCCGGCTGGATGTGCTGCATGCCTCCGGCGCCGATCAGGCGCAGGCGATCGCGGTGTGCGTCGACAACAAGACCGCCGCATTGCGCATCGTCGAGCTGGCGCGTCACCAGTTTCCCCACGCGCGCCTGCTGGTGCGGGCCTACGATCGCGAACACGCGATCCAGCTGAGCAAGGACGACGTCGATTTCCACGTCAGGGAAACCTACGAATCGGCCAGCGTGTTTGGCGAAGCGGCACTGCGGCTGCTCGGTGTTCCCGATCAGGAAGCCGCCGAGATCGCGGCCGATGTGCGTCGTCGCGATGCCGAGCGCCTGACGCTGCAGATCGCCGGCGGCTACAACGCCGGCACCGATCTGCTGCACAGCAACCGCATGAAGCCGAAACCGCTGACGGCGCCCAAGCAGGTGGGGCAGGCGCTGAGTGCGGAAACCGCTGCGGTCACCGCTGCGGACGAGGCCGACTGACGCAAGACTGAAGACGCGACGCCAGTCTCGCGGATGGAATCAGAGCTTCGAGACGCCGACCGTCGCGCGGTAAGCCGACAAGGCCGGACCGTCCTGCGTGTTCCACGGCTCCAGCCGGATCAGACGGATGCGATAGCCTTCGTAGCTCGCCTCGCCCGGAAACCCCATGCTGGCCGGCGCCGGAGTGCCGATGGTCACGGTCTGTGGCGCAAGACCGGCCTTGCTCACCTGCAAGTTCACCGTCGCGTGTCCGGCCCAGAGGCACTGCACCTCGGTCGGGCAGCGGCCATCCTTGATCGAGGTCAGCGCCAGCGTCAGGGCTTCGGACGGGATTTCACCAGGGCGCCCGTGCATCAGCACCAACGTATGTTCCGCGGTCTGCGTGCTTGTCTGCGCCGCAGTGTCCCGAGTCGTCGGCGGTGCATCGGAAACGCAGGCCGTGGCCAATCCCAGGCTGAGCAGCAGGAGCGCGAAAAGCCTGGGGTGCGAAACGGCTGCGGACATGACGGGATTCCAGTGGAAGGGTGTCACCGGCAACGACCGGTGTCGCGATGCTACGCCTTCGGCAGTACCTCGCCGGCGATGATGACAAATTCAGGGCGCAGATACGACAACGGCCCGAAGGATTCGGGCCGTTGAGGTGACAGCTGTTACCGCCGATCGCGAGGACTATGCCGGATCGACAGCAGTCTCCAGCGGATGGAAGTCGATCTTCTCGCGGACGGCGCAATCCGGGCAGGGCCAGGTGTTCGGCAGCGCGCTCCACGGGGTGCCCGGTTCCACGCCCTCGCGCGGGCAACCGACCGACTCGTCGTAGATGTAGCTGCAATTCGGGCACTGGTGCTGCGAGGTCTTCACCTTGGCAGTCGCCGCAATCCGGACCGGGGCGTCGTCGACGAACTCGAAGGTCTTGCTGCCGACCGGCGGCACCTGTGCAGCCCACTTCGCGATCAGCTCGGCGCGGCGCGGCGGATAGACGTTGGCCTTGGTGAGATCGCCCTGGTGGTGTGCGACGACCAGCGGGTCCATCACCCGGAACCAGATCGGCGGGAAGTACGCGATCAGCAGCATCGACGCGTAGCCGGACGGCAGCTGCGGGCTGTCGTCGAAATGACGCAGGGCCTGGTAGCGGCGCGTCGGGTTGGCGTGATGATCCGAGTGACGCTGCAGCTGGTACAGGAACAGGTTGGTGACGACATGATTGCTGTTCCAGGAATGACGCGGCTGGCAGCGCTCGTAACGACCGGTCTTCTGGTCCTTCAGACGCACCAGGCCGTAGTGCTCGAGATAGTTCACCACTTCCAGCAGGGTCATGCCGTAGAACGCCTGCGCCGCCAGGAACAGCAGCGCCCAGGCGCCAAGCCAGTAGGTGAGGGCGCCGAACAGCACCACGGTGATGGCCCAGGCCTGCAGGTTTTCGTTGCTGAAACTCCAGACGCTGCGGCCCTTCTTTTCCAGGCGTGAACGCTCGAGTTCCCAGGCGGAGCGCAGCGAGCCGGACATAGTGCGTGGCAGGAACACCCAGAAGTTTTCACCCATCTTCGAGCTGGCCGGATCTTCCGGGGTCGCGACGTTCTTGTGGTGACCCTTGTTGTGCTCGATGAAGAAGTGACCGTAGGCAACCGGGCCCAGCGTCAGCTTGGCGAGCCAGCGCTCGAGGCTGTTGGTCTTGTGGCCCAGCTCGTGCGCGGTGTTGATCGCAACGCCGTTGACCACGCCGGTGGAGATCACCAGGCCGAGCAGTTCCCACCAGGCGAGACCGGCGGACACGGCCAGCCAGGCACCGAGGATGGTGGCGGCGTACTGCGCCGGAATGTAGGCCACCACGATCGCGCGGTAATAGCGCTGCTGTTCGAGTTCTGCGACCGCGCTTTCCGGCGGGTTGGTGCGATCGGTGCCGATCAGCACGTCCAGCAGCGGCAGCACGCCGTACAGGAACAGCGGCAGGCCCCAAGAGAGCACGCCGAGATTAGCGCTGTAAGCGAGCGCCGGCAGCAGCAGGCCGAGCACCGGCACCATCGGGCTCAGCAGCCACATGGCGCGCTTGCCGTCGCGCCAGGTCTGCGTTCCCGCAGTCGTCGTGGATGGATTCATCTCTACTCTCCTGTGATGCGCACGTGTTGTGCGTTGCTAGGTTTTCGGCAGTGGCCGTGCATATCGCACGAGCCGCTTTCCTTGGAGCCTAGTCTTGGCCGTACGGCGGGGGCAAACTTGTCATTTCTTGACATCGACTTGTCATTTATGGACATTGTCGGCTGACCAGGAGCGTAAAGGATGCGGCGCAGCGACCCGGAGATTCCAGCACGTTACTACGTGCGCATGGGCGAAGTGATGGCGGCGGCGGGCGTCGACGTGCTGGCGCTGATGGTCGCGGCACGTATCCGCCCCGATGCGATCACGCGCCCGGAAGCGATGCTGCGCCTGAGTCAGGTCGAGGCGTTCGTCGACGCGGCGCTGGAGGCGACCGGTCGTCCCGATATCGCGCTCGATCTCGGACGCGCGCTGAAACCCAGTGCGCACAGCATCGTCGGCTACGCGATGCTGAGCAGCCCCAATGTCGATTACGCGCTGCGCGTGGTGTCGCGCTATTTCCGTCTGGTGATGCCGAGCTTCCGCATGCGCTACCGCAGCGATGCCCACAGTGCCGAGGTTGCGTTCACGCCAGCCTTGTCGATGGGCCATCGCTGCCTGAACTTCCATCTCGAGACCATGGCCGCGGCCACGCATTGGGAAATGCGTGAGCTGATTCCCGGACGGATGCCGGACTACGCCCTGTCGCTGTCGATCCCGCAGCCCGCGCACTTTGCACGCTATGCGGAGATGGCGGAAGCGCGGGTTCATTTCGCCAGCGAAGCGGCGCCCGGCCTGCGCATGACATTCAACTGCGATCTGTCGCAATTTCCCTTGGCGATGTCCGATTCCAGCGCGCTGAAGATGGCCGAGTCGCGCTGTGCGGCGATGGTGCGCAACGCGCTGGCGGTGGGCAAGGTCAGCGACTGGGTGACGATGATGCTGCGCGAGGCCAGCGACGGCGTGCCCTCGCTGACCGAACTGGCGCATACCCTGAATCTGTCCGCGCGCACCCTGGATCGCTATCTCGCACGCGAAGGCAGCAGCTTTCGCGAGCTGTCGACCCGCGTGCGTCACCAGATGGCCTGCGAGCTGCTGCGCGGCGGTACCCTGAACATCACCCAGATCGCCTACCAGCTTGGCTATACCGACGCCGCCAATTTCACCCGCGCGTTCCGGCGCCAGGCCAACTGCAGTCCCAGCGATTACCGGCAACGGCGTGGTGCTGCCGGCTGAACTTCAGCCGGCCTTGCGCAGCGTGATGTTGTAGCGGAATGCGCCGAGTTGCGGATGCACCCCGGCCTTGAGCGGCACGATGCCGTGATAGTGCAGCCGCGATGGCCCGCCCCAGACCGCGACATCGCCGTGCAGCAGGCCGATGCGCCGGGTCTTGTCGCTGCGCTGCTCGCCGCCGAACAGGAATGTCGCCGGCAGTCCGAGCGAGATCGAGACGATCGGCTGGCGGAAATCCTGTTCGTTGCGATCCTGATGCAGGCTCACCTGTGCGCCCAGGGCATAGCGATTGACCAATGCGGCGTCGGGGACAAAGTTGCGGTAGCCGGCTTGCGCGGCCGCGCTGGCGGCCAGTGCTGCAAACACCTCAGGCATCGCCGGCCACGGCTGTTGGCTGAGCGGATCGAGTGGCGCGTAGCGGTAGCCGCGGCGATCGCTGACCCAGCCCAGCGCACCACAGTTGCTGATCGCCACCGACATGCGAAAGCCGCCGGGCGTTTCCATGTGCCGGAACGGCGCGGCGTGGGTGACCTGATGCAGTGCCGCGATCAGTTCGTTTTCAAGCGTGCTCGCGAAACCGCGCAGCAACAGCGCACCGGGTGCCAGCACCACGCGTGCGGGCAGCGTGGATGGCTGATCGGCGAACAGGTCCGCAGTCACGGATTTCCGGGTTGTGCTTCGCGCTGCAGCAGCGCCTGCTTGCGCGCCACGCCCCAGCGATAGCCGGACAGTGCGCCATCGGTGCGCACCACGCGGTGGCAGGGGATCGCGACCGCCAGCGCATTCGCCGCGCAGGCCTGTGCCACGGCGCGCATCGATGTCGGGGCGCCGATGCGCTGTGCGATCTCGCGGTAGCTTGCGGTGGCGCCGGGCGGAATCTCGCGCAGAGCCTGCCAGACGCGCTGCTGGAACGCGGTGCCGCGGATGTCGAGTGGCAGGTCCAGACCGAGCCGTGGCGCTTCGACAAACCCGATGACAGTGGCCATCCATTGTTCGAAAGCCGGATCACCGCCGATCAGCTGCGCCTTGGGAAAGCGGTCCTGCAGTTCGCGCAGCAATGCGTCGGCGTCGTCACCCAACAGGATCGCGCACAGGCCGCGTTCGCTCTGCGCCACCAGAATCGCACCCAGCGAGCACTGACCGATCGCGAAGCGGATTTCACTGTTGCGGCCCCCGGCGCGGAACCGCCGCGGCGTCATCCCGATGGTGTCGCGTGCGGTCGCGTAGTAGCGGCCGCTGGCGTCGTGGCCGCCGTCGTGAATCGCCGCGGTGATGCTCGGCGCCTCGGCCAGATCCCGGTGGATGCGCCGCTGCCGCTGCGCCAGCGCGTAGGCCTTGGGCGTCACACCGGTCAGCGCCTTGAACACGCGATGGAAGTGATGGGGGCTGAGGCCGGCCTGCTGCGCCAGGGTGTCGAGGCTCGGTGCCGGATCGGTACTTTCAAGGGTGCGACAGGCGATGGTGATCATCGCCGCCTGCTGCGCCGCCAGTGGCGGCTGTTCGGGCTTGCAGCGCTTGCAGGGACGGAAGCCGGCGGCTTGGGCTGCGGCGGCGCTGGCGTGAAAGCGCACATGCTCGGGCCGTGCATGTCGCGAGGGACAGGACGGACGGCAGTACACGCCGGTGGTGGCCACCGAATAGCAGAACTGGCCGTCGCTGGCCGGATCACGCGCCAGCACCGCGGCCCAGCGCGGATCGTGCTCGATGTCGGGGCTGCGTGAGGAGGGGGCTGTGGTGTTCATGTCGGCGACTTCGCTTCAGGAGGGTCGGCGACCACTATAGGCAGCCGGCCACAGCGAAACACGACCAATCTTGCGCTGAAATCCGCAGGCTTGCGAGCGCCGCGGCGCTTGCTCAGTGCCGGCTCCAGACCGCCAGTTCGTAGCCTTCCGGATCGTGGAAATGAAAGCGGCGGCCGCCCGGAAAATCGAAGATCGCGTGGCTGATGCGCCCCCCTGCGGCCTCGACGGCGGCGAGCGTGCGCTCCAGCGCATCGGCGTACAGCACGATCAGTGGGCCGCCGTGGGCCAGCACGATATCGGCATGGGCAAAGCCGCCGCTGAGGCGGCCGTCGGAAAACTCGCAATAGGCCGGGCCGTAGTCCTTGAAGGTCCAGCCGAATGCCTGTCCGTAGAACGCCTTGGCGCGCGCGATGTCGCGCACTGCCAGTTCCAGATAGTCGATGCGCTGATCGCTGAACGATGCCGGCGACAAGGAGGGCCGTGTTTCCAGCAGGGCCTTCAGTGCCTGCAGATCCCTGGCAACCGTCGCGGCATCGGCGGCAAATGCAGCGTCGTCCATGTCCGCGCTGCGGAACAGGGTGAACGTCAGATCGCAGCCGTCGCCATTGGCGATCGCGCGCAGGGGATTGTGAAACACGCGGCCGTCGGGGAGGGTCACGTCGTGATCGAGCACGCCGTAGGGATTGGCTGCCGCCATGTGTACCTTGACGGCGCCCATCGGCGAATCGGCAAACCAGTCGCCGTTCTCGCAGCGGATGCCGCTGGCGAGACCCGATGCCCAGTGCGGCAGATTCCCGGGTTGCCGCGCGTAGGCGTAGACCGCGGATGCGGCGACGGCGATGTGGACGCTGATCGATCGTGTTTCGCTGGGCATCGCGGAAGGTCCTGAGGGGGCGGGGCTCAGCCGACGATATCGTGGATCACCGCTTCGGCGATGCGGATGCCATCGACACCGGCTGACAGGATGCCGCCCGCGTAACCCGCGCCTTCGCCGGCCGGGTACAGGCCTTTGACATTGAGGCTCTGCAGGTTCTCGCCGCGGGTGATGCGCAGCGGCGACGAGGTGCGGGTCTCGACGGCGGTCAGCACCGCATCGGGCATCGCAAAACCGCGGATCTGGCGATCGAACATCGGAATCGCTTCACGGATCGCGTCGATCGCATAGTCGGGCAGGGCCGCATCCAGTGCGCCCCAGCGCACGCCGGGTTTGTACGAGGGCTCGACCGCACCCGCGGCGGTCGACGCGCGCCGGGCGAGGAAATCGCCCACCCGTTGTGCCGGCGCTTCGTAGTTGCTGCCGCCGAGCACATAGGCCTGCGCTTCCAGCCGGTCCTGCAGTTCAATGCCGGCCAGCGCATCGCCCGGGTAATCGGCCGGCGTAATGCCGACCACGATGCCGGCATTGGCATTGCGTTCGTTGCGCGAGTACTGGCTCATGCCGTTGGTGACCACGCGCTGTTCTTCCGAGGTCGCGGCGACCACGGTGCCGCCGGGGCACATGCAGAAGCTGTAGACCGCACGACCGTTCCTGGCGTGGTGCACCAGCTTGTAGTCGGCGGCGCCGATCTTCGGATGGCCGGCGAATTTTCCGAGGCGGGCGCGATCGATCAGCGATTGCGGATGCTCGATGCGGAAACCGATCGAGAACGGTTTGGCTTCGAGGAACACCTGCCGCTGCTGCAGCATGCGAAAGGTATCGCGTGCACTGTGGCCCAGTGCCAGAACCACATGGTCGCTGGCCAGCTGTTCGCCGCTGGCGAGGGTCACGCCGCGCAGTTGTCCGTCTTCGATCTGCAGATCGGTCACGCACTGGCTGAAGCGGATCTCGCCGCCCAGCGCGATGATCTCGGCGCGCATCTTGGTGACCATGCTGGCGAGGCGGAAGGTGCCGATATGCGGTTTGCTGACGTACAGGATTTCTTCCGGTGCGCCGGCCTTCACGAACTCCTGCAGCACCTTGCGGCCGTGGTGTTTCGGGTCCTTGATCTGGCTGTAGAGCTTGCCGTCGGAAAAGGTGCCGGCGCCGCCTTCGCCGAACTGCACGTTCGACTCGGTATTGAGAATGCTCTGGCGCCACAGGCCCCAGGTGTCCTGGGTACGTTCGCGGATCGCCTTGCCGCGCTCCAGCACGATCGGGCGAAAGCCGGCCTGTGCCAGGATCAGCGCCGCGAAGATGCCGCAGGGGCCGAAGCCGATCACCAGCGGCCGCTGGCGCAGTGACGGCGGTGCACTGCCCACCGGCTGGTAGGTGGTATCCGGTGCGATGCCGACATGATGATCGTCGGCGTAACGCGCCAGTACCGCCGCTTCGTCGCTGACCGCGAGGTCGATGGTGTAGACGAAGCTGAGTTCCGAATATTTCTTGCGCGCGTCATAGCTGCGCTTGAACACCGTGAACGATTGCAGCTCGCTGTCCTGCAGGCCCAGCCGCAGCAGGATGGCGGTGCGCAGCAGCTCATCCGGATGGTCGATCGGCAGGGTCAGTTCGGTCAGGCGGAGCATGGCGGGCATATCACTCGGCGGCGCTGGAGTGTACCCAAACCGCGGCCGGCCTTGGGTTTGCGGGTGGGTGCTCTGCGGCAGAACCGGTGCGATGGCCATGCCCGTGGCGGGTTTTTGGGCGGCCGCGGTGTAGCATGGGCAAAACCGTCGACAACCAGCAGCGGAGCACGTGGCCCGATGACGTGGAGTGACAACATTCTGGAAACCCCCAACGAGATCCGCGAGCTGCTGGCCGGCTTGCGGCGGATCGCGGTACTGGGGATCAAGACCGAGGCACAGCGGCGCCAGCCGGCGTACTACGTGCCGCAGTATCTGGTGGAGGCCGGCTTCGACATGGTGCCGGTCCCGGTCTATTACCCGGAGGCGACCGAGATTCTCGGGCGGCCGGTGTATCGGCGCCTGGCGGATATTCCCGGACCGGTCGATCTGGTCGATGTGTTTCGCCGGTCCAGCGATGTTGCCGCGCATCTCGATGACATTCTTGCCAAGCGACCGGCCGCCGTGTGGATGCAGCTCGGGGTTCGCGATGATGCGGTGGCCGAGCGTCTCGCCCGGGAAGGGATACGGGTGGTGCAGGATCGCTGCCTGATGGTCGAGCACCGCCGGCTGGTCGATTGAGACGCTCGCATGCGCAGGGCGGGCCGTGGCCGTTAATGTCAATCGGTTGTCCTGATCGGTCATCGTCTGGCCCCGGGGTGCGGGCTACCGTGCAGCCATAACCTGCAGCATTCCGCATGGCGTTCCAGCCAGCGGCGCGGCGTCAGACATGACGCGGACATGCGGGAGGAGAGGGGACATGAGCGCGCGATCACTGGGCTCGGCCGTTTTGCTGCTGTCGGCCGCGATGCTGTTTCCGGCTGCCGCCACCGCGGTCGAGGTGGGCGCGGCTGCGCCGTCGTTGCGCGCGGCCGATGCCGCGGGGCGCGAACTCAGCCTGCAAAGCCTGCGTGGCCAGGTGGTCTACGTCGACTTCTGGGCTTCCTGGTGCGCGCCCTGCCGTGTCGCGATGCCGCATTACCAGCGCTGGCAGCAGCAGTGGGCGGCGCTGGGGTTCACGGTACTGGGCGTCAATGTCGACACCGTGCGCGCCGATGCCGAGCGGGCATTGAAGCGGGCGCCGGTGAGCTTCCCGGTGCTGTACGACCCGCAGGGACAGTGGGCGGAAACCTTTGCATTGCCGACCATGCCGACCGCCTATCTGATCGGACGCGACGGCGTCATCCATTACATCCACGCCGGTTTCCGCGAGCAGGATCTGCCCGCGCTCGAAGCCAGGATTCTGTCCCTGTTGGGAGTGTCGCGATGAAATCCCTGTTGATCAGCCTGCTGTTGTTGGGTGCCGGTCTTGCCAGCGGCTGTACGCTGCAGCCGGTGCAACCGTGGCAGCGCGGTGTGCTCGCGCAATCGGAAATGGCCTGGGATGTCGACCCGCTGATGGCGACGCAGCGGCGGCAGATGCAGGTCAGCAAGGAGGCCGCCAGCGGCGGTCCGACTCTCGGTGGCGGCGGCTGCGGGTGCAACTGATGAAAAAGAGCAAGGCACTGGCGGCACTGACCCAGGCGGCGCTGGTCCTGCCGGGACTGGCGACGGCGGCTGAAATCCAGACCGACTACCTGTTCAGCCACTATCAGGAACGGGACATCCGCGGCAGCAATCTCGGCGGCGGCTCCGCGGAGCGCTATGAAATCCAGTCGCATCTGTTCCGCGTGGTCAGTCCGTACCGGGACAACACGGTCGGTCTCAATCTGACCTACGAAAGCATGAGCGGCGCGTCGCCGTGGTTCATCCAGCCGGGCGCCGACGGCAAACCGATGCAGGTGATGAGCGGTGCCAGCATCCGCGAGGAGCGCGTCGATATCGAAGGCAGCCTGTCGCGTGCGCTGCTGGGCGGCGTGGCCGCGGTCTCGCTGGGCTACTCGACCGAGGACGACTATCAGGCCATCAACGGCGGCGTCGAGTTCGAGATCGAGCAACTGGAGACACCGATCACCTGGAGCGGCGGCATCGGGTTTTCACACGATACGCTGGAGCCGGTGCAGAAGACCGGCATCACCCGCATCGACGAGGACAACAAGAACAGCGTGACGCTGTACGGCGGCGCGGCGATCATCATCGATGCGGCGACCGTGGCGCAGATCAGTGTCGGCTATCAGCATCACGACGGCTTTCTGACCGATCCGTACAAGCAGGCCTGGTTCACCAACCTGGCCAACGCGCTGCCGGAGAGTCGTCCCGATGGCCGCCAGGCCTGGACCGTCAGCGGCAAGCTGCGTCATCACCTCGGCAGCCCCAACGCTGCGGTGCATGTCGACTATCGCTTTTATCGCGACGACTGGGAGATCGAGTCGCATACGCTGGAGCTGGCCTGGCATCAGGTGCTGCCGCAGCAGTGGCGCCTGAGCCCGAGCCTGCGCTGGTACTCGCAGAGCCAGGCGTTCTTCTATGCGCCGTACTACAACGATTTCCGCGCCGATGGTTTTGCATCCAGCGACTATCGGCTGTCGCCCTACGGTGCGCTCAGTGCGCGCGTCGATGTGCTGAAAAGCATCGGTGCGCTGTCGCTGGGCGGCGGCGTCGAATACTACGAGGCCAGTGACAGCTACGCCTTGAAGAACGTCGATGTCGAGAATCCGGGACTGGTCGAGTTCCTGAACTTCACCGTGCGTCTGAGCTATCGCTTCTGAGGCCCACGAAAAAGCCCCTGCGCCGGATGCGGCGCAGGGGCTTTTCTGATCCCGCGTCAGTAGCTGCCGGCGGCCGCGCCCAGACGCGCGCGTGCCGCGTGATACTCGCGTGACAGCTGTGCCACGACCTCGGCCGTCGGCTGTACCGCCTGAATGCCGCCGATGCCCTGACCGGCGCTCCAGATGTCGACCCAGGCCTTGGTCTTCTGGTTGCCGCCGCTGCCGAAGTTCATCGAGCTCTTGTCGCCCTCGGGAAGGTTGTCGGGGTCGAAGCCGGCACGCACCACGCTGTCGCGCAGATAGTTGCCGTGCACGCCGCTGAACAGGTTGGTGTAGACAATCTTTTCACCGCTGCCGTCGACCAGCATCTGCTTGTACTCCGGCACGGCATTGGCTTCCGTGGTGGCGATGAAGCGGGTGCCGATGTACGCGATGTCCGCGCCCATGGCCTGCGCGGCGAGGATCGCATCGCCGCTGCTGATCGCACCGGACAGGATGATCGGGCCGTCATAGAACGCGCGGACTTCGCTGACCAGTGCGAACGGCGACAGGCGTCCGGCATGACCGCCGGCGCCGTGCGCCACCACGATCAGGCCGTCGACGCCGGCCTGTACCGCGCGCTTGGCGTGCTTGATGGTGATGATGTCGTGGAACACCAGGCCGCCGTAGCTGTGCGCCGCTTCGACCACCTTCTCCGGGGCCTGCAGCGAGGTGATCATGATCGGCACCTTGTACTTCACGCACAGGTCGATGTCGTGCTGCAGGCGGTTGTTGGAGGGATGCACGATCTGGTTGACCGCAAACGGCGCGACCTTCTTGCCCGGGTTCGCGGCGCGATACGCCTCAAGCTCGGTGGTGATGCGTTGCAGCCATTCCTCCAGCACCGGTTCCGGCCGCGCGTTCAGGGCGGGGAACGAGCCGACGATCCCGGCCTTGCACTGTTCGATCACCAGATCCGGACCGGAGACGATGAACATCGGCGAAGCGATGACGGGTAAGGCGAGAGTGTCCTGCAACAGTCTGGGCAATGGCATCGGTAGCAGCTTCCGGGTAGTGAAGAAAAAGAGGAAAGAGTTTGCGGCCTGAGCGCTGCCCAGTCACCGCCATGCACCGATCATCACCCTGGACGTGGATGCAGACCCCTATCGATCGGTCAGGTGAATAATTGCTCAGCGGTTTTGTCTCAAAGATCAATTGATTGGCCGTAATTGTCATTCTCGCGGGGCCGGTTCCGGCCGAGGATGCACTGATAAATGACCCGGGGGCGGGCCTGTCCATCCTGGACCAGGACGCCTTGCAGAGGTCGGGAGGAGAGCGATGAACGCGAGTCATGCTTTGAGCCTGTTGCTGGCCGGCCTGCTGCTCGGTGGCTGTTCGGGAGACTACAGCGGCGGTACCGCGACCGGTGACAGTGCCGGCGCCGGCGCCGTTGCGCCGCGGTCGATGGACGAGCACTTCAGTGGCAACGTGCAGCCGACGCTGTCGTTCTGCCGCACCTGCCACGTGCCGGGCGGTGCGGGCGATGTCGAGGATGGACGCGATTTCCAGTTCTCGGCGAATGGCGGCAACGATCTCGCCGATCTGCGTGACAGCTGGCAGCGGCTGGGCGGCAACAACCCGACCTCGCGCATCCTGCTGATGGCCTCGGGAGAGGAAAAGCCGCACAGCGGCGGCGCGCCGTGGCCGCAGGGCAGCGCGATGTACCGCAACATGGAAGTGATCCTGAAATGCTTTGCCGAGCCTGACGGCTGTGGCGGATTCCTCGGTGGCATTGCCGGGCCGGTGGCGCAGTTGCCGCTGCTGGGCAGCAAGCATGCGCAGCACCGTTGGGCCTCGTACTGCGAAGGCAAGGGCGATGACGCGCTGTTGCCGCCGGACCCGCGCACCCTGGTGCAGCGCGGCGCCAATGCCGACAAGGCGGTGTACTTCAACGCGTACTGGACCAATTGCCACGTCAATCTGCCGGAAGCCGAGCAGCAGTCCAGGACCTGCGGGCAATACCGTGCGCGCCGCGACAGCGGCCTGCAGTTCCTGCAGGACAAATTGCCGACGGGGTCGATGACCGCGGAAGCATTCAATGACAGCTGGAAGAAATGGGGCTTGTCGGAACGACCCGACGACTTCGATGCGATGTACACGCTGCGCTACGGCCTCAATCACGCGCCGTTCCACAATCCCTACCCGCTGCCGGGTGAAGACCCGGCGACGAGTGATGGCGGCAGCGGACAACTGCCGTTGGGGCTGCGGCAACTGAAAGACGAGCATGGCAACTGGAACGGCAAGATCGGCACTGCCGCCTGCTTCCAGTGCCATGGTGGCCAGATCGGCAGCCCTGCCGATGGCGAAGTGCTGTTGACCATGGCCAATCTCGGCCTCGGCAACAACAACTATGACGTGGTGGTCAATTCGCAGGACGGTGCGTTGTGGGCCGGCACGCCGCTGTCGTCGCTGCTGCCGGCGATCGACGTCAACACCCTGTTCAACATCGGCATCAAGCAGCGCGGCCAGAACAATGCCGTGGGCGCGTTCGAGTTCCTGATCACCCTGCTGGATCTCGACTCGCTGGGCATCAGCCCCGATCCGCTGAAGACCATGGTCGGCCCCACCGGCCTGATCGATGTCGCGCATCCGCTGGCACATACGCAGGACACGCCGCCGTGGTGGAACATGGGCTCGCGGCCGCGCAAGTTTTTCGACGCCGGCGTCTCCAATGACAGTACGCGCATCATCATGGCGGCCGGGCCCGGCGAGTTCTCGCAGCTGCTGACGCTGAGCGGCAAGAACTATCGCGACCACATCGAGAAGTACGACCAGGATCTCGAAGCGTATTTCCTGTCGCTGCAGTCGCCGCCGTATCCGCGCGAGATCGACACCGCGCTCGCCGAGCAGGGCGCGGTGCTGTTCCATGCCAAGGATCTGTGGGCACTGCCGGCCAAGGCCGAGCAGCCGCGGCCTCTGGGCGGCAACGGCTCCTGCGCGTCCTGCCACGGCGCGTATTCGCCGCGCTACGTCAACGATCCGGCCTATCTGGAAGATCCGGTGCTCGAAGGCATTGCCGCGCATATCTCGCCGCTGGACGTGATCGGCACCGATACCGCGCGCTCCGACATGCTCACGCCGACCTTGCGCCAGCGCTGGGTCACGACCTACTGGGGCTATCCGGATGGCGTCGACGGCTGGGTCGCGCCGGAGGACAAGAATCCGCTGCTCGAAGTGGCCGACGACCTGTCTCCGTCGCGTCCCGAGGGTCTGTGCGAATGGCAGCAGGAAACCATTGGCTATCAGGCGCCGCCCCTGTACGGTGTCTGGGCGACGGCGCCGTATCTGCACAACGGTTCGGTGCCGACGCTGGAACAGGTGCTGGATTCATCGAAGCGTTCGCCGATCTGGCGACGCCAGCTGCAGGAGATCGGATCGATCAAGGGCTTCGACCAGCGCATGGCCACCGCTTTCGACTTCGATGCGATCGGCTGGAAGCATGAGGTGCTGAGCTGCGGCGAGATTCCCGGGAATTTCCTGTTCAACTGCAATCCGCTGAACGACCAGGGACCGTCGCTGGTGCAGATGAGCACCAACTTCCTCAACGGCCTGGTGGCCTGGACCGGGGTGGTGCCGGTCCCGGATCCGACACCTGGCGCCAACGACAAACGGTTGGTCTACGACACGCGCATCCTCGGCAACGGCAATGGCGGCCACACCTTCACCGATGCACTGACCGGGCAGGAGCGGCGCGCGATCATCGAGTACCTGAAGACCCTGTAGTCCGCGCCGCCGCCGGCGCGCGGGTGGTGACGGCGGCGGCGCAAAGATCAACGGCTTGGCCGCAATTGTCCTTCCCTCGTGGAGGCTTTGCGCCGACCATGCGGTAGCGGTCTCCCAGAGCCCCGCCGGTTCATCGTGAGCGCGAGCGGTGCAGAGGAGTCTGGAGGAATTGACGATGCTGAATGACGCACCTGCCCGCTCCCTGCCGGGATTGCTGCCTGCCATGCTGCTGGCGCTGCTGTCAGCCGGCTGTTCCGGCGACTACAGCGGCGGCACCGCAACCGGCCCTTCGGGGAGCGACGGCTCCGGCACGCAGGCGCGTTCCCTGGAAGAACATTTCTCCGGCAATGTGCAGACCGGGTTGGATTTCTGCCGCACCTGCCATGTGCCCGGCGGGCTGGGCGATGTGGAGGACGGCCGCGAGTTCCAGCTCTCGGCGCAGGGCGGCAACGATCTCGCCGATCTCAAGGACAGCTGGCAACGGCTCGGTGGCAACAACCCGACCTCGCGCATCCTGCTGATGGCGTCGGGACAGGAGACGCCGCACAGCGGCGGCGCACCGTGGCCGCAGGGCAGTCCGATGTACCGCAACATGGAGATCCTGCTGCGCTGCTTCGCCGATGCCAACGGTTGCGCAGCCCTGCTCTCGGGCGGTGTCACGCCGGGTACGCCGTTGCCGCTGCTGGGCAGTCGCCGCGGCGGTCACTACTGGTTCGATTACTGCGAAGGCAAGGACGACAGCACGCCCGTGCCCGAGGACCCGCGCGAGCTGGTGGTGCCGGGCGTCAACCAGGGCAAGGCGGTGCTGATGAACGCCTGGTGGCAGACCTGTCAGGCCGACAACCATCCGGGGACCTGCGGCGAATTGCGCGCGCGTTCGGCACGCGGCTATCCGCTGATCGCGGCCGATGGCGAGGTGGGTGCCGGGCACTTCTTCTCCGGCAATGCGTCGACCTCGACCTTCGCGTTCTCGGCCGAGGCCTACAGCCGCATGTGGGACCGGATCTGGCGTCTCGATGCGCGGCCCGACAATTTCGACGAGCTGGTGGCGGAGCGCTGGGGTATGCCCCTGTCGGCTACGGACAATCCGTATCCGCTGCCGGGCGAAGACCCGAACGCCACCGACGGCGGCAGCGGCCAGCTGCCGATGGGCGTGACCCAGTTGCGCAATCCCGACGGCAGCTGGACCGGTCAGCTCAACGTGACCTGCAGCATCTGTCACGGCGGCGGTGTCGGCGAGATCGGCGAAGGCGAAGGGCTGGGCCCGATGTACGGCACCAACAGCCTGTCCGACATCACCGTGATGTTCACCGACCTTGCGCGCCTGGCGCCGCAGCAGGCGGCACTGGCGCTGATCTCGCAGAACAAGGTGCGCGGCACCGGCAACATCACCAATTTCCAGCTGTTCGGTACCCTGACGATCACCGAGCTGCCGGCACTGCCGGGCTATCTGTCGATCCAGACCCAGCCGTCGACCGGCACCGAGGATCCGCCGGTGTACTGGAACGTCGGCAGTCGCTCCGGAAAGTATTTCGACGGCGGCCAGGTGATGGATGCCAAGCGCATCGAACTGTCGTTCCATTTCCCGAACACGCCGCTGCATCCGGACATGGCGGCCGACAAGCAGTGGATCGTCGACCACCAGCAGGACAGCGACACCTGGATCATGTCGCTGAAGTCGCCGGCCTGGCCCGAGAATGCGCTGGGTGCCATCGATACCGCACTGGCGGAGCAGGGCGCGGTGCTGTTCCACGGCAAGGATCTGTGGGCGGCCAATCTGGACAACCCGGTGCCGCGGCCGGACGGTGGCAACGGCTCCTGCGCCAGCTGTCATGGCGCGTATTCACCGCGTTACGTCCACGATCCGGCATTCCTCGACACGCCGCTGCTGGAGGGCATCGCGTCGTACATCGTGCCGATCGAGGTGATCGATACCGATCGCCGCCGTCTCGATGGCAACAGCCAGATGGTGGCCAACTACGCGCGCCGCAACTGGTTTGCCTATGCCGATGGTGAAAAGAACGAAGCGGGCGTTTCGCTGTGCGGCGACTGGAACGACACCGCCTTGCGCGGTGATCGCAAGCTCGGCTATCTCGCGCCGCCGTTGTATGGCGTCTGGGCCACGGCGCCGTATTTCCACAACGGCGCCGTGCCGAACCTGTGGCAGGTGCTGAAACCGGATGCGCGGCCGAAGATCTGGCAACGCCTTTCCAAACCGGCGCGTGCCGATCAGGAAGGCAAGGTGGTGATGGGCTTCGACTACCGGCTCGGCAGCGGCTACGACCGCGAGCAGCTCGGCTGGAAGTACGAAGAACTCACCTGCGGCACTGCCTCGCTGCCCTATCTCAGCTGCAACCCGAACGACGATGACGGTGCCACCGTGCAGGATGCGCTGGCGCTGATCTGGGCAAACGGCGGTCTGGCCTGGAACCTGCTGAATGCGCCGATTCTCAGCGACGCCCAGGTCGAGGCGCGCAAGGTCTACAACAGCTTCATGTACAGCCAGGACAACGGCGGCCACGACTTCGCCGCAGTGCTCACCGACCAGGAGCGGCGCGCGCTGCTGGAATACATGAAGACCCTCTAGTCAGTCGCTGCCGAGCAGGCGATGCTGTTCGCGGAACACATTGGGCGACACGCCCTTCCAGCGCTTGAAGGCGTGGATGAAGCTGGCCGACTCGGCATAGCCGAGGCGGGTCGCGATCTCCTCGAGCTTGATGCCGGCCATCATCAGCAGTTCCTCGGCCAGCATCTGCCGCACCTCGTCGACCAGCGCGCGGAACGAGGTACCTTCTTCCTCGAGCCGCCGCCGCAGGCTGCGCGGCGCCATGCACAGGTCCTCGGCGACGCGGTCGATGCCGGGCATTTCGCTGGGCATCTGCAGCAGGCGATCGCGCACGCGGCCGGCCACACCGGTGCGCACGCGGCGTTTCTCCAGCAGCTGCCGGCATTGGTCGAGACACAGCCGCGCCATGCTGCTGTCGGCCTGCGGCAGCGGATCGTCGAGATGGGCGGTGTCGATGATGATCGCGTTCTCGCGCGCGTCGAAGCGCGGTTCGACGCCGCACAGTTCGCTGTAGCGCGCGGCGTGCGCCGGGCGCGGAAACCGGAATTCGACGCCGATCACCGGCGTGTACGACGGCCGCATCTCGTGCATGGCGTTGGCCCAGGCGGCGAGGTCGCGTTCGAACAGGAATTGGCGCACGTCTTCCGGGATCTCGCTGTCGTCGAGCAGGATGCGGAAGCGGCCGTCGCTGAGATCCTTGCGGAAGCGGACGAAGGCGTAGCTCAGATCGAGGTAGCGCGTGGCGATTTCCGCCGCGGCGCGAAAACTGGGGCTGGTCACCAGCGCAAAGCCCCAGATGCCGTAGGCGGACAGGTGATATTGCAGCCCGGCGTCGAGACCGATGCCCGGCTGGTGACCGATGGCGCGGACGATGTTGCGTGCCAGCTGCAATTCCTGGCCGGCAAGGATTTCGGTCTGCGGATTGGCCAGCGTGGCCGCGTCGATGCCGGTATCGCGCAGGCAATCGCTCTGCGACACGCCGTGATCCGCCGCAAAGCGGCTCAGCAGCTGCGCGCTGACGATCGAACGACGGATTTCGGAAGCCTGCATGGGGACAAGAATGACGTGCTTTGGCCGCAATTATCAATCGCTTTGCGACCGCTGGCGATGGCCGGAAGGATCAACTGATTGGCCGATGATATAGCCTACAAATAATGACGCGTGCGTCACCATTGCTGACATGACATCCCCCAGCGTCAAGAGGAATACACGATGAGCCAGCGGCCCCCACAGACAATCAAAGTCGCCATCATCGGCGCCGGCTTCGGTGGTCTGGGCATGGCTTACTCCCTGCGCCAGGCGGGGATCGAGTCGCTGCTGATCCTCGAAAAATCCGACGATCTCGGCGGCACCTGGCGCGACAACACCTATCCCGGTGCCGGCTGCGACGTGCCCTCGCATTTCTATTCTTATTCGTTCGAGCCGCATTACCCGTGGTCCTGGCGCTATGCGCGGCAGGAAGAAATCCTGGCCTACCAGCATCACGTCGCGCGCAAGTACGATCTCGAGCGTCACATCCGTTACCGCAGTGAAGTCGACAGCGCCGATTACGACGAGACCCGCGCGCTGTGGGTGCTGCGGCTGCAGGACGGCAGCCTGATCGAAGCGGAGACCGTGGTCAGCGCGGTCGGCCAGCTGCATCAGCCGGCGTACCCGAAGATTCCGGGACGCGAACGTTTTGCCGGCAAGACCTTTCATTCCTCGACCTGGGATCACGCCTATCCGCTGGCCGGAAAATCGGTGGCGGTGATCGGCACCGGCGCCAGCGCCGTGCAGTTCGTGCCCGAGGTGGCGCAGCAGGCCGGCGCGTTGAAACTGTTTCAGCGCTCGCCGGGCTGGACCTTTCCGAAAGTCGAAAAGCAGTTCTCGCGCTTCGAGCGCTGGCTACTGGATACCGTGCCGCTGCTGCACGATCTCGACCGTCTGCGCGTGTTCCTGATCTGCGAAATCCTCGCCGCCGCCTACAACGGCAATCGCGCGCTGGCCTGGGCAGTGACCGCGGTGTCGAAGCTGCAGCTGTGGGTGCAGGTGCGCGATCCGGCCTTGCGGCGCAAGCTGCGCCCGGATTTTCCGATCGGCTGCAAGCGCATCCTGCTGACCAATCAATGGTTGCGCGCGCTGGTGCGGCCGAATGTCGAAGTGGTGGATACCGCGATCACCGAAATCACCGAGCGCGGTGTGCGCACGGCCGACGGCCAGCTGCGCGAAGTCGATGCGATCATCTACGGCACCGGCTTTGCCGCGACCGAATTCCTGACGCCGATGCAGGTGCGCGGTCGCGGTGGCCGCGATCTGCGGCAGGAGTGGGCGCAGGGCGCCTCGGCCTATCTGGGTATGGCGATCAACGGCTTTCCGAATTTCTTCGTGCTGTACGGACCCAACACCAACGTCGGCTCGGGCTCGATCATCTTCATGCTCGAGCAGCAGCAACGCTATCTCAGCCGGCTGCTGGTCGAACGCGAGCGGCGGCAGTGGCGCAACATCGAAGTCACCGCGGCCGCGGCGGACGCCTACCGAGAAGAGATGCAGCAGCGCAGCGCCGGAACCACGTACTCCGGTGACTGCCAGAGCTGGTACAAGACCGCCGACGGCATCAACACCAACAACTGGGTCGGTTCGATGAGCGAGTTCCGGCGTCGCACCGCGCAACCGGAGTTCGCGCATTTCCAGCAGGCCGCGCTGCTGCAGGCGGCCGGCACCGCGCAAGTCGCATAAGCGAGCACGCCCGCTGCGCGGTGCGAGGATCAGGCAGCTTCATCGCGAACCGCGGCAACGGACACGCCGCCGCACACATCACGGTGCGCACAAGAACCCGGAAAGGGAGGAGAACGTCGCATGCACGACTACATCATCGTCGGAGGAGGCTCCGCCGGTTGTGTACTGGCCAATCGCCTGTCGGCGGACGGACGCTTTCGCGTCTGTCTGATCGAGGCCGGCCCGGAGGATCGCAATCCGCTGATCCACATGCCGTTCGGCGTGGTCGCGCTGGTGCGTGGCTGGTTTGCCAACTGGAAATTCTGGAGCGAGCCGCAACCACAGTTGGGCGGGCGTCGTACCTATCAGCCGCGCGGCAAGGTGCTCGGTGGCTGCAGCAGCATCAACGCCACGGTGTACACCCGCGGCCACGCCTGGGACTACGACCATTGGGCCGCACTGGGTTGCGAGGGCTGGTCCTATGACGAGGTGTTGCCGTATTTCCGAAAATCCGAACAGTACCGCGCGCCGTTGGCGGAATCGGAGCGGAGGTTTCACGGCGGTGACGGGCCGCTGCAGATCAGCGAGCGCCGCTCGACCAATCCATTGAGCGTCGCGTTTGTCGCTGCCGGGCAGCAGGCAGGGCATGCGCGCAACGATGACTTCAATGGCGCGCAGCAACAGGGCGTCGGTCTGTACAAGGTCTTTCAGAAGGCGGGCCAGCGCTGGAGCAACGCGCGTGCCTATCTGACGCCGGAGGTCCGCGCGCGCGGCAATCTTGAAGTGCTGACCGGCGCGCAAGTGACGCAAGTACTGTTTGAAGGCCGACAGGCCGTCGGGGTCGAGCTGCGCTGTGGCCGTGAGACCCGCCAGCTGCGTGCGGCGCGTGAAGTGATTCTTTCCGCTGGCGCGTTCCAGTCGCCGCAACTGCTGTTGCTGTCCGGTATCGGCCCGGCAAGCGAACTGCGGCAGCACGGCATCGACGTGGTTCAGGATCTGTCCGGTGTCGGACACAATCTGCAGGATCATCTCGAAGTGATCGTCGAGACACGGGCGCGATCCCGCGTCGGCATTTCGCTGCATCCAACCGCCTGGTTGCGTGCGATCGCGAACCTAGGTCGTTATCTGTTTCAGCGCAAAGGCGAGTTCACCAGCAACGTGGTGGAGGCGGGCGGCTTCGTGAAGTCCGCCGCCGATGAAGCGATCCCCGATCTGCAATGGCACTTCGGTCCGGCCCCCAATGTGGAGCACGGCTTCAAGCTGCTGCCGCTGCTGCAGCGCTATGGCTACATCGTCTATGTTTATGACATGCGGCCGCTGTCTCGCGGCCGTGTGAGCTTGCGCAATGCCGATCCATTGGCCGACCCGGTGATCGATCCGAACTATCTCGGCGAGCCGCGCGATCTGGAAAAGCTGCTGCGTGGCGTGAAGCTGACGCGGCAGCTGCTGGCGCAGCCGGCCTTTGCGCCGCATCGCGAGGTCGAGCTGTCTCCGGGCGCGGAAATGCAGGACGATCAGGCACTGCGCGAATGGATACGCCGCCGTGCCGAAAGTACCTATCATCCGGTGGGTACCTGCAAGATGGGCACCGACGCAATGGCGGTGGTCGATCCGCAATTGCGCGTGCATGGCGTCAGCGCCTTGCGCGTGGTCGATGCGTCGGTGATGCCCACCCTGATCGGCGCCAACACCAATGCGCCGACCACGATGATCGCCGAGAAGGCGGCCGATCTGATACTTGCTGCAGCACTTGA
The DNA here is from genome assembly GCA_040391865.1 of Solimonas flava. Lineage (GTDB taxonomy): Bacteria > Pseudomonadota > Gammaproteobacteria > Nevskiales > Nevskiaceae > Solimonas. Next base: position 48,252 of record JBEBWZ010000003.1, read on the forward strand.
GGAGAGTCACTGATGAACCCGACTGCCGCCAATCGTCCGACGCTGTTGCACAGCCTGCTGCACTGGGAAGCAACGCGGCCACAGGACATCTATCTGACGCAGCCGTATCCCGATGGTCGCGTGGTCGACTATCGCTGGGGTGAGGTTGCCGACCAGGTGCGGCGCATGGCCGCACATCTGCGCAGTCTCGATCTGCCGCCGCGCAGTCATATCGCATTGCTGGGCAAGAACAGCGCGCACTGGATCATGGCCGATCTCGCGGTGTGGATGGCCGGCCACGTCACGGTGCCGCTGTACCCGGCGCTGAACGGCGAGAGCGCGGCCTACGTGCTGCAACACAGCGATGCGCGTCTGCTGATCCTCGGCAAGATGGATGGCAAGAGCGACGGCTGGAACGAAATCCGCACGGTGTTGCCGGACACGCTGCCGCTGATCGCATTGCCGATGTCGCCGCGCAGCGATGTGCCGCAATGGGAACAGATTGTCGCCAGCACCGCGCCGCTGCAGCAGCCGGTGCTGCCGTCGGCGGACGACCTCGCGACGATTCTGTATACCTCCGGCAGCACTGGACAGCCGAAGGGCGCGATGCATGCACATGGCAGCTTCGTCCGCGCCGCCGAAGGGCTCAGCGAGCTGATGCAGACCTCGACCGCCGACCGCATGCTGTCGTATCTGCCGTTGGCGCATGTTGCCGAGCGCGCGGCGGTGGAGGGTGGTTCTTTGCATTTCGGGTTCCGTGTCTATTTCTCCAATGGTCTGGAAACCTTTGCCGAAGACTTGCGCCGCGCGCGGCCGACCATCTTCTTCTCGGTGCCGCGCCTGTGGACCAAGTTCTATCTCGGCGTGAACCAGAAACTGCCGCTGGCGAAGCAGCGCCGCCTGTTCGCGATTCCTTTGCTGTCGCGGTTGGTCAAGAAAAAAATCCTGGCGCAGCTGGGCCTGCAGGAAACCCGCATCGCGATCACCGGCTCGGCGCCGCTGCCGCCGGAGCAGATGGCCTGGTATCGCAAACTGGGACTGGAACTGCTGGAGTTCTACGGCATGACCGAGAACCTGGCGTACTCGCACGGCGGTCATCCGGGACGCTTGCGCGAAGGCTGGATCGGCCATCCCTATCGCGGCGTTGAAGCGCGGATCGATGGCAATGGCGAGCTGCTGGTGAAAAGCCCGTGCCAGATGCTGGGTTATTACCAGCAGCCGGAAAAGACCGCTGAAGAGACTACGGCCGATGGCTATTTCCGCACCGGCGATCGCGGGCAGATCGAAGCCGATGGTCGTCTGCGGATCACTGGTCGCGTCAAGGAACTGTTCAAGACCAGCAAGGGCAAGTACGTGGCGCCGGCGCCGATCGAGAACAAGCTCGGCAATCATCCGGCGGTGGAATCGGTCTGCGTCAGCGGCGCGGGTCAGCATCAACCATTCGCCCTGGTGATGCTGTCGCCCGAGGCGCAGCAGCAGCGTGCAACCGAAGGCGGCGTGGCGAGCTTGAGTGCCGATCTGGAAGGATTGCTGGCGCGCGTGAACGCCGAACTCGAAGACCATGAAAAGCTCAGCTGTCTGGTGGTGGTCAAGGAGCCGTGGACCATCGAAAGCGGTTTTCTGACACCAACGCTGAAGATCAAGCGCAATGTGATCGAGGATCGCTATCTGGCGCAGGTCGAGCAATGGACGCAGCAGGGTCGCAAGGTGGTATGGCAATGAGCATTGGCAACGTCAGCGATGCCCCGGCGCCGTGGACACTGCACGGCCGCGGCTACATCAGCGTGCTGCGGATGCCGCCGGCGTTGCTCGATGACGCCAGCTTTACGCCAGACAGCCTGCGCGGGCGACGCAAGCCATCGTCCTATGGCTATCTGATGTTTGTCGATTACGCCGATTCTCCGGTAGGGCCGTATCACGAACTGTTGTTCATTCCCGGAGCGTTCGACGACGGTGAAGGAGGTGCGCATTTTTCAATCAGCCGCATCTTCGTGTCGTCGCAGGACAGCGTCGTCAACGGCAGGCGCAACTGGGGCATTCCCAAGGAGCTGGCCGAGTTCGACGTGCGTTATGGCGAGCAGGGCGTCGATCACGTGCGCGTAAGTCGCGCTGGCCAGACCTTCGCCGAGCTGGTGTTCAGCGCCTCGCGCTTGCCGCTGCCGTTCACCACGGCCCTGTTGCCGCGGCGTCTGACCACGCTGATCCAGCACCATGAAGGCCGTCGCTATCAGTATCGGCCGAGCGCCAGCGGGCGCGTGCAACTCGGGCGTCTGCGCAGTGCGCAGATCGATGCGGCGGTGTTTCCCGACATCGGCGCGGCCAAGCCGTTGCTGACCGTAGCCGTGTCGAATTTTTCAATGATCTTCCACGAGGCTCTGATCGAGCCGCTGGATCCGCAAGTCTGAAGGAGCCTGTCTGATGCAACGCAAGCCGTTCGATGCCGAGATGGAGATGTTCCGCGATTCGGCGCGCAAGTTTTTCCAGCAGGAGATCCGACCGCACAGCGAGCACTGGCGCGAGCAGCACCTGATCGATCGCGAGGCCTACCGCAAGGCCGGTGACATGGGTTTCCTGTGCATGTGGGCCGACGAGCAGTACGGTGGCCAGGGCCTCAAGGATTTTCGCTATGAGCAGATCCTGATCGAGGAAAATGCGTTTCACGGCGACTCCGGTTACTTCGTCACCCTACATAGCCGCCTGGTGGCGCCCTACATCGGTCACTTCGGTACCGATGAACAGAAGCAGCGTTTGCTGCCGGGTTGTGTCAGCGGCGAGAAGATTCTCGCGATAGCGATGACCGAGCCGGATGCCGGCTCCGATCTCGCAGGCATGAAATCGCGCGCCGAAGACAAGGGTGATCACTGGCTGCTGAACGGCTCCAAGACCTACATCTCCAACGGCATCAATGCCGATGTGGTGATCGTTGCTGCCAAGACCCATCCGGACAATGCGCATGGCGTGACCCTGTTCCTGGTCGAGCGCGGCATGGAAGGCTTCGAGCGCGGGCGCAATCTGAAGAAGATGGGCATGCAGTCGCAGGACACGGCCGAACTGTTCTTCCGCGACGTGAAGGTGCCGAAGGCCAACGTGCTCGGCAAGCCGCATGGCGGCTTCTATCACCTGATGCAGGGCTTGGCCGAGGAGCGCCTGATCGCGGCCTGCGGCAACATCGCGGCGGCACGCTATGCCCTGGAGCTGACCAAGGAGTTCGTGCGCCAGCGCAAGGTGTTCGGAAAGCCGCTGAGCAAGATGCAGAACACGCGCTTCAAGCTGGCGGCGCTGGATGCCGAGATCGACATCGCGCAGGTGTATGTGGATCGCTGCGTCGAAGTGCACAACGAGGGCAAGCTGAGTCCCGACGACGCCGCGCGCGCCAAGCTGTATACCAGTGAACTGAATGGCCGCATGGTCGACGAAGGCGTGCAGTTGCACGGTGGCGCCGGCTACATGGACGAATACCCGATCTGTCGCCTGTACCAGGACGAGCGTATCCATCGCATCCTCGCCGGTACCTCCGAGATCATGAAGGAAATCATTGCCCGCTCCACCCTGGATTGAGAACAGCCAACATGAGCTACAAGGACATTCTGTATCGCGTCGAGGACGGCGTTGCCGTCATCAGCTTCAATCGCCCGAAAGCGCTCAATGCGATGACGCTGGAGCTGATGGCGGAGATGAACCAGGCGTTCGAGCAGGCCGCGACAGACACTGCGGTCAAGGTGGTGGTGTTGACCGGCGAAGGGCGTGGGTTCAGTACCGGGGCCGATCTGGTGGCCACCAGCGCCAATCCGCCGCTGGACGCGCAGGGCCGGCTGGATCTCGGGCTCGCGCTTGAGACGCACTACAACCCCCTGATCCTGAAGATGCGTGCATTGCCAAAGCCGGTGATTGCGGCGGTCAATGGCATTGCCGCCGGCGCCGGTGCCAACCTTGCCCTGATGGCGGACCTCACGATTGCCGCCCGCTCGTCCTATTTTCTGCAGGCGTTCGTGAATGTCGCCCTGATTCCGGATGCGGGTGGCACCTGGATCCTGCCGCGCAGCGTAGGTCCGCAACGTGCGATGGGCTTGGCCTTGCTGGGCGAGAAACTGCCGGCTGAGCAGGCCAAGGAATGGGGCTTGATCTGGGATGTAGCCGATGACGAGCAGCTGATGCCCACGGTGCTGGCGCTGGCGCGGCGTTTGGCAACCGGTCCCGGTGCTGCGATCGCGCGCATCAAGCGCAGTCTCCATGCCGCAGTCGACAACGATCTGGCAGTGCAGCTTGATCTCGAGCGTGACCTGCAGCGTGAATGCGGCCATTCCAAGGACTTCATGGAAGGGGCGATGGCGTTCGTGCAGAAGCGCAAACCCAACTTCAGCGGCCGTTGATCGGGTCGCCGCGGCGTTCATCGAACGTCGCGGTATCCTGTGCGTCGATCCCTTATTGGGAGACGCGCAGATGAGCGTCGCGGAAAGATTCATTACCCATGAAGTGGATAACCAGGCACCGCCGCTGGGCGCCTACAACGCCTGGCTGACCGACCCCGCCTTGCGCGATGCGATACATCGCGAAGGTGGTGGCTGGGCGGATGCGCATCTCACCGAACATGGTGCGGTGGTCGGCGGCGAGCTGATGCAACTCGGCTACGTCGCAAACGAGAACAAGCCCAAGCTCAAGAGCTACGACCGCTACGGCAACCGCATCGACGAAGTCGAGTTCCATCCGTCTTATCACCGCGTGATGGAACTGGGCATGAAGTACGGCGTGCATGCCTTTGCCTGGCGCAATGCCGACAAGGTCGGAGCACATGTGGCGCGCGCGGCGGTGGCCTACATGCACAACCAGGCGGAGTCCGGCACCAGCTGTCCGCTGACGATGACGCATTCGGCAGCGCCGGCCCTGCGCCATCAGCCTGATGTGGCGGCGCTGTGGCTGCCGCGCATTCACTCCTACGATTACGACCCACGCGTGCTGCCAGGCGGCGAGAAGCGCGGCTGCACCATCGGCATGGGCATGACCGAGAAGCAGGGCGGCTCCGACGTGCGCGCCAATTCCACCAAGGCGTACATCCAGGCCGACGGCAGCTACGAGATCGTCGGCCACAAATGGTTCTTCTCGGCGCCGATGTGCGACGCCTGGCTGGTGCTGGCCTATACCGATGCCGGCATCACCTGCTTCCTGATGCCGAAGCTGCGACCCGACGGTTCGCGCAACGCCATTCGCATCCAGCGTCTCAAGGACAAGCTGGGCGACTGGAGCAACGCCTCCAGCGAAGTCGAGTTCCAGGGCGCCTGGGCGCAACGCGTCGGCGGTGAAGGCCGTGGTGTGGCCACGATCCTGGAAATGGTGGCGCTGACGCGGCTGGACTGCATGATCGGCTCCAGCAGTATCGTGCGTCAGGCGCTGGTGCAGGCGGTGCATCACACGCGATACCGCAGTGCCTTCGGCAAGCGCCTGATCGAACAGCCGCTGATGCGCAACGTGATTGCCGACACGTCGCTGGAAAGCGAGGCGCTGACCTCGCTGATGGTGCGCGTGGCGCGCGCTGTCGATGCCTCCGAGCGCGATCCGCGCGAAGCGGCATTCGCGCGCTTGGCAACGGCAATCGGCAAGTACTGGATCTGCAAGCGCTGCCCGCCGCTGGTCAACGAGGCGCAGGAATGCCTGGGCGGCGCCGGCTATGTCGAGGAAACCAGCCTGCCGCGCTTGTATCGGCAGGCGCCGCTGAATTCAATCTGGGAAGGCAGCGGCAACATCCAGTGCCTGGATGTGTTGCGTGCACTGGTCAAGGAGCCGGAAACGCGCGATGCCTTTTTCGGCGAGCTGATGGCGGCACGCGGCGAGAATGCCGATCTGGATCGCGAAGTAACCTGGTTGTCGCAGACCTTTGACGATCGCACCACGCTGGAACTGCGCTCGCGCATGGTGGTGGAGCGCATGGCACTGGCACTGCAGGCCTCGATCCTGTTGCGTGCCGGCAATGCCGACGTGGCGCAGACTTACTGCAGCACGCGCCTCGGTGGCGAGCACGGACTCAACTACGGCACCTTGCCGGCGACCGCGCCGCTGGCAGCGCTGATCGAGCGCGCGTTCCCGGAAGGCTGATCAGGACGAGGTGCGCTCGCCGTCGCGCGGCTGCGGTTCGCGCACGAAGCCCAGCGCCTGTGGTACCTGCGCGGTGTCGAGGCGTGCGAGCGGTAGCGTGGCGTGGGCCAGCGTGAACGATAGTGTCGTGATCGTGCCGGACGCTAGCGACAGCGCCTCGGCGAGTGCTGCTTCGTCGATGGCCTTGCCGTTGGTAGTGATGCGCTGCAGCGCCCATTCGAGATCGTTGGCATCAAGTACGCTAGGGCCGTGTTCGCTGACGAACAGCAGCGCACCTTCCTCGTCCAGATACGCCTGTGTCGGCTGTTCGACATGCAACCCGGTGTGCGTCACCAGCACATCGTGTTCGGCGCGCAGGATCAGCGGCGTGTATTCCACCGCGACATAGCCGCGCTGCGGGCCGTTCTGAAAATACCAGCGGCCGTGTTCATCCGCCGCATAGTTGCGGTTGATGGTGTCGATGATCTGCGGGCGGTTGATGATCTCGCCGCGGATCAGCCAGCGACCGCGCCGATCCAGGCCCAGCCAGCCGAACAGCGCCGGCACATTGGGCCAGCGGGCCAGGGCGCGGTGTACCCAGTCTTCCAAGTGCTAGCTCCAAACAATGGGAATGATCTTAGCCCTGTGCCGCCACGGCTGGCTTCAGGTAGGCGTGTTGCCGAGAATTTTCTTGGCGATGCTCCAGCGATGCACTTCGCTCGGGCCGTCGTAGATGCGGAAGGCGCGGATGTCCTTGAAGATGCGCATCACCTCGGTCTCGCCGGTGACGCCCTGGCCGCCGAGAATCTGCACGCAACGATCGACGATGCGCCACACCGCCTCCGAGACCAGCACCTTGCTCATGCTCGATTCGATGCTACCTTTCGAGCCCTGATCCAGTGTCCAGGCGCTGTGCCAGATCGAAAGCCGCGCGCTTTGCAGGTCCATCTCGTTGTCGGCCAGCATGAAGCCGACGCCCTCGTGCTGGCCCAGCGTCTTGCCGAAGGCCTGGCGTTTGCGGGCATAGGCGAGCGCGATATCGTGCGCGCGCCGTGCCTGGCCCAGCCAGCGCATGCAGTGGGTCAGGCGCGCAGGTGCCAGCCGCACCTGGGCGTAGCGGAAACCCTTGCCGATCTCGCCGAGCACGTCGGTGGCGGGGATACGGAGATTCTCGAAATGCAGCACGCCGTGGCCGCCGGTGAAGCAGGAGTCCAGCGAGTCCATCAGCCGTTCCAGGCGCACGCCCTCGCGATTCATGTCCGAGAGGAACATGGTCGCGGAGCCGTCCTCCATCTTCGCCATGATGATCGTGAAGTGGGCGCCTTCGGCGCCGGTGATGAACCACTTGGTGCCATTGATGATGTAGTCGTCGCCGTCCTTCACCGCCGTGGTGAGCAGCATCGACGGATCGGCACCCGCGCCGGGCGCGGGTTCGGTCATCGCAAAGCAGGAGCGAGTGTGGCCGGCCACCAGCGGCTGCAGCCAGCGCGTTTTCTGCGCGGTGGTCGCCACCATTTCCATCAGGTGGATGTTGCCTTCGTCCGGCGCGTGCACGTTGAGCGCAACGGGGCCGAGGGCCGAATAGCCGGCTTCCTCGAAGACGATGGCTTTCTCGATATGCGTCAGCCCGAGGCCGCCGAGTTCCACTGAAGCATGCGGCGTCAGCAGGCCGGCTTTGCGCGCAAGCGCCACCAGGTCATTGCGCAGCGATTCCTCGGGGCCGTGTGGCGTTTGCCGTGTGTCGTTCTCGAACGGAATCACCTCTTCGGCAATGAACTGCCGGGTGCGGGCTTGAAGATCGAGCAGACGGGGGGAGAGCGAGAAGTCCATGGCGTGACCTCGGAGGCGTAAATGTGAGGCCTGCCGCCAATTTCTTCGGCCGCGATTGCCCCAAAGGCGGACAAAGATTCGAGAGCGTGCAGGCGTGGCGCGAGGATGCGCTGGGTGCCGCAGGTCTGCGGCGAGAAACTGAGGTGGGGATTGGCTTAACAGATACTGTGTGGAGGGTGTCGTGACGCTTTCGCAATGATAGCGCGTTCATCGATGCCCTTTTAACCGCGGCAAGTCCTGCAAGCGCCATGAATTAGCGCGATCTTTTTTGCTGTTGTCTGCTCATGGTTCAACGCTGTTTAAAGAACGCCTCACTTACGTTGTAAAGCTTTCTGGCGGATGAAGATGAGGACGCCTGCCGATTTGCCGCCCG
>JBEBWZ010000004.1:0-55723 GCA_040391865.1 Solimonas flava
GATCGAGCATCATCGCCGCGGCCAGCATCAGCGCCACCGGATTGGCGATGCCCTTGCCGCTGATATCCGGTGCCGAGCCATGTACCGCTTCGAAGATCGCGGCATCGGCACCGATATTGGCGCCGGGCGCCATGCCGAGGCCGCCGACCAGACCGGCGACCAGATCCGACAGGATGTCGCCGAACAGATTGGTGGTGACCAGGGTGTCGAACTGCCAGGGGTTGAGCACCAGCTTCATCGCGCAGGCGTCGATGATCACCTCCTCCATGACGATGCGGCCCTGATATTTTTCCCGATGGAGCTTGCGCGCTTCGTCGAGGAAGATGCCGGTCAGCGCCTTCATGATGTTGGCCTTGTGCACCACGGTGATTCTCTTGCGACCCATCGCGATCGCATGTTCGAACGCGTATTCGAGCAGGCGCCGCGAACCCTGGCGGGTGTTGATGCCGGTGGCGATTGCCACGGCTTCCGGATCGCCGTCCATCGGGATGTAGTGTTCGTAGCCGGTATACAGGCCTTCGAGATTTTCGCGATAGACCATCAGGTCGATGTCGTCGTAGCGGCCACCGGGAATCAGGGTTCTGGCCGGACGCACGTTGGCATAGAGCTTGAAGGTCTCGCGCAGGCGCACGTTGCTGGAGCGGTAGCCGCCGCTGGAAGGTGTTTCCAGCGGCCCTTTCAGTGCGAGACGGGTGCGGCGGATGCTGTCCAGCGCGGCTTCCGGCAGCGGATCGCCTGCGCTTTTGACGCCGGCCAGTCCGGCCTGCTGCACATCCCAGTCGAAGGAGACGCCCAGCGCATCGAGCGCGGCGAGGGTGGCATCGACGATTTCGGGGCCAATGCCGTCACCGGGGATCAGGGTTGCGACGATTGTGCGGCTCATGGGGCTTCATCTCGCTGGGGGATCGCCCAGCACTTTAACGGTTGGGGCGCAGGGACGTCAGCGCGGCGCGGACCGGCGGCCGTCACCGGGTGCGCGAAGGTGCCGTTCCGGGAGACACTGCGCGATCTGGCGGTGAGTCGAATCGAAGGAGAACGGCGATGAGTTTCGGACGGATATTCGTGTTGGCCTGGGCCACGGTGCTGCTGGCCGGGTGTGGCGGCAGCGCGCAACTGGCGGTCGCGGACGGCACCGGCCCCGAGCCAACGCTGCCGGCACCGCAGAAAACGCTGCTGCCGGTGGTCAACATCGCTCCCGCGCAAGGCTGGCCCGACGGCGGCAAGCCGCAGGCGGCGGCAGGCTTGCAGGTGTCGGCCTTTGCCGAAGGGCTCGATCATCCGCGCTGGATTCATGTGCTGCCCAACGGCGATGTACTGGTTGCGGAGACCAATGCGCCCGCGAATCCGCCGCAGGGCCTGATCGGGCGCATCGAACGACAGGTGATGAAGCGCGCCGGTGCGGGCGTGCCCAGCGCCAACCGCATCAGCCTGCTGCGCGATACAGATGGAGACGGCGTCGCCGATCAGCGCTCGGTCCTGCTGCAGGACTTGAACTCGCCGTTCGGCATGGCGCTGGTGGGGCAGGATCTGTACGTGGCCAATACCGATGCGCTGCTGCGCTTCCCGTATCGCGATGGCGATACCGAAATCACGGCAGCGGGCGTCAAGCTCGCCGATCTGCCCGCGGGAGAGATCAATCGTCACTGGACCAAGAACCTGATCGCCAATGTCGACGGCAGCAAGCTGTACGTGGCGGTCGGCTCCAACAGCAACATCGCCGAGGCGGGGCTTGAAGTCGAAACGGGCCGTGCCGCGATCTGGGAGATCGATGCCGCCAGCGGCGAGCAGCGTATCTTCGCTTCAGGCTTGCGCAATCCGGTGGGCATGGCCTGGGAGCCGGTCAGCGGCCAGCTCTGGGTGGCGGTCAACGAGCGCGATGAACTGGGCAGCGATCTGGTGCCGGACTACATGACCTCGGTGCAGGACGGCGGATTCTACGGCTGGCCCTACAGCTACTACGGCGCGCATGTCGATACCCGCGTGAAACCGCCGCGACCCGATCTGGTGGCGACGGCGCGGGTGCCGGACTACGCCCTGGGGCCGCATACCGCGTCGCTGGGGCTGGCGCACTCGCAGGGCAACAGCCTGGCGTCGGCGTTCGCCAGCGGCATGTTCGTGGGCCAGCACGGCTCCTGGAACCGCAAGCCGCACAGCGGCTACAAGGTGATTTTCGTGCCGTTCGCCGACGGCAAACCGGCGGGGCAGCCGCTCGACGTGCTGACCGGTTTCCTCAGTGCAGACGGCAAGGCGCTGGGGCGCCCGGTGGGTGTGGCGCTTGATCGCCAGGGTGCGTTGCTGGTGGCGGATGACGTCGGCAACGTCATCTGGCGGGTGAGTGCGCCAAGCGCGCCGGTCGTGGCTGCGCGCTGAGCCAAGGCGAGTTCCAGCGACACGTAACAGAAAGCCGGGGAATCCCCGACTTTCTGGTTGATGCCCGATGCAAAGGCTTACTGTGCCGTGGGTGTCACCACCAGCTTGCCGGAGACCTTGCGGTCCATCAGCGCGCGGATCGCGGCAGCCCCTTGCGCCAGCGGGTAGGTGCCGGCGATATGCGGCTGCAGCTTGCCTTCCTTGAGCCAGCCGAACAGCGCGCGCAGGTCCATGATGTTGTTCATCGGCTCGCGCTTGGCATAGTCGCCCCAGAACACGCCGACTATCGATGAGCCCTTGAGCAGTGCGAGGTTGAGCGGAATCTTCGGAATCTCGCCGTTGGCAAAACCGATCACCAGGAAGCGGCCGCGCCAGGCGATCGAGCGCAGCGCCGTTTCCGAATAGTCGCCGCCAACCGGGTCGTAGACCACGTTCGCGCCCGTGCCATTGGTGAAGGCCTTGATACGGTCCTTGAGATCTTCGCTGTTGTAGTTGATCAGTTCGTCGGCACCGTGCTGCTTGCAGACTTCCAGCTTCTCGGCGCTCGATGCCGCGGCGATCACACGTGCGCCCAGTGCCTTGCCGATCTCGATCGCGGCGAGACCGACGCCGCCCGAGGCGCCCAGCACCAGCAGGGTTTCGCCGGCCTTGAGTGCAGCGCGATCCTTGAGCGCGTGATACGAGGTGGCATAGGTCATCACGAACGCCGAAGCGGTGACGAAGTCCATGCCCTCCGGCATCGGGATCACCTGTAAGGCATCGGCGAGCACCTGCTCTGCGAATGCACCCCAGCCGGTGAAGGCAATGACGTGATCGCCGACCTTCACGTTCCTGACCTGACTGCCGACGCTTTTCACCACACCGGCGCATTCACCGCCCGGTGCAAACGGCAGCGCCGGCTTGAACTGGTAGAGACCCTGCACGATCAGCGTGTCGGGGAAGTTGACCGCGGCAGCGCGCACCTCGATCACCACCTGCGTGTCACCGGGCACGAGATCCGGGACTTCTTCGAGCACCAGTGCTTCCGGCGGTCCGAACTGTTTGCAGAGCAGGGCTTTCATGGCGTCTCGTCAGTAAAGGATTTCAGCTGAGTCTAGCGGCAACCGACAACGGCAGATTGCGCATCAGGAAGCCCAGCGGCGCCCAGGGCCACCACGGCACGCAGGCCTTGATCGGTTCCTTGTCGATGGCCTTGACCAGGAGGCGGCAGCCGGTCTCGGTATCGATCATGAACGGGGTGTTCTTCACCTTCGCATTGATCTCCGAGCGGATGTAGCCCGGATAGATGGTGGTGACCTTGATCGGTGTGCGCATCAGATCGGCGCGGATGCCTTCGGTCAGGGCAGCAACACCGGCCTTGGTGGCGGCGTAGGTGGTGAGGTTGCGCGGCATGCCGCGCATCGCGCTCATCGACGAGATCATCACCAGATGCCCGGCATTTTGCGCGCGGAAGATTTCGACCGCGGCTTCGCACTGCGCCAGTGCAGCGACGAAGTTGGTCTCCGCGGTCTGGCGGTTGGCGTAGAAATAGCCGGTGCCCAGCGGCTGACCCTTGCCCATGCCGGCGTTGACGATCACGCGGTCGATGCTGCCGAAGTCCTCGCGGAATGCCTTGAACACTTCGAACACCTGGTCGTAGTTCATCACGTCCAGTGCGCGGATCGAGATCTGGATGCCGGGATGCGCGGCACTCAGTTCCTCCTTGAGTTCCGTGAGGCGGTCGGTGCGACGCGCACACAGCGCGAGGTTGTGGCCGCTCCGGGCGAATTCGCGGGCCATGCCGCGGCCGAGGCCGGCGCTGGCGCCGGTAATCAGGATGGTCTTGCGCATGTTCTGTTGCTTGCCTCAGCGATAAGTGATCAGGTCGGAATGCGGGCCTTCAAAACAGCTGTGCTCGTTCAGGGTGCCGAGATAGAGATCGCGCTCGCTGTAGATCAGCTTGGTCACGCCACAGTTGGCCAGCGTCCAGTTCAGACGGAAGGTGCGCTCGCGGGGGATGCCGAGCAGCTGCTGCGCCAGTGCCGAAATCGGACCGCCGGAAGTGAACACCATCGCGGTCTGCGATTTTTCCATGGCACTGCGCAATCGTTGCAGCGCGGCGCCGACGCGGACGCAGAATGCATCCCAGGATTCCGGATAATCCTGATCGTGCTCGCCAGCGACCCAACGGGCCACCGCGGCGGCAAACGCTTCCTGGAAGAACTTGCGGCTCTGCGGCATCGCCGCGACCTCGTTCTTCATCAGCACCTGATCGGCCCAGCGCGGCTGGTAGGCCGCAAGGATCGCGACATGGTCGTATTCGGCCCAGCCGTGATCGTCGTGCCAGATGGGGTTCTGGCCCATCGCGTTCAGGCAGTTCTCTGCGGTTTCACGATGTCGGCGCATGCCGCCGCAATACACATGATCGACCTGCGGCACACGGCTGCGCAGGCTGGCGCCGAGTACCTGCGCCTGGCGATGGCCGAGTTCGGATAGCTGGTCGTAATCGCTGCTGCCGAAGGAGGCCTGGCCGTGGCGGATGAGATAGATGGCACCCATGGTGTCTGTTGTCGATCACTCGGTGAATTCAGTGGGAACGGTCGGATGGCTGCCGCTCGCGAAGCATCGGCTCGCACGCCCACCCGGCTGCGGCAACGCTGCCACGCTGTGGCGTCATTGTGCGGACTCAGGTGGTGGTGATGGAAATGATCTTTTCGAATTCATCACGATCAATGTGGTGCATGACTAGGCGGCAGCGGCATGATCGCGCATGCTTGCGCTTTCATTCTCTGCAGAATCGATCCGCCATGAAGTTCCCTACGCAGCAGCTGCACGTCAACGATATCGACATGAACGTGGTGGTGACCGGAGAAGGGCCGCCGGTGCTGTTGCTGCATGGCTTTCCCGATACGCACGCAGTCTGGCGGCTGCAGATTCCGGCGCTGGTGCAGGCGGGTTATCGCGTGATCGCGCCGGATGTGCGCGGTCATGGCGCCACGACGGCGCCGAAAGCGGTGCGTGAATACCGGATCGAGAAGCTGGTGGCAGACGTGCTGGGGCTGCTGGATGCCTTGGAGATTCGTGAACCGGTGCGCCTGATCGGACACGATCTGGGGGCGATCACCGGCTGGGCGCTGGCCGGAAGCCATCCCGAACGGTTTGCCTGCTATGTCGCACTGTCGGTTGGACATCCCAACGCCTATCGCAGCGCTCGCGGGCAGATGCTGAAGGCCTGGTATGTGGGCCTGTTCCAGTTGCGCGGCTTTGCAGAGATCGCGATGCGCGCCGCCAACTGGCGCATGCTTCGTACGGTGCTGCGTCATCCCGAGGTGCCGGCGTGGATTGCCGATCTGTCGCGTCCGGGCCGTCTGACTGCGGCGATGAGCTGGTATCGCGCGAATGCGCCGGCGCTGCTGACGCGGCACTTCCGCGATACGCCGCTGCCGGTGATGGGGATCTGGAGCGATGGCGACATCGCACTGGTCGAGCAGCAGATGCTGGAATCGTTCCGCTACGTCACCGGTCCCTGGCGCTACGAACGGATCGAGGGCGCCAGCCACTGGCTGCAGCTTGATCGGCCGCAGGAGATCAACCGCTTGCTGCTGGAGTGGCTGAAGTAGCGCGCTGCTCAGCGCGCCGCGCCGCGCAGATTGCGCGGGCCGATGCGGATCATCTTGATTTCCGCTTGCAGCGCAGCGATGCCGTCGATGAACAGGTGGGTCACGAAGCGTGCCGTCTATTGGGGCGTGCGGCGCGGATGTTCGACGATCAGCCGCGCCAGCTCATAACCGGCGCCGAACGACACCGCGGTAATCGCATCGACGTCGACTTCGGGAAAGATGCCGCGCCCGATCGCTTCGCGCAGATCGTCCTTCAGCGAGGTCATCACCAGGCCGAAGATGCTGTCGTTGTAGATCGCGCGCACGACCGGCTCGTTGCGGAACATCAGCGCGAAGAATGCAGGGTCGGCACGCACTTCCTGCAAGGTGCCGAGGTAGGACTCGTAGAAAAAGCTTTCGATGCTGGTGGCGCGCGCGCGCGCCTGATGGGCGCGTTGCTGCAGGGTGCCGAGCCGCGCTTCGATCAATGCGCGAAACAGCGATTCCTTGTCCGGGAAATAATTGTAGAACGTACCGGCGGCGAGGCCCGACAGGCGGATCACGTCGCGGATGGTCACGGTCTCGTAGCCCAGCTCAAGGAAGCAGCGGTGCGCGGCGTCGAGAATGGCGGCACGGTTGGCTTCCTTGTTCCGTTCGCGCTTGCTGGCGGCAGGGGTAGGCTGACTCATGACGGCAGGATCAGGTTGACGATGGCGGTATTCCGGAAGGCCTGACGAGGTCGGTGACAGCAGCCAGGAATCAGACGGGAACCGCATGCTGCAGATTCATGACGCAGGCGTCAAATTTCCGCGCTCGCGGTGCGGGTAGCGCAAACAGGAACGCGGCCCGAGGGCCGCGTTCCGGGACAGCGCCGCAGTGGCTCAGGCGAACCTGGAAAAATCCGGCTTGCGCTTCTGCAGGAACGCGGTCAGCGCCTCGACGGCTTCCGGTCCTTTCAGCATCGGCATGAACTGGTCGGCCTCGACCAGGATCGCTTCCTCGATCTGCGCGGCGGTCCAGCGGCGCAGCAGCGCCTTGGTGGTGCGCAAGGCCTGCGGCGGCTGCTGGGCGAGTTTCACCGCCTTGGCGCGCGCGTGAGCCAGCACCTCGGCATCCGGCAGTACCGCAGTGATCAGGCGGCATTCGTAGGCTTTCTGCGCGGTGAACGGCTCGGCGAGCATCACCAGCTCCGCGGCCTGCGCGTGCCCGATCATCTGCGGCAGCAGCAGGCTGGATGCGAACTCCGGGCAGATGCCGATGTTGACGAACGGCATGTGGAAACGGGTGCTCTCGCCCGCGTAGGCGAGATCGACATGCAGCAGCAGCGTGGTGCCGACGCCGATCGCCGGGCCGTTGAGCGCCGCGACCACCGGCTTGCGCGCCTTGGCCAGCGCCAGCATGAACTGCGCAACCGGCGCGTCCTTCGAGGACGGCGGCATCTGCAGGAAATCCTGGATGTCGTTGCCGCTGCAGAAGCAGTCGGCGGTGCCGGTGAACAGGATGCTGCGCACGGCATCATCGGCGTCGGCGCGGTGCAGGGCTTCCGCCATCGCCGTGTACATGGCCTGGGTCAGCGCGTTCTTCTTGTCGGGACGATTGAGGCGAATGGTCAGGACCTGATCCTGCAACTCGGTGACGATATGTTCGGTGCTCATGGAAATGGGACGGTGCGAGGGGGAGAGGAAGGCGTCGATTCTAATGGCCTGCGGCCGCATCGGCGCGGTGGAAAATCATTCCTGCGCTACGCGCAGGATCAGCTTGCCGAAGTTCTCGCCGCTGAACAGTTTCAGCAGCGTGGCCGGGAAATTCTCGATGCCGTCGACGATGTCTTCGCGCGACTTGAGCTTGCCTGCGCGCAGCCACTGCGCCATCTGCTCGATTGCTTCGCCGTAGCGCGCGCTGTAATCGAAGACCACGAAGCCTTCCATGCGCGCACGGTTGACCAGCAGCGACATGTAGTTCCTGGGCCCCTGGATCGGGGTGGTGTTGTTGTATTGCGAGATCGCACCGCAGATCACCACCCGCGCCTTCATCCGCAGGCGGCCCAGCGCTGCATCCAGCATCTCGCCGCCGACGTTGTCGAAATACACGTCGATGCCATCGGGCACCTGCTGCTTCAGCCCTTCGTGCAGCGGCTGGTTCTTGTAATCGATGCAGCCATCGAAACCGAGTTCGTCGACCACATAGCGGCACTTCTCCGGGCCACCGGCGATGCCGATCACGCGACAGCCCTTGAGCTTGGCGATCTGGCCGACGATCTGTCCGACCGCGCCGGAGGCTGCGGACACCAGCACGGTTTCACCCTCCTGCAGGGCGCCGACATCGAGCAGGCCGAAGTAGGCGGTGGTCCCGGGCATGCCGAGCACGCCCATGAACTTGGGCAGGGGCGCCAGACGCATGTCGATGCGCTGTACGCCGGCGCCGTTGCTGATGGCGTGCGTCTGCACGCCGAACAGGCCGGAGACGATATCGTCGACACCGAACTTGGGATGGCGTGACGCCAGAACCCGGCCCAGCGCGCCGGCGCGCATCACTTCGCCGATGCCGACCGGCGGCACGTAGGACTTGCCCTCGTTCATCCAGCCGCGCATCGCCGGGTCCAGGGAGATGTACAGCGTCTGCACCAACAGCTGGCCGTCCTGCAGTTCGGGAACGGCGGCTTCCTCGTACTGCCAGTCGCTGGGCTTGGGCAGGCCGACGGGGCGTGCGGCGAGACGGTAGAGACGATTGGTGAGAGTGCTCATGCTCAGCTCCTTGCGGGCGATACGGTGCAGATGGGGCTGCAAGACTGCCACATCCGGGCGCGAGGCTGACAACGAGGCCTGGCTGACGACAGGGCAGCGGTGCGCCGCAGGAGCGCGCGCCGCTGCCCCGCAACTCAGGCCTTGCGGCGTGCCGACACGTACATGGTGATGTCTGCTTCCATCACCACTTCCTCGCGGGTGTTGAGCACCTGGACGGCGATCACGTGATCGCCGGTATCGCTGGCGGTGATCGGGCGCGGCAATTGCGCCCGGGCGACCAGATCGGTGTCGCCCTGCTTCAGATAGCGCACGGTCATGCCACGCGGAATCCAGCGCAGTCCCTGCGGCAGGCTGGAGTCGATCATGGTACCGGCGGCGAGTTCGCACATCGCGCACATGGCAATGGCGTTGACGCTGCCGAGATGGTTGTGGACGCTGCGGCGATTGCGGATGAAAACCTCGCTGTAGCCGCTGCGCAGTTCGCGGAACAGCGGCGAGATCGACGCGAAGTACGGTGCGCGGCGGGTGACCACCCGCGAGAACAGTTGCGCTCCCAGCGGATAACGGCGGGCGCGGGCAAACAATTGGGCGGGCGTGGCCATGGCGGGACTCAGGCGGCCAGTGCCAGCGGTGCAACGCTGGCTGCCTGTCGCAGCCAGTCGGCGGTTTCCTGCCAGGCGCGCTGCGGCATGCTGCTGCGGAAGAAACCGAAGTGACCGATGCGCGTCAGGCCGTAGTCGCGCGGCTGGATGGAGCGCAGTTCGCTGTCGGCGTTGCGGTAGTCACCGGCCAGCGCCTGCACGGCCGCCAGCGGTGCGTAGAACGGATCGTCGCCGATCGCATAGAAGCGCATGCGCCCGGTGTAGCCGAAAAAATGTTCGCGGATCGGCGCGCCCAGTTCGTCGCTGATGTAATACGGATTGCGACACCAGCGCGCCCATTCGCTGGCGATGCCGCCCGGCAGTTCCGGTCCCATCAGGCCGGCCGGCAGCTTGCCGCGGAATCTGACCAGTGCCGGAATCAGCAGATGCCAGAGGCCGGCCATGATCGGTTGCAGGGCGCGCGGCCAATGACGCCAGTAGCCGGACTGTGCGCCGATGGCGAGCGCCGCGGTGACCAGCGAATTGTTGGCCGCCAGACCCAGCAACTGGCCGCCCACGGAGTGGCCGACGCACAGCAGGGGCAACTGGGGATGACGCTGATGCAGCCATTGCAGCGCTGTCGCCAGATCGCGGCTGCCCCAGTGATGCATGCGCAAAGGCTCGACGGGGGGAAGATGACTGCGGCTGTCGCCGATGCCGCGGTAGTCGTAGCTCAGCACCACGAAGCCGTTGCGGGCCAGGAAGCGGGCATACGCGGCGTAGTAGCGCCGTGGCACGCCGGTGGCGCTGTTGATCTGTACCGCGGCGTGTATGCGGCCGATGGGTTCGTAAACGGTGGCGGCGAGCAGACAGCCGTCGGCGGTGACCAGGGTGGTGTGTATTTCGCGCATGCCGCGCTCCCGAAAGGAATGGACGGGGTGCAGGCTAGGGCGTCACGCGAGGGCCGACAAACGAATTCGGCGCCTGCTTCGGATGAATTAAGATCACCCGAGCGGGCTCAGTCGAGCACCGTCTCGCGTTGCAGCAGCGCCTGCAGCCAGTCGCGGAACAGCAGCACCTCGCGACGCTCGCCATCGTCCTTGCGATGCAGCAGGTAATAGCCTTGCGGCAGTTCTGAGCGCAGCTGCGGCCAGGGCATCGCCAGCTTCTTCTGCCGCAGCCACGGATTGACCATCGGCACCAGGCCCATCGCCAGGCCCACGCCCTGCTCGGCAGCACGCAGGATCGCGAGATAGCTGTCCAGCCAGATGTCGCTCGCCGCTGCGCCCAGGGTGACGCTGGCACCGCGCGCCCAATCCTGCCAGCCGTCGGGCAGGGGAATGGAATGGATCAGCGCGACCGCACCGAGTTGTGCCGGCGTGGTCTTGCGCAACTGCCGCGCCAGTGCCGGTGTGCATACCGGCACCGCGGCCACCGTCATCAGGCGCTCGGCCGTGAGATGCGGCCACTGGCCGCGACCGAAGCGCAATGCGATGTCGAGGTCTTCCTGCAGCAGGTCGATCGGACGCAGTTCGGTCTCGATCCGCACATCGATATCCGGGTGCGCTTCCTGGAACGAGGCCAATGCCGGCACCACGATCTCGCTGGCGAGATAGGGGCCCATGCTGATCTTCAGGCTGGCGCGGCCATAGCGTTGCACTACCCGGCCGCTGCCCTCGCGCAGTCGTGTCAGGGTGTCGCGCACCACGGCGAGATAGGCCCGGCCGCCGTCGGTGAGTTCCAGCGTGCGATTGCCGCGACGAAACAGATCGATCCCGAGGAAGTGTTCCAGCGACTTGATCTGGTGACTGATCGCCGACGGGGTCAGGTGCAACTCGCCCGCGGCGCGCTTGAACGACAGCGAGCGTGCTGCCGCGTCAAAGGCTTCGAGCGTATGCAGTGGCGGCAGACGACGGAATTTCATGGCAGCGAGCGTACACTTCCCCGCGAAATTCTCGAAAGGGCCCTCATGATCATCGAGTCCGAAGCCGATGTGGTCGCGCTGAAGCGTATCGGCGCCATCGTTGCGTCCGTGCTGAACAGCATGCTCGATCGCCTGGAGCCGGGCATGACCACGGCCGAACTGGATGCGATCGGCCGTGGCTTGCTCGAGCGTGCCGGTGCGCGCTCGGCGCCGGAGCTCAGCTACCAGTTTCCGGGCGCGACCTGCATCAGCATCAACGAGGAAGCTGCGCACGGGATTCCCGGGCCGCGCAGGATCCTGGCCGGTGACGTGGTCAACGTCGATGTCTCGGCCGAACTCGATGGCTACTTTGCCGATACCGGCGGCACGCGTGTGGTGCCGCCGACCTCGCCGCTGAAGACGCGGCTGTGCGAAGCGACGCGGCTGGCGCTCAAGGGCGCGATGGCGGAGGCCCGCGCCGGGGCCAAGATCAACCGCATCGGCGCGGCGATCGAACAGGTCGCCGACAGCTACGGGTTCAGGACCATCCGCAATCTCGGCAGTCACGGCGTCGGTCGCGCCCTGCACGAGGAACCGGGCGATATCTGCGGGCATTACGAGCCGCGCGATCAACGACGACTGCGGGAAGGCATGGTGATCACCATCGAACCGTTCCTGTCGACCAAGAGCGCGTTTGTCGAGGAGGCTGACGATGGCTGGACGCTGCGTGGGGTGCGCGGCAACCTGTCGGCGCAGTACGAGCACACCCTGATCATCACCCGCGCCGCGCCGATCGTGGTGACGCGCGCGCCCTGAGCGGCGTCGCAACGCAGAACGCCCGGGCACCTTGCGGCGCCCGGGCGTTCCCTGGACGGCGCGAAGGCCGCTTCAGAACATCTGCGTATTCTTGACGTCTTCGAGATCCGGCTGCGCGGTGGCGCGTGACGGAATCCAGTCGCCGGTGATCATCTGCTGGTACGACATGCCGGGTCCGACCATCGGGTAGACCGAAGCCACCGGATCGATGATCACTTCAAGGAAGGCCGGCCCCTTGAATTCGACGAAGGCCTTGACCACGCGGGCGAGGTCTTCCTTCTTCTCCACGCGGGCGGCGAACTCGAAGCCATCGGCTTCCGCGGCCTTGATGAAATCCTTGCGGTGCAGGCCCTTGTCGGAACCGGCGTAGCGGCTTTCGAAGAACAGGCGCTGCCACTGCTTGACCATGCCATCGCCGAAGTTGTTGAGCACCACCACCTTCACCGGCAGGTTGTAGGTGGTCACCGTCTCCAGTTCGCCGAAATTCATGCGGATGCTGGCGTCGCCGTCGATGTCGATCACGATCTTGTCCGGCTGCGCGAACTGCGCGCCGATTGCGGCGGGCAGACCGAAGCCCATGGTGCCCATCGAGCCCGAGGTCAGCCACAGACGCGGCTGCTTGAAATCGAAATACTGCGCCGCCCACATCTGATGCTGGCCGACGCCGGTGCTGACCACGGCTTCGCCACGCGTCAGCTTGTTCAGTTCCTCGATCACCGCATGCGGCTGGATGTAATCGCCGCCGCGCTCGTAGTTCATCGCGTGCTGCAGTTTCAGCTTGGCGATGTGCTGATGCCAGGCGCTGTAGTCGGGTGTGAAGTTCTGTGCTTCCGCGTACTGCTGGATCGCCTGCAGCGCCGGATTCAGCTCGCCGACATGGTGCCAATGCACCCGCTTGACCTTGTTGATCTCGGACGGATCGATGTCGAAATGCGCGATCCACTTGGCGCCGGGCGCGAACTTGCCCGGCACGCCGGCAACGCGATCGTCGAAGCGCGCGCCCACCGCGATCAGGAAGTCGCAGTCATCGGTGGCGTAGTTGGCGTAGGCGGTGCCGTGCATGCCCAGCATCTGCAGGCACAGCGGATCGGTGGTGTCGGCGGCGCCGATGCCCATCAGGGTGGTGGTCACCGGAATGCCGAAACGGGCGGCAAAGCGGCGCAGCTGTTGCGAGGCTTCGCCATGGACGACGCCACCGCCGGCATAGATCAAGGGCCGCTTGGCCTGCTTGAGCATCTCGTGGAAGCGCGCGCAGGCCTCGTCGCCGAGATGATTCTGGCGCACCGTATCGAGGCGTGCGCGATAGCCGGTGATCGGCAGCACGCCTTCGCCGCGGAACACGCCGGACCAGTTCTGCACGTCCTTCGGTACGTCGATCACCACCGGACCCGGGCGGCCGGTACGGGCGATCTCGAAGGCGGTACGCACGGTCGCTTCGAGCTTGGTCGGGTCGGTGATCAGGAACACGTGCTTGGCCGCCGTGCCCATGATCGAGCTGATCGGGGCTTCCTGGAACGCGTCGGTGCCCACGGCGGCGGTCGGGACCTGGCCGCAGATGACCACCATCGGAATCGAGTCGGCCATGCTGTCGCGCACCGGCGTGACAGTATTGGTGGCGCCGGGGCCGCTGGTGACCACGCAGACGCCGACCTTGCCGGAGGCGCGCGAGTAACCCGCCGCCATGAAGCCGGCGGCCTGTTCATTGGAGGGGATGATCAGCGGCATCGGATCGACGCCGTCCTGAGGGCGGTTCAGGCTGTTGTAGCGGAAGATCGCGTCATAGGTCGGCAGGATCGCGCCGCCGGAATAGCCGAATACGACACCCACGCCTTCGTCGGCCAGAATCTGGACCATCATTTCCGCACCGGTCAGCGTGGTGCCGGCGAGCGGGTGAGGGGTGTTGGCTGAGACGGCATTCATGTACGGAGAATCGACCAAAAGTTGAAGCGGGGGCGCGATCTTAGCTTGATTTCGCAGTGCAGCAAAGCTAAGGTGCGCGCCCTATGCGTCACATCATTTCCCTCCTGCTCCAGAACGAGGCGGGCGCTCTCGCGCGCGTCGCCAGCATGTTTTCTTCGCGGGGCTACAACATCGATTCGCTGTCGGTTGCGCCGACCCACGATCCTCTGGTGTCGCGGCTGACGCTGGTCACTTCCGGGTCGGAGGCGGTGATCGAGCAGATCATCAAGCAGACCCGCAAGCTGGTCGACGTGGTCGAGATCGTGGATCTGTCCAGCAGCGACTACATCGAATGCGAGCTGCTGCTGCTGAAGGTCGCGGTTGCCGATGCCAGCGCCCGTGCCGTGGTCGAACTGGCGCGCGATCATCGCGCGGTGATGCTCGACGAATCGGCCGGTACGCGCATGCTGCAGCTGGCCGGAACCGGTGCCGAGGTCGACGAATTTGTCGCCGCGGTGGCGCAGGTCGCCGAAGTGCTGGAGTTGGTCCGCTCAGGTGTGGCGGCCATGGCCCGCGGTCGCGAGATCGTCGCGCTGCCGTAAGTTTTTTCGGGTGCCGGCCTGGCCGGCGCTGTTTCAGCATCATTCATACGTACAGAACTGGAGTGCCCGCAGTGAGCATCAACGTCTATTACGACAAGGACGCAGACCTCTCCATCATCCAGTCCAAGAAGGTCGCGATCGTCGGCTACGGCTCTCAGGGCCACGCCCACGCGCTGAACCTCAAGGACAGCGGTGTCGACGTCGTCGTGGCCCTGCGTCCGGGCTCCGCGACTGCGAAGAAGGTCGAGGCCGGCGGCCTCAAGGTCATGAGCGTGGCCGATGCCTGCGCCTGGGCCGACCTGGTCATGATCCTGACGCCGGACGAGTTCCAGTCCGAGCTGTACAAGAACGAGATCGAGCCGAACATCAAGAAGGGCGCGGTGCTGGCGTTCGCACACGGCTTCGCGATCCATTTCAACCAGGTCGTGCCGCGCGCCGACCTCGACGTGATCATGATCGCGCCCAAGGCCCCGGGCCACACGGTGCGCAACGAGTACACCCGTGGCGGCGGCATTCCGGACTTGATCGCGGTCTATCAGGACGCCAGCGGCAGCGCCAAGAAGGTTGCGCTGTCCTACGCCTCGGCGATCGGCGGTGGCCGCTCGGGCATCATCGAAACCACGTTCAAGGACGAGTGCGAGACCGATCTGTTCGGTGAGCAGGCCGTGCTCTGCGGCGGCGCCGTCGAACTGGTCAAGGCCGGTTTCGAGACCCTGGTCGACGCCGGCTACGAGCCGGAGATGGCCTACTTCGAGTGCCTGCACGAGCTTAAGCTGATCGTCGACCTGATGTACGAAGGCGGCATCGCGACGATGAACTACTCGATCTCGAACAACGCCGAGTACGGCGAGTACGTGACCGGTCCGAAGGTCATCAACGCTGAATCGCGCAAGGCGATGAAGCAGTGCCTGGAAGACATCCAGACCGGCAAGTACGCCAAGGCGTTCGTTTCCGAAGGCAAGACCGGCTACCCGGAAATGACCGCGATGCGTCGCATCAACGCCGCGCATCCGATCGAAGTCGTCGGCGGCCAGCTGCGCGCGATGATGCCCTGGATCGGCAAGAACAAGCTGGTCGACAAGTCCAAGAATTAAAGCCCGAGCAGCGCGGAGGGGCCACATGCGAAGCATGGGATCCTAGCGTGGCGAGGGCGCCGGGTTCCGGCGTCAAATTTGAAGGGCCTCCACACGGAGGCCCTTCTTTTTGGTGCGGCCTGCGATAATCGCGCGCCACGGTTAATTCGGATCGGAATTCAGCATGGACTTACGCATCGGCCACGGTTTTGACACACATCGCCTCGAAGCCGGCGAGGGCGTCACGCTGGGTGGCGTCCACATTCCCTGTGCCTGGGGCATCGTCGCCCACTCCGATGGCGACGTGCTGATTCATGCGCTGTGCGATGCGCTGCTCGGCGCGATCGCGGCAGGCGACATCGGCAAGCTGTTCCCGGACAACGATCCGCAGTTCAAGGGGATTGCCAGCCGCAAGCTGCTGGCGGAAGTGATGCGGCGGGTGCGCGCCGAGAAATTTGCAGTGGTCAATGCTGATCTGACCTTGGTGGCCGAGGCGCCACGGGTGGCGGTTCATGGTGCCGCGATGCGTGCCTGCCTGGCCGAGGATCTCGGCGTCGACATCGGCCGCGTCAACGTCAAGGCCACGACCAATGAAGGCATGGACGCGATCGGGCGCAAGGAAGGGATTGCGGCGCATGCCGTGGTCCTGCTGTCGCGGCAGACATAGCTCAGCGTCGATGATCTGTCGTGCTTGAGCGCGCCGCTCTTGTGTGCGACGCATTGTCGTGATGCCGGCCCGCGCATACACTCCCTCCATGTTGCAGCCAGTCGAAGACCAGCCAGCACCGCGCCCCGCGGGACGAATCAAGCGCGACACCCGCGAAGAGATCCTCAACTGTGCCGAGGAGCTGTTGCAGTGTCGCGGCTTCAATGGCTTCAGTTACCAGCACATTGCCGTGCAACTGGGGATCCGCAATGCCGCGATCCACTATCACTTTCCGGTCAAGGACGATCTTGGTGTCGCGTTGGTGCAGCGCTATCGCGAGCGTTTCCACCACTGGACCGCGATGCTGGAAGGGGTCGATGCCTGGACCCAGCTGCAGGGCTACTTCAGCACCTATTCCGACTATCTGGAAGCCGACGGCGGACGCCTGTGTCCGGGCGGCGTGCTGGCGGCGGAGTTCGGCACGCTGGGCGACACCATGCGCCTGGAAGCACGGCTGCTGATGCGCGAGATCTATGCCTGGCTGGTGACGACGCTGGAGCAGGGGCGGCATCAGGGCGTGCTCAGCTATAACGGCGACGCCTACGACAAGGCGGTGGAGATCGGCGCGGCCCTGCAGGGTGGATTGCAGATCGCACGCCTGGCCGGACCGGAACGCTTCCGGCAGTTGCTCGATCAGCTGGCGCTGGAACTGACCGGCGTGCGCGAGCGCAGCGGTCGCGGTTCCTTGCCCTGAGCCGGCGTCAGCGCGGACGCAGCAGGACGTAGGCGGCGCCGGTGCCGCCATCGAGCGGACGCGCCGAGCAGAACGCCACCACATCGCGGCGTCGCCGCAGCCAGCCATCGAGACGGCTTTTCAGCACCGGACCACTGTTGGGCGAGCCATTGCCCTTGCCGTGAATGATGCGCACGCAGCGCAGGTCGCGGTCCTGACACAGGGCCAGGAAATCGCTGAGCGCCAGCGCCGCCTGCTCCTGGTTGTAGCCGTGCAGATCCAGTTCCTTTTCGATGCGATAGCGGCCGCGGCGCAGCTGTCGCAGCACCGATTCCTGCACGCCCGGCGCGCGATATTGCAGGGTGTCGCCGCTTTCCAGCCATTCCGGATCGGGCTCAGCGAGCATTTCCTTCAGCACCTCGCGATCGTCGGCCCAGCGCTGGCGCGGTTCCGGCGCACGCGGAGGCGGGCGTTCGCGCTCGTGCTGCGGTGGCGGTGCGCGGCGGACATCGCTCATCGCGCGGCGAAACAGTGCGCTGTCATCCTCGTCGTCGGGGCGTGTGCTCATCGGCGTCGGCGGCGTCGTTGCAGGGGTTTTGCAGCGCATGATAACGGGCAAAGCCGGTACACTACGGGCTGTCCGATTTGTTCTCATGAAAATCCTGCTTTCCAACGACGACGGCTGTACGGCGCCGGGACTTGTGTGCCTGCGCGACCATCTTCAGACCGCCCATGAGGTCCGCGTGGTGGCGCCCGATCGCAACCGCAGCGGTGCCAGCAATTCGCTCACCTTGCTGCGGCCGCTGCGCCTGCATCACCACGCCGACGGCACTGTCTGTGTCGACGGCACGCCGACCGACTGCGTGCATCTGGCGCTGACCGGGCTGCTGGACCTGCAGGCGGAAATGGTGGTCTCCGGGATCAACGCCGGCGCCAACCTGGGCGACGACACGCTGTATTCGGGGACCGTCGCCGCGGCGATGGAAGGGCGGCATCTGGGCTTTTCAGCGATCGCGGTGTCGATGGTGTCCTACGATCCGCAGCATTACGAGACCGGCGCGCGCGCAGTCCTGCGGTTGATCGAGCAGTTGCGTGCCGATCCCTTGCCGGGCGGCAGCATCCTGAACGTCAATGTGCCGGATGTGCCGTGGGCGCAGCTCGAAGGGTTCGAGGTCACGCGCCTCGGTCATCGTCACCGCTCCGACAAGACCCTGAAATCCGCAGATCCGCGGGGGCGTCCGATCTACTGGATCGGCGCCGCCGGCGATGAAGCCGATTGTGGTCCGGGTACCGACTTCCATGCGGTCAACCAGCGCCGCGTCTCGGTGACGCCGCTGCTGGTCGATCTGACACGCCATGCCGCGATCGAACACACGCGGCAGTGGGCCACCGCACTATGACGCCGATGCGACAGTTCCACGCCACCGCGGCCCAGGTATCGACCACCAATGCGCGCAACCGCCTGCTGGAGGATCTGCAGCGTCAGGGCGTGGTCGATCCAACGGTGCTGGCGGCGATGGGCAGGGTGCCGCGCCACGAGTTCATCGACGATGCGCTCAAGAATCGTGCCTACGAGAACAATGCGCTGCCGATCGGCCATGCCCAGACCATTTCGCAGCCGCTGATCGTGGGCATGATGACCCAGACCCTGCTGCAGGGCCGCAAGATGAGCCGGGTGCTGGAGATCGGTACCGGCAGCGGCTATCAGACGGCGGTGCTGGCGGAGCTGGTCGATACCGTGTTCACCGTCGAACGCATCCGACCGCTCAGCGAACTGGCGCGGACCCGGCTTGCGGCACTGCGTTATCGCAACGTGCATTTCGGTTACGCCGACGGCATCAACGGCTGGCTGCCGTACGCGCCCTATGACGGCATTCTGGTCACCGCGGGTGCCGATGCGGTGCCTTCGGCGTTGCTCGATCAACTGGCGCCGGGCGGACGTCTGGTGATCCCGGTCGGGCCACAGGGCGGTCAGGCGCTGAAGCTGATCGAGCGCCGCGGCCATGCTTTCCTCGAGCAGGATCTGGGCACCGTCAGCTTTGTTCCCTTGCTGGCGGGCAGGGCCTGAGCATGGAAGCGTTCATGCAGTGGGTCGGCGGCATTCTCGAGCATCTCGGCTATGCCGAGATCGTGTTCCTGATGGCGCTGGAATCCAGCCTGTTTCCGGTGCCTTCGGAGCTGGTGATGATTCCGGCCGGTTATCTCGCGGCGCAGGGCAAGCTCGATCCGCTGCTGGCGATCGCCGCCGGCGGTTTCGGCTCGGTGATCGGCGCCAGCGCCAACTATGTGCTGGGACGTTATGCGGGGCGCGCGTTCCTGCTGCGCTACGGCAAGTATTTCCTGATCAACCAGCAGAAGTATCAGGAAGCCGAAGCGCTGTTCATGAAGAACGCCAACTGGGCCACCTTCGTGGGGCGCCTGCTGCCGGTGATCCGCCACCTGATCTCGCTGCCGGCCGGGGTGTTCGGCATGGCCCTGCTGCCGTTCGTGGCGATTACCGCCATCGGGGCGACGCTGTGGTGCGCAATCCTGGTCGGCGCCGGCTACTACTTCGGCGAGCCGGCGGTGGCCTTCATCTCCCAGTATCTGCATGAAGTGACGATTGCGGTTGTGGTGCTCGGCGTGGCCGGCGCCCTGTGGTTCATCTTCAAACGACGTTCCTGAGCGGCGAAACCGATGATTCCGAACTCCGTCACTGCCTCCCTGAGCCATCGTCTGCTGCCGGGTACGCTGCTGCTCGCCGCCCTGTGCCGCGGCTGCGCCGGCTGGTCCTCCTGGTAAGACAGCAAGCGGCCGGCGCTGCCGGCTGCGGCGCCGGTGAAGCCGGAACGTCCGGTGGGCGCCAATGAATACATGGTGCGCAGCGGCGACACGGTCTATTCGATCGCATTCCGCAACAATCTCGACTATCGCGAACTGGCGCGCTGGAACGGCATCGGCTCCAGCTACCTGATCGTGCCGGGGCAGGTGCTGCGCCTGCGCGCGCCGCCGGCACCGCCGAAGCCGCGCTACCAGACCGACGACATCCAGTCGGAAGGCATGGAAGACGTGCAGATCGCCAAGCCGCAGCCGATTACCGTCGATACGCCGCCGCCGGCGGCCGCGGTGGTCCCCAGCGTTTCCACCGGCGGTTCCGAAGCGGCGATCACCGGCGGCTACGACTGGGTCTGGCCGACCAAGGGCGTGGTGGTGCGCGGCTACAACCAGCAGGGCAACAAGGGCCTCGATTTCACCGGAAGCGAAGGCCAGCCGGTGTTCGCCGCGGCGCCCGGCCGCGTGGTCTACAGCGGCAATGCGCTGAAGGGCTACGGCGAGCTGATCATCATCAAGCACGACGAGTTGTACCTGTCGGCTTATGGCTACAACCGTGCCCGCCACGTCAAGGAAGGCGATGTGGTCACGGCTGGGCAACCGATCGCCGAGATGGGCCGCGGACCGGAAAGCCGGCCGACGCTGCATTTCGAAATTCGCGAGCGCGGCAAGCCGGTCAATCCGGTGGAGCGCCTGCCTGCCAAGTCAGCTGCAAAAGTGCCCGCAAAGCCTTGATTCGTTTGTTGCGGTGCCGCGGCCGACTTGCTCTAATACCGCCCCTTTTGTTTCCTTGTACGCACCGGCCCAACCGCCAGGAACTCCCGTGAAAGCTGTCTTCCCCCGCATCCAGCGCCTGCCTCCTTATGTCTTCAACGTGATCGGCGACCTGAAGACGGCGGCCCGAGCTAGGGGCGAGGACGTGATCGACTTTTCGATGGGCAATCCGGATCAGGCCACGCCGCGGCATATCGTCGACAAGCTGATCGAGGTGGCGGATCGCGATGATCCGGCGGTCTTCCGTTACTCGGTGTCCAAGGGCATTCCGCGCCTGCGCCGCGCGATCACGCGCTGGTACAAGACCCGCTTCGACGTCGATCTCGATCCCGAGACCGAAGCGGTGGCCACCATCGGTTCCAAGGAAGGCCTCGCGCATCTGATGCTGGCGACGCTGGACAAGGGCGACGTGGTGATGGTGCCGAATCCGGCCTATCCGATTCACCCTTACGGTGCGGTCATCGCCGGCGCCGATGTGCGCCACGTGCGCCTGACGCCGGGCACTGACTTTTTCGAGGAACTGGAAAAGGCGATCAAGGAATGCTGGCCGCGGCCGAAGTTCCTGATCCTGAATTTTCCCGGCAATCCGACCGCGCAGTGCGTCGAACTCGATTTCTTCGAGCGCGTGGTGGCGATGGCCAAGGAATACGATTTCTGGGTGATTCACGACATCGCCTACGCCGACATCGTGTTCGACGGCTGGAAAGCGCCGTCGTTCCTGCAGGTGCCGGGGGCCAAGGATGTCGGCGTCGAATTCTTCACCCTGTCCAAGAGCTACAACATGCCGGGCTGGCGCACCGGCTTCATGTGCGGCAACCGCGAGCTGTGCACGGCGCTGTCGCGGATGAAGTCCTATCTGGACTACGGCACCTTCACGCCGATCCAGGTGGCGTCGATCGCGGCGCTCGAAGGTCCGCAGGATTGCGTGCAGGAGATCGCGCAGATGTATCAGGAACGTCGCGACGTCATGTGCGAAGGCCTGCATGCGGCCGGCTGGAACGTCGATATCCCCAAGGCGAGCATGTTCGTCTGGGCCAAGATTCCCGAAGCGTATGCCGCGATGGGCTCGCTGGAATTCTCCCGCCGACTGATGAACGAGGCCAAGGTGGCGGTGTCGCCGGGCATCGGTTTCGGTGAATACGGCGACGATCACGTGCGCTTCGCACTGATCGAAAACGAGCATCGCACCCGTCAGGCGATGCGTGGCATCAAGAAAATGTTGAAGGACCCGAAGGTATGACGAATTCGTCCGGAACGAATCTGGACAGCCGCGCGCCGGTACGTATCGGACTGATCGGCCTGGGAACGGTCGGTCAGGGGTTGCTGCGTCTGCTGCAGACCAATGGCGACGAGATTGCTCGTCGCGTGGGCCGGCCGCTGCTGGTGACGCATATTGCGACCCGCAGCCCCGAGCGGGCGACGGCGCTGGATCTTGGCGGCGCGATACTGAGCAGCGATGCCCTGGCACTGGCGCGTGAGGCCGATATCGATGTGCTGGTCGAACTGATCGGCGGCAAGGGCGTGGCGCGTGAAGCGATCCTCGCGGCGGTCCAGCGCGGCAAGCCGGTGGTCACCGCCAACAAGGCGCTGCTGGCAGAAGATGGCAACGAGCTGTTTGCTGCGGCGCGTAAACAGGGCGTTGCGATTGCATTCGAAGCGGCGGTGGCCGGCGGCATTCCGATCATCAAGGCGATCCGCGAAGGCCTGGCCGGCAACAGCATCGAGCAGCTGGCGGGAATCATCAACGGCACCTGCAACTACATCCTGACGCAGATGGCGGCCAACGGCGAATCCTTCGCCGCGGCGCTGGCTGCGGCGCAGAAGCTCGGCTACGCCGAAGCGGACCCGACCTTCGACATCGAGGGCGTGGACGCGGCGCACAAGCTGACGATCCTGGCGTCGATCGCATTCGGCATGCCGCTGTCGTTCGGGCAGGTCGCCGTCGAAGGCATCACCCAGGTGACGCCGGAAGACATCAAGATCGCGCAGGTCTTCGGTTATCGCGTGAAGTTGCTGGGCATCGCCAAGCGCAGCGACACCGGCGTCGAGTTGCGCGTGCATCCGACACTGGTGCCGGAGGATCAGCTGATCGCCAAGGTCGACGGCGTGCTGAACGCGGTGCTGGTGCATGGCAATGCGGTCGGGCAGGTCGGATTCTATGGTCGCGGTGCCGGCGGCGATGCCACGGCATCGGCCGTGGTCGCCGATCTGGTCGACATCGCACGCGCGCTGGGCGGCGACAGCCGTCATGCGGTGCCGTCGCTGGGGTTCCAGGCCGAAGCCGTGCGCAGCCTGCCGGTGCTGCCGATCCGCGAAGTCGAAAGCGCGTTCTATCTGCGCCTTCGTGTGGCCGATGAACCGGGCGTGCTGTCGAAGCTGACGGCGATCCTGGCGGCACACGACATCAGCGTCGAAGCGATCCTGCAGCGCGAGCCGCGCGGCGAGCACGATGCGACGGTGGCGCTGATCACCTCGGTGATCCCAGAGCATCATTTCGATGCGGCGGTGGGCGAGATGCAGAAGCTGGCGTTCGTGCGCGAAAGCGCGGCCCGCTTCCGCGTCGAGAAATTCAGTTAAACCCGTGCGCGGCGTGAGTCCCGAACTCACCGCGCCTCAATGTTGCACATGACCATGACACGCTACACCGGCCTGATCCAGCAGTACCGCAACCGCCTGCCACTGACCCCGGACACCCGCGCGATTTCGCTGGGCGAGGGTCGCACGCCGCTGATCCGGCTCGACAATGTCGAAAAGCAGATCGGTTTCGAAGGCGAGCTGTACGTGAAGTTCGAAGGACTGAACCCGACCGGTTCATTCAAGGACCGTGGCATGACGGTGGCGGTGACGCAGGCCGTGCACGAAGGGGCGAAAGCGATCATCTGCGCGTCCACCGGCAACACCTCCGCGGCGGCGGCGGCGTATGCGGTGCGTGCGGGCGTGACCGCATTCGTGCTGATTCCGGATGGCAAGATCGCGCTCGGCAAACTGGCGCAGGCCGTGGTGCATGGCGCGGTGGTGATCCAGATCAAGGGCAACTTCGACGACGGCATGCGCCTGGTCAAGGAGATCGGCGAAACCACGCCGGTGGCGATCGTCAATTCGATCAACCCGTTCCGCCTGCAGGGACAGAAGACCGCGGCGTTCGAGATCGTCGAAGCGCTCGGGCGTGCGCCGGACTACCACTGCCTGCCGGTCGGCAATGCCGGCAATATCTCGGCGCACTGGATCGGCTACAGCGAAGCCGCGGGCGTGGCGACCGCGATCAGCCCGTATCACGCGCAGGGGCGTTTCCTCGATGCGCCGCTGACCGGCAAGCGTCCGCGCATGGTCGGTTACCAGGCCGCCGGCTCCGCGCCGTTCATGCGCGGCGGTCCGGTCAAGGACCCGGAGACGGTTGCCACGGCGATCCGCATCGGCGATCCGCAATCCTGGGATCTGGCCTGGGCGCTGCAGAAGGAATCGCAGGGCTGGTTCGACGAATGCAGCGACAGCGATATTCTGGAGACGCAGCGCATGCTGGCGGCGCAGGACGGCGTGTTCTGCGAGCCGGCGTCCGCGGCATCGCTGTGCGGAGCGCTGCGTGACATCAAGTCCGGCAGGATTGCCGCCGGTTCGACCGTGGTCTGCACCCTGACCGGCAATGGGTTGAAGGACCCGGACATCATCATGAAGGACGGCCTGCAGGGTCTGATCCAGGTTCCGGCCGAGCGCGCCGCCGTCGAGCGCGCCTTGCTGGAACGATTGAACTGAATTCCGGCGTTTGCTGAAGCGAAAAGGGCTCCGCGTGCGGAGCCCTTTTTCATGGTGATGCGCTACGCTTGCCGCGCGTTCCTTCCCGTTGCCGTCGATCCCCGCCTTGTCTCCCCAGATCCGATCCCGCTCGCCGCTGGCTGACAGCGCCACGTTTCCCGACAGCCTGCACCCGGTATTGCGCCGCGTGTATGCTGCGCGCGGGGTGCAGCCGGCGCAACTGTCGCTGGAGCTGAAGTCGCTGCTGCCGCCGTCCGCGCTGCTGGGGATCGAAGCCGCTGCGACGATCCTGCGCGATGCGATCCGCAATGGCGACGGCGTGGTCATCGCCGGCGACTACGATGCCGACGGCGCCACCGGCACCGCGCTGGCGGTGCTGGGGCTGCGTGCGCTGGGCGCAGCCAAAGTCGATTACGTGGTGCCGGAT
The DNA here is from genome assembly GCA_040391865.1 of Solimonas flava. GTDB lineage: Bacteria > Pseudomonadota > Gammaproteobacteria > Nevskiales > Nevskiaceae > Solimonas. The sequence goes on from JBEBWZ010000004.1 coordinate 24,708, forward strand.
CGTTTCCTGATGGGCTATGGCCTGTCGCCGGCCCTGGCGGAACTGGCCGCGGCCACCGGTGCGCGGGTGCTGGTGACCGTGGACAACGGCATCGCCAGCGTCGCCGGCGTCGCGCACGCGCAGCAGTTGGGTCTGCGCGTGGTGGTGACCGACCATCATCTGCCGGGGCCGCAGTTGCCGGTGGCAGACGCGATCGTGAATCCCAACCAGCCGGGTTGCGGCTTTCCGTCGAAGGCGCTGGCGGGTGTGGGCGCGATGTTCTATCTGCTGCTGGCGCTGCGCACGCTGCTGCGCACAGACGGCGCCTTCGCCACACGCGCGGAACCGAATCTTTCCGACTATCTCGATCTGGTCGCGCTCGGCACGGTCGCCGATCTGGCGAAGCTGGACTACAACAATCGCGTCCTGGTCGAGAACGGCCTGAAGCGGATCCGCGCGGGCCGTGCGCGACCGGGGCTGCTGGCCCTGCTGCGGCTGGCCGGCCGCGAGCCGGGCCGCATCAGTGCCAGCGATCTCGGCTTTGCGCTCGGTCCACGGATCAACGCTGCCGGCCGGCTCGAGGACATCCGCATCGGCATCGAGTGTCTGCTCGCAGCCAGCGAGGCCGAGGCCGAGCCGTTGGCCAGGCAGCTCGATCACTTCAACCGCCAGCGACGCGAACTGCAGACGCAGATGAGCGATGAAGCGGAACTGCTGGTCGAAACCGATGAGGCCGTGGGCTTGTGCCTGTTCGACGAGAGCTGGCACGAGGGCATCGTCGGTCTGGTGGCTTCGCGGATCAAGGAACGTCATCACCGGCCGGCAATCGCGTTCGCACGCGCGCAGCAGGCCGGCGTGCTGAAAGGCTCGGCGCGATCGATCGACGGCCTGCATGTGCGCGATGCGCTGGCCGCGATCGACGCGCGTCACCCGGGCCTGATCGAGCGCTTCGGCGGCCATGCCATGGCGGCGGGGCTGACGTTGCCCGAGGCGGCATTGCCCGACTTCGCAAGCGCCTTCGACGCGATCTGCCGCGAATGGCTCAGTGAGGCCGCGCTGCAGCGGGTGCTCGAGACCGACGGCGCGCTGTCGGCGGCTGAACTGCAGCTCGCCACCGCGCAGCTACTGGCCCAAGCCGGCCCCTGGGGGCAGGGGTTCCCGGAGCCCCTGTTCGAAGGCGAGTTCGAGGTGGTCGAAGCGCGGCTGATCGGTAGTGAAGGCCAGCATGCCAAGTACCGCCTGCGTGCGGTCGCGGGCGGCGCGCCCCTGTCGGCGATCGACTTCTTCGGTGCCGAGCGCCTGTGCCGGCGCGGCCGTGTCAGCGCCGTCTACGCGCTCTCGGTGAACCATTGGCAGGGCAAGGAGAGCCTCGACCTGCGGCTGCAGCACCTCAGCGCGGGCTGAGCGGTTGTCACACTAGAGTCATATCTACTCTGGCAGGGAGGCCGTGCGGGATTTAGGATCGCGACACATGGTCTTGGGGGATCCTGTCTTGAATTCTCGTAAATCGGCGGCTCTCGCGGTACTCGCGCTGGCGGCGCTCAGCGGCTGCGGCTCTTCCACTCCGGTCGATGGCAGCAAGCTGCCGCCTCCGGCCTCTGCGCCGCAGACACGCTACGACCTGGCCAACGACTGCTATGTCCTGAAAGCCACCGGCAACCAGGGCTACGTGCAACGCGCGGGCACCGGGTACGCCGCGACCGCTGCGGATGCGGCGACCGCCGAGCCGTTCTACATGAAGCCGACCGCGCTCGGCCGCTATCTGTTCCATGACCACGACGCAACGATCCTGACCGCCAGCGGTAACGCCGTGGGCGGCGTGGCCAGTCCGGTGGAGGGTTCCGACTGGACCATCGACGCCGTCGCACCGGGCCGTTACACGGTGACCTCGACGGCCACCGGCAAGGCGCTGGGGACCGACGCCGCCGGCAAGCTGGTGATGGCCTCCGCCGCGGCGGAGTTCAGCTTCGAACCGGCGGCCGGTTGCACTGCGTACCCGGAAATCAGCACCGATACCATTGGCGAGACCTTTCGCGGCCGTGGCGTCAATGCGCCGGTGATCGGTTTTGCCGAGGTGCACACGCACATGGCGATGGGCCACGAGATGTCCGACGGCACCGAGATCGTCGGGCCCTCGGCGGGTGGCGTGATGTACGGCCAGATGTTCCACCGCTTCGGCATTCCGCATGCGATGGAGGATTGCCAGGATTGGCACGGCCCCAACGGCATCCGCGATCCGGAATCGCTGGTGCTCGATTTCACGCCGCTGAAGATGCACGACACCAAGGGCTGGCCGGATTTTGCCGATTGGCCGGCGTCCGACTCGCAGCTGCATCAGGCGATGTACTACAAGTGGGTCGAGCGCGCCTGGAAGGCGGGCCTGCGGGTGATGGTGTCGGAAGGCACCAACATCAATGCGCTGTGCGAACTCGGCAAGACCGTGGTGCTGAAACTCGGCGCCGAATGCAACGACATGAAGGTCGGCGTTGCGCAGGTGAAGTATCTGGCGCAGCTGCAGGACTACGTCGATGCCCAGGAAGGCGGCCCCGGCAAGGGCTGGTTCCGCATCGTCAAGGATCCGACCGAGGCGCGCGCGGTGATCAACGAGGGCAAGCTGGCGGTGGTGCCGGGCCTGGAATTCGCCGATCTGTTCGACTGCACGCTGCATACGGTTGCGGGCGCGACGGGAGAGATTCACGGCTGCACCCGCGAAGACATCGATCGCCAGATCGACGAGGTCTGGGATCTGGGCGTGCGTGAAGTGTTTCCGTACCACGATATCAACAGCGCCCTCGGCGGCACTGGCATCTTCGATGGCCTGGCGCTCAATTTCATCAACTTCCTGCAGACCGGCGGATTCTGGGAAACCTACGATTGCCCGGATGGCGGCGAGGGTGAGACCTACTTCTATTCGGCCGGCGCGGTGATGGCGACGGCGCTGCCGGGCACCGGCAACGATCCACTGACGTCGGCGGTGCTGGGGCTGCTCAACGGACCGCTGCCGCTGTACCCGGCCGGCAAGCGCCAGTGCAACGTGCGTGGCATGACGGAACTGGGGCGCTACACCATCGAAAAGCTGATGGACAAGGGTTTCATCATCGACATCGACCACGCCGAGCTGTCGGTCAAGCAGGCGATGCTCGACATCGCCAAGTCGAAGACGCCGATGTATCCGCTGATTTCGGCCCACGGTGGTCACGGTGGTATCTCGATGCAGCAGGCCCGCGAAATCCTAGAAATCGGCGGCCTGATCTATCCGATGAAGCCGAACGGCAAGGGGCACGCCGATTTCGTGCAGAAGATGAAACCGATCTGGGAAGAGATGCGTCCCGGTCAGCCGCTGGCCGTCGGCTACGGCATGGATGCCAATGGCATTGCCAATCGCGCCGGTCCGCGCGGCGCTGGTAGCGAGCCGGTGCAATATCCGTTCACGCTGTTCCGTGGCGAGGACTGGGGGCCGCAGTTCGCCGGATTCGCGCCGCTGACGGTGAATCTGCAGACGATTCCACAGAGCGGCAAGACCTGGAACATCGACGAGGTCGGCACCGCGCATTACGGCATGGTCGCGGACTACGTCGAAGAGGTCCGCATCGAAGGTGGCCGTGAAGCGCTGGATGCGCTCTATAACTCCGCGGAAGCCTATCTGCAGATGTGGGAACAGACGATCAACCGCTGAGGCGCCGAACGTGAGAATCGCGATTTTCGGCGCGCTCGCCGTGCTGCTGCTGGCCGGACTATGGGGCTGGCTGCAGCCGCCGGCAGCGCCGGCAACGCTGCCCGAGGCGGTGTCATCGCCGCAGGCCAGCGCGCCGGTTGCGGCTGCGATACCGATACCGCCGGCACCGCAGCGCTTCAGTCTCAGTGCGCCGCTGCCGATCGGGACCGTCGGTAGCGTGCTGCGCGTGCAGGCAGGCGACAGCGTCGAGATCACGGTTACCAGCGCCAAGGATGACGAACTGCACCTGCATGGCTACGATCTGGCACTGCAGTTGCGTGGTGGCGAGCCGGGCACGCTGCGCTTCGTGGCCGAACATGCCGGACGTTTCGAGATCGAACTGCATCGTGGCCATAGCGAAATCGCCGTGCTCGAAGTCAGCCCGCGCTGAGCCGCGGGCGGTGCCCGCGATGACGCGCCTGCTGTGGCTGGTGGCAGCGTCGATGTTTCCGTCGGTGGCAGCGGCGCATTCCTTCGGCCGCATGTACAACCTGCCGGTGCCGTTCTGGATGTATGCCTACGGCGCGGCAGCGGCCTTGCTGCTGTCGTTCGTGGTCATCGGCTATTTCGCCGGTGCGCCGCAGACCTCGCCGCGGGCGCCATCGTCGCGTGATATCTCGCAGGCCGGCTGGGTCCGGGTGCTGCGACGCCTGCGACTGATCCCGATCCTGCGCGGTCTTGGTCTGCTTTGTCTGCTGCTGTGCCTGCTGACCGGAATCTTCGGCACGCGCGACGCCTACCGCAATTTCAACATGACCTTCTTCTGGATCATGTTCGTGCTCGGCTTCGCCTATCTGACCGCGCTGATCGGCAATCTCTACGCCGCGATCAATCCCTGGCGGGTGCTGGCGGAAGGGATCGGGCGCTTCTGGCGCGGCTATCTGCAGGGCCGGTTCTCCTATCCCGCATGGCTGTCGTACTGGCCGGCGCTGGGCCTGTTCATGGCCTTCATCTGGATCGAGCTGTTCGCCTATACCCGGCCGTATTCGCTGTCGCTGTGGCTCGCGGGCTATACCGCGGTCAATCTCGTGGGGGTCTGGCTGTTCGGTGTCGGCGCCTGGTTTCGCTACGGCGAGTTCTTCAGCGTGTTCCTGAGGCTCACCGCGAAGATGGCACCGTTCGATTACCGGCCAGGGCAGGGGCTGCGGCTGCGTTGGCCGTTCGCGGGCTTGCTGGAATCGCGTGCCGAGTCCTGGAGTCTGCTGCTGTTCGTGCTGTTCATGCTGTCATCGACCGCCTTCGACGGCCTGCGCGCGACGGTCCCCTGGTATCGGCTGTTCTGGGGCGATGCCACCGGCCTGCTCACGGAATGGCTGGGCAAGTCACCGCTCTATGCCTTCGTGCAGTTGCGGCCCTGGTATCTGGCCTATGAAACACTGTGGCTGCTGCTGTCGCCGTTCCTGTATCTCGCGATCTATCTCCTGTTCGTCGCACTGGCGAAATGGCTGGGTGGCAGCCGCCACAGCCTGCGCGAGCTGGCACTGGCCTTCGGCTATTCGCTGTTGCCGATCGCGCTGGTGTATCACGTCACGCACTACTACACGCTGATCCTGACCCAGGGCGTGAAGATCGTGAGCCTGCTGTCCGATCCTTTCGGCTGGGGCTGGAACCTGTTCGGCACGGCGGGCCTGTTGCGCGCGCCGATCCTGCCGGATCTCGGTTCGATCTGGCATACGCAGGTGGGGCTGATCCTGTTCGGCCATATCGTCAGCGTGTGGATCGCACACCTCGAAGCGCTGCGCCTGTTTCCCACGCGCCGTGCGGCGATGTGGAGCCAGCTGCCGATGCTGCTGCTGATGGTGATCTTCACCACCTTCGGTCTGTGGATCCTGTCGCAGCCGCTGCAGATGGGGCGCTGAACCGCGCCGCATCGCGGGCGCTCAGTCGTGGGTCCGCGCCGCCAGCGCCTTGCTGACGGCACGATGCGCCAGGCGTGTGGCCAGCAGGCCGGTCGCCAGACCGCCCAGCAGTGCCGGGATCAGGGCATAGAAGCCCAGAGCCGTCATGCTGTGGCCGAGAATCAGGAAAAATGCACCGAAGCCGATCAATCCGGTGAGAAAGCCGCGCAGGGTCAGCAGCAGTGCATCGCGCCCGGCGGTGGCGAAGGTGAACGCGGGAATCACCACCGCGGCGACCGGTGCGCCGGACAGCAGTCCGGTCAGTTGCGGGCCGAAGGCATCGGCGGCGGTGGTCAGGCTCAGCACCAGCGCGGCGGCGGCGGCCATTCGCGCCAGCAGCTCGATCGGGGGCAGGTGGGTTCGTGGCGGCAGTTGCTTCGGTCGCGGCAAGGCGAGCATCGCCGCCAGCCACAGCCCGGGCAGGGCCGCGATGCCCAGGGTCAGCGACAGCGCCAGGCCACTGGCTTCGATCAGCAGCGCGGCACCGAGATAGCAGAGCCAGCCGAAAGGGATCGCGAGATACCAGCGGAACCGGGCGCTGACCCAGCCGACCACCAGCATGTAGACGATGTTGGCCCAGAGTCCGGCAGGGGCCGCGCGCGCTGCCTGTTCCGCGTAGGCGGCGCCATGAGTGAGCCAGACCGCGATGACCACCGGTGCGCCGACCAGCGGCAAGCCACCCATGAGGCCGGCGACATTCGGACCCCAGCGACGACCGGCGAGACTCGCGAAGCCGATCAGCAGCGGCGCCGCAAGCACCTTCACCAGCCAGGCGGCACTCAGCATGGCCGCGGCCGCAGGCGTGGAAACGGAATCAGCGCTGCGGTTCCATGAACGGGATCGGCGAAGAACGCGCGATCACGGTGCCCTGAATGTAATCGGCGCCGAGGCCGCGCCAGAACTCCAGCTGCCGGTTGTCGTCGATGCCGCCGACGATCACCCGCTTCTGCAGCGTGCGCGCGAGGTTCACCGTCGAGGTCGCCAGGAACTGCTCGAGCGGATCGTCGCCGACCTGACGATAGTCCTGTGCATGGATCTTCACGTAATCCACCGGCAGCTGCCGCAGCAGGGAGAGATCGGACAGTCCACGGCCGTGGAAGCGGTTGATCGCGAACTGACAGCCGATCGCACGCGCCGCTTCGAAGAAATTCTGCGATTGCCGCGGTTGCTCGAGGATCGCATCCTCGCGCACCTCGAAGCACAGCTTGCGTGCCGCGATCTGAGGATGCTGCTGCAGCAACGCCACCAGGAAATCGAGCAGGCTGGCGTCGGCGAGCGTGCTTTCCGAGAGTGGCAGGGCCACGAACTGCAGGCGCTGGTACAGCCCGGTATCGTCGCTCAGTTGTGCGAACAGCTGGCGCATCGCCCAGCGTTCGATCTCCGGCAGCAGGTGCTGGCGTTCAGCCGTGCCGGCATAGGCGCCGGGCTCGTTCCAGAACCCTTCCTCATCTTCCAGCGCCAGCAGCAGCTCGAAGCAACTGCCTTCATCGCGCAAGGCCGCCGACGGCTGGATCAGCTGCGTGGTGAGATGGAACAGGTTGCGATCCAGCCCGGCGCGGATGCGGCGCACCCACAGGCTGTCGTCGCGGTGCGCAGCGGCGTTCGGCACGCCGGCGGTATAGATCCGCACCTGGTTGCGGCCCGCGCCCTTGGCGCCGGCACAGGCGGAATCGGCATGTTCCAGCACCATGATCGGACTTTCATCGCTGGCCGAGAACGGCGTGACGCCGATGCTGACGGTGATCGTGAAATGCTGACCGCTCCAGTGCAGCGGCCGCGCGGCGACGGCGGCCCGCAGTTCTTCGGCAAACTGCTGGGCGCTGTCGCTGTCGATGTTTTCCAGCACCAGCGCAAACTGATCGCGGCCGATGCGGAAGACCTCGCCGAGGCGCTGCGCTTCATCGCGCAGCAGTTCGCCAAGATGGGCGAGCACTTCGTCACCGGCAGCACGACCGGCGGTTTCGTTGATCTGGCGCAGATGGTCGACGTCCACCAGCAGCAGCGAATGCGTGCGCGGGACCACGCGTGCGGCATCCAGCAGCGCACGCACGCGGCGATCGAGCGCCATGCGTCCGGGGAGGCCATGGCCGGTGTCCGGCGTTGCGGCGGGTTCCGCAGCGACATGGTGTTCGCGCAGCACGATCACCGTGCCGGCTTTGCGTTGTGCGCGATTGTGCAGCGGGGTTGCGGCCACTTCGACGGCGTGGGTGCCGCCCGCGGCGACCAGCGTGATCGCATCGCGATACTCCAGGCGCCCGCCAAGTGCATGCGCGCGTTCCGACAGATCAGGCAGCGGTACATCGGCATGGCGCAATTCGAACAGCTCGGACAGGGGGCGGCCGCGCGCGGCGCCGGCACTGACGCCCAGCAGCGTTTCGGCGACCGGGTTCATCGTTTCCAGCTGGCCGCGTTCATCGATCAGCAGCACCGCATCGTGCACGGTGGCCATGATCGCGGTGCTGCAATCCTGTGCCCGAGTCGCCTGATCCAGCGCACTGCGGCGCTCGCCGGACTCCTTGCTCAGTTGCGCGGTCGCGGCGCCGGCCTTGGCCACCAGCTCACGCAGTTGCCGCGTGCGCTCGTTGTACCAATGTGCCAGCGTGCCCAGTTCATCGCGCGAGGATTCGTCCAGCGTCACCAGCATCGCGTCTTCCATGCCGGGACTGGCCGCCAGTTCCTGAGCCATGCGCCGCAACGGCCGCACCACCCAGTAGCTGAGCACCAGGAATGCCGCGATCAGCAGCAGCACGAAGATGCCGGCCGACACCAGCACATTGAGTGCGAACAGTTCTTCGATCGCGGCAAGACCGCTGTCCGCCGAAGTCACGCGCAGCAGCTGCCACGGCGCCGACGGTACCGCGAACAGGGTGGTGCGCGCCGTGCCTTTGAGTACCGGATCGCGATCGATCCCGGGCAGCCGCTCGTTGTCACCGGCAGTCTGCTGCGCAAGCGGCGCCCACAGCTGCAGCAGGGCGGTCTCGGCGTCGGTGCGCGACAGGGCGCGGGTGTTGCGTTCGAGCGCACTGACGGCGGCAGCGTCATACAGCGGTGACCGTGCGACCTGGGATCGTGCCTGCTCCTGCTGCCGGTGCAACGCCAGCGCCAGCGGGTTGTAGCTCTCCTGCCGTTGGGCGAGGCCGGCGAGATTGCCACTCAGTTCCTTGCCGCCGATGGCGGTGGCCGCATTGCGGGTGACGGCCAGCAGGCGATTGTCGTTGTCGAGCAGCAGGCTGTAGCCATCCTGATGATCGCCGGTTTCCGAGAGCAGTTGGCCGAGCACCGCCAGCGGCAACTCCAGTGTCACCACCCCGGCAAAGCCCTGGGCGTTGCGCACCGGCAGCGCGCAGCTGGTGATCTCCACGCGACTCAGCGGCTCGACCCGTGGCGGCGTCCAGTAGCAGCGATCTTCCTGCGCGTAGCGCGCGGGTGTGTACCAGGACTCTTTCCAGTAGGGCGCGGCGCTGGGATCGTGGTATTCCTCGCGTTCCCGGAACACGCCGGCGCCATCGCGCTGCCAGTAGCGGCTGTGCGCCTTGCCGCCGGCATCGGGCTCCAGCCAGAGGCCGACGCCACTGAACGGCGTTGGCCGGCCTTTAGCGTCGATCAACCGCGGTGGCGCGGAGGACAGTGCGCTGTCCGGGCTCTGCGAGGCCACCAGACGGGCGAGGGTGCCGGCGGCCAGTTCCGCTTCACGCGCCAGCGCATCCAGCGTCTGCGTCAGGCGCAGGCCGCTTTCGCGTTCGTAACGGAATTCGTCGGCCACCAGGGGCTGCAGGACCAGCCAGCGGCCTGAGAACATGGCACCAAGGCTGATCAGCAGTGCCAGCAACACCAGCAGGGCTGCAAATTTGACATGCAGGCTGTGGCGCCACTGTGGCGCAAAGGTCTCCGCCATGTTGAAAAGTTCGCTGTCCCTGGCTGCGGTCATCTGGCGTTGAAATTCTTGAATGCGTGCTACAGGCCCAGAGTCCCGATGATGGCACAGCGTTCCGGCAAAGTGCGTGCGCGCGGTCTCGCGCCACGTTTTCAGTAGCCGAGCAGACGCTGTGCCTTGTGCAGGGCCGCAATCAGTTGTTCGACGTCGTCTTCGCCGTTGTACACGGCCAGCGATGCGCGGGTCGTGGCGGGAATGCCGAAGCGCTGCATCAGCGGCATCGTGCAGTGGTGCCCGGTGCGCACAGCGACCCCTTCCATGTCGAGCACCGTGCCGACGTCCTGCGGATGCAGGCCGTCGATCACGAACGACAGGATCGAGGCCTTGGCGGGCGCGGTGCCGATGATGCGCAGGCCGGGGATTTCCTGCAGCCGCGATGTTGCGTGTTCCAGCAGCGCGTGCTCATGAGCGGCGACCGCTTCGATGCCGATCTTCTGCAGCCAGTCGATCGCCGCGGCGCAGCCGATCGCACCGGCCATGTCGGGCGTGCCGGCCTCGAACTTGTAGGGCACGTCGTTCCAGGTGCTGCCCTCGAAGGCCACGGTGCGGATCATGTCGCCGCCGCCGTGCCAGGGCGGCATCGCTTCAAGATGCTCCTGCTTCGCATAGAGCACGCCGAAGCCGGTGGGGCCATACAGCTTGTGCGACGAGAAGGCGTAGAAGTCGGCGTCGAGTGCCTTGACGTCGATGCTCATGTGCGCGACCGCTTGTGCGCCATCGACCAGTACCGGAATGCCGCGCGCATGCGCTTCGCGGATCATCTCGGCGACCGGATTGACGGTGCCCAGCGAATTGGAGACCTGAACCACCGCCACCAGCCGTGTCTGCGGTTTCAGCAGCTTGCGCCAGGCTTCGAGATTGAGACTGCCGTCGTCGAGCACCGGCGCAGCAACGGTCTTTGCGCCGGCCAGCTGCCAGGGCACGATATTGGAGTGATGCTCCATGCCGGTGACCAGCACTTCGTCACCCACCTGCAGACGCGGCTGCAGAAAGCTGCGCGCCACCAGATTGATCGCTTCGGTGGTGCCGCGGGTGAACACGATCTCTTCACGCCTGGCGTTGACGAACGCGGCGATGCGATCGCGCGCACCCTCGTACAGGCCGGTGGCGCGCTCGGCCAGTTCATGCACCGCACGATGCACATTGGCGTTGGAGTGACGGTAGTAGCGGTCCAGCGCCTGCAGCACCGCTTCCGGCTTCTGGGTGGTGGCGCCATTGTCGAGATAGGCCAGGCGCTTGCCGCGCACGATCTCCTGCAGGATCGGAAAATCGGCGCGTATCCGCGCCAGATCGAACGACTGCGCGGAGCTGGGCGAACTCATGCCAGCATCTCCGGATCGAGCTCGCTGCCGAGCTGCTTCAGGATCTGTGCGCCGACATGCTGGCGCAGCCCCGGGTGCGGAATCTGCGCGAGGATTTCGTTGGCGAAACTGTAGGTCAGCAGGCCGCGTGCCGCCGCTTCCGGCACACCACGGCTGCGCAGGTAGAAGATCGCGTTGGCGTCTAGCTGGCCAAAGGTGTTGCCGTGCGCGCATTTGACGTCATCGGCATAGATTTCCAGCTCGGGCTTGGCGTTGATCTCGGCGCCGGGCGACATCACCAGACTGGCGACACGCTGCTCGGAGTCGGTCTTGATCGCGCCGGGACGCACCACCACGCGGCCGTTCAGCACGCTGCGGCTGCGGTCGAAACCGAGGCTGCGGAACACCTCGCGGCTGCTGCAGTGCGGCGCTGCATGTTCGATCTCGAACTGGTTGTCGAGCTGCATGCGCCCGGTCGGCGCAAACAGGCCATGAATCTGTGCGTCGCTGCCGGCCTGGGCGAGATGTACGCGCCAGTCGTTGCGGGTCAGCGCGCCACCGAGGTCGACGGTGACGATGTTCAGTTTGGCGTCGCGACCGCTACGCGCTTCGATCTGGCTCCACTGCGTGGTGGCAGCGGTTTCTTCCTGTACCCGGATCAGCTGCAGCTGCGCGCCATCGCCCAGCTCGATGTCGAGGCTGTGCGTGATCCAGCGCGCCAGATCGCCAAGGCCCACATGACGCAGGATCACCGTGGCCTGCGCGCCGCGGCCGAGGCGGATGCGATGGTGCTGATGCAGCATTTCCTGCGCGTTCTGCGTATTCGACACCAGCAGCGCCAGCAGCGGTTGCGGCAGCTGCTCTCCGTCCGCGACCTGCAGATCCAGGCCTGGCAGCGCGAATGCGCGATGCAATGCGCCGAGACCTTCATGCACGAACGGCCCTTGCGGCAGTGGCAAGCTGCTGGATGCCTGCTGCGCCACGCCGTCGATCCAGGTCTGCTGGGTACAACCGTCCAGTGCCCAGGCCGACAGATCCGGCAGCGGCGCGCTGCCGCCGGGCAGGCGCACATCGAGCAGCGACAGCGGACTCAGATCGGTGTAGTGCCAGATCTCGGTCTCGCGCCGCGGAAATCCGATCTGCTCGAAGCTGGCAAACGCCACACTGCGCGCCGCGGCATCGTCGCGCCCAGCGTTGAAGCGCTCGAAGGCCTGCGCATAGGCCTGCGCCGGCTGAAAAGGTGTGGTGCTCATCAGGCCGCCTGCTGCAGCCAGCCGTAGCCTTTCTCTTCGAGTTCGCGCGCGAGCTCGGGTCCGCCGGACTTGACGATGCGGCCGCCCGCGAGCACGTGCACCGCATCCGGCTGCACGTAATCGAGCAGACGCTGGTAGTGCGTGACCAGCAGGGTGCTGCGTTCCGGCGAGCGCATCGCGTTGATGCCGTCGGCCACGATCTTCAGGGCGTCGATGTCGAGACCGGAATCGGTTTCGTCGAGCACCATCAACTTCGGCTCCAGCACCAGCATCTGCAGGATCTCGTTGCGCTTTTTCTCGCCGCCGGAGAAACCTTCGTTGACGCCGCGATGCAGCATCTGCGGGTCCATCTTCATCTGCTTGACGCGATGGCGGACCCACGCGAGGAAATCGGTGGCGCTCATCTCGGCTTCGCCACGCAGCTTGCGCTGCGCGTTGACCGCGGCTTTCAGGAACACCATGTTGCTGACGCCTGCAATCTCGACCGGATACTGGAAGCCAAGGAATACGCCGGCGGCCGCGCGCTCTTCCGGCGACAGCTGCAGCAGATCCTGACCCAGGAACTGCACGCCGCCTCCGGTCACGGTGTAATCATCGGCACCGGCCAGCACTTTCGCGAGTGTCGATTTGCCGGAGCCGTTGGGCCCCATGATCGCGTGAACCTCACCGGCTTTCAGCGACAGCTGCAGCCCCTTGAGGATGGATTTGTCGCCGACGCGGGCGTGGAGGTCAGTGATATCTAGCATTGGCTGGCACCCTTGCGGGCCTGGCTGATCGGTAGCGAAAAAGGAGAGAGGGACGTGGCGGGCTGTCGCGGCATGCGCATCAGCCGACCGCACCTTCGAGAGAGACTTGCAGCAGTTTCTGGGCTTCCACCGCGAATTCCATCGGCAGTTCCTTGAACACCTGCTTGCAGAAACCGTTGACGATCATCGACACCGCGTCTTCCGGGCCGATGCCACGCGAACGGCAATAGAACAGCTGGTCTTCGCCGATTTTCGAGGTCGTCGCTTCGTGCTCGAGGATCGCGCTGGGATTGCGCACCTCGGTGTACGGAAAGGTGTGCGCACCGCAGTTCGGACCGATCAGCAGCGAGTCGCATTGCGTGTGATTGCGCGCGTTCTCGGCGGATGGCAATACCCGCACCAGACCGCGATAGGACTGCTGACCCTGGCCGGCGGAGATGCCCTTGGAGACGATCGTCGAGCGCGTGTTCTTGCCGACGTGAATCATCTTGGTGCCGGTGTCGGCCTGCTGATGATGATGGGTCAGCGCGACCGAGTAGAACTCGCCGATCGAATCGTCACCGCGCAGGATGCAGCTGGGGTACTTCCAGGTGACGGCCGAGCCGGTCTCGACCTGGGTCCAGGAAATCTTCGATCCGCGGCCGCGGCAGTCGCCGCGCTTGGTCACGAAGTTGTAGATGCCGCCCTTGCCGTTCTCGTCGCCGGGGTACCAGTTCTGCACCGTCGAATACTTGATCTCGGCCTGATCCAGCGCCACCAGTTCGACCACCGCGGCATGCAGCTGGTTTTCGTCGCGCTGCGGCGCGGTGCAGCCTTCGAGATAGGAAACGTGCGCGCCGTCCTCGACCACGATCAGCGTGCGCTCGAACTGGCCGGTGTTGCGCTCGTTGATGCGGAAATAGGTCGACAGCTCCATCGGGCAGCGCACACCCTTGGGCACGAACACGAACGAGCCATCGGTGAACACCGCGGAATTCAGCGCCGCGTAGAAGTTGTCGCCGAACGGCACCACCGTGCCCAGGTACTTGCGCACCAGTTCCGGATATTCCTGCACCGCTTCGGAGATCGGGCAGAAGATCACGCCGGCTTCCTTCAGCTTGCCCTTGAAGGTGGTGGCGACGCTGACTGAGTCGAACACCACATCCATGGCCACCTGCGGCTGCTGCACGCCGGCGAGAATGGCCTGCTCGTGCAGGGGGATGCCGAGCTTCTTGTAGGTCTCCAGCAGTTTGGGATCGACTTCGTCCAGGCTCTTCGGGCCGTCGGCCATGGACTTCGGCGCCGAGTAGTAGGAGATGGCCTGGAAATCGATTTCCGGATAGCTGACCTGCGCCCACTGCGGCGGCGTCATCTTCAGCCAGCGCCGATAGGCCTTCAGGCGGAATTCCAGCAGCCACTCGGGCTCGTTCTTCTTGGTCGAGATGAAGCGGATGGTGTCTTCGCTGAGGCCCGGTGCGACGGTGTCGGACTGCACATCGGTGATGAAGCCCGCACTGTAGGTGCGGTTCTTCATCAGTGCATGCACTTCCGGATTGGTCACGGACTCGGAGACGGGATCGGAAGCGGTCGTGGAAACGGGGTCAGACATGTTCAGCGCTCCGTGCCGGGGGCGGCAGGATGAAATGCGAGCGGAAATTCGGCGGTGCGACGCGATGCCGGCGTGGCCATCTGGGCCAGGGTCACCGCCTCCAGCGCCTGCTGCAGCGCAAGATTGATCAGACGCCAATTGGCGCGCGAGGCACAATCGGATTCGATGGTGCAGTTGCCGCCATGCGTGGCGCAGTCGGTGACCGACAAGGGGCCTTCGACGGCACCGACGATGTCGGCGATGCTGATCCGCTCCGCCGCGCGTGCCAGGCGATAGCCGCCATGGGGACCGCGCTGCGATTCGAGCAAGCCGGATCGTGTCAATGTTTTCAGTATCTTGGAAACGGTCGGTGCCGGTACGCGGGTGCGCTCCGCCAGCTCCATGCCGGTATGCACGCGCTCCGGATGACGGGCGATTGCCGTCATCAGCACGGTGGCATAGTCGGCAAGTTTGCTGAGCTTCAGCACGTATACAAGACCAAATCAGTACGGATTGCCATTGTACTGAAGCATTAGGCCTTGTCGCAATGCGTCATTCGCTGGATTTTCCTGCTGCGGCAAGGCGCTGAGCCCGGTTGGGGCCCGGTTGGGGCCCGGTTTGGCCATGGGGGCCGGGTTAAGCTTCGACCTCAAAAGGAGCTGGAATGGGAAACACAGACAGTGCGCCGCAGGCGTCGGAAGCAATCGCCTGGGACGTCGAGCAGCCCCATGTCGAAAAGGTCACGGTGGGTCCGGAGCATCTCGACCGCTTTGGACACACCAATAATGTGGTTTACCTGTCGTGGCTGGAGAAGGTGGCCTGGGGCCACTCGCTGAGCCTGGGCCTGGATTTCGACGCCTACGAGCGCCTGGGAGCCGGTTGCGTCGCGCGCCGGCACGAGCTGGACTACCTCGCGCCCACCTTTGCCGGCGACGAACTACTGCTGGCCACCTGGGTGCACGAGAACGATTTCCGCCTGAGCATGTGGCGGCGCTACCAGATCGTCCGTGCCAGCGATCTGAAAACCATTCTGCGTGGCCAGACGCAGTGGGTCTGCGTCGACATGAAAAGTGGCCGGCCGCGGCGCATGCCACCGGAGTTCCGGGCCTACAAGCCGTGGCCGAAACGCGAAGGGACCGGCAGCTGAGTCAGGAGGCCGGGGCAGCGCTCTGCCCCGGTCGTCAGTGTGGTGCGAGCGTGCTTCAGCCGGGAGACTGGAAGTCGAAGCGGACGCCGACGAACAGCGAGCGTCCGGGCTGCGGCGAGATGTCCTTGAGAAAGGACGTGCTCAGCCGCTGCTTCTCGTCCAGCAGGTTGCGCCCCTGCAGGTAGATCGACGCGCGCGTGCTGTCGCCAAACGGCAGGGCGTAGCTGAGATCGGCGGACAACAGGTTATACCCCGGGGTCTGCGTTTCCAGCGGTGCCAGGCGGTCCTGTTCCATCGCACGGGTGTAGCCGATGCCTGCAGACACCGGGCCGTAGCTGGCATCTGCGCCGACGCCGAGGCGGGAGGGCGTCATCCGCGGCAGCTTGTCACCGCTGCCCTTGAGACGGCCGCGCACGGTATCGCCGAAGGCACGCAGGCTGAGCCGGAAGGGGCCTGTATCGATCAGCTGGTACTTGCCGGAGATCTCGGCACCGTACAGCTCCGCATCCTGCTGCGCGAAGTCGAGCAACAGCAGTTCGCCGTCGGGACTGAAGGCGCCGCTTTCGTCGACGCGGTCGGCGATGCCGTCGCTGGCGCCGCTGCCGCTGCCGTCCGCGTTCAGCCCCTGATCGACTTCCTTCAGGAACACGTAATCGCTGATGCGGTTGTAGAACGCAGCGATCTCCCAGGTCCAGCGGCCGTGATCGCGCCCGAAGCTGATGTCGAGGTTGTTCGCGGTTTCCGGATCCAGTGAGAGATTGCCGCGCTCGAACGCCGAAGTGGCCAGGTGCGGGCCATAGGCGTACAGCTCCTCGGCGGCGGGCGCACGCTGCGCGCGCTGTGCGTTCACGCGCAGATGCAGGTGTTCGCTGAGCACGAAGTTGATGCCGGCCGACAGGCTGACCGGGGTGAAATCCTGATCGGGATTGTTGCCCTCCGGATTGTGGGAGACGCGATCGACGCGGCCGCCCAGCTCCAGACGATGCTCGCCGAAGCTGCGGCCCTCGACAAGAAAAAGGCCAATGCTGCTGGTGACGACTGGCGGCACGAAGGCTTCTTCGCCGACCGCTTCGAAATCGCGGTGCGTGACATGCAGGCCGGCAACGCCCACCCATTCGCCCAGAGGCCTATGCGCCAGTTCCACACGACCTTCCTGTTCACGCACATCGAAGGTGGTGCCGATGGCACCGCCAGGCTCGATTTCCAGATGCTGATAGTTGTTGATGCCGATGCGTGTTTCGAGCCGGTCGAAGCCGGGCAGGGGATCGTAGAGCAGGCCGCGCAGATCCACGCGCGTCTGCTTCATGTCGATGCGTACGCCGTCGTGACTGTGGCCTCCCTCTGCTTCACCCTCGTCTCCGTGCGAATGGCCGGCAATGCCGTAGTTGGTTTCCAGGCGAGTGATCGCCGCGCCGAACATGCCGCGCTCGCCGATCCAGGCGCCGGAAGCGCCATAGCTCTCGGTGCTGAGGTTGCTGTTCTCGAGCACGCCGTAGCGCTCCTCTTCGTGCTCATGCTCGTCTTCGTGCGCATGGTCATGCTCGGTGCCGGCGCGCGTGGCATAGCCCGGGATCTTGAAATCGCCCGCCTTGCGCCGCGCATAGTTGGCACCGAGTTGCCATTCGCCGATGCCATAGCGCGCGCGCAGCGCGCCATTGCGTTCGTCGGCGTTGTCGCCATAGGACAGGTCACCGCGCAGGCGCATGCCGGGCGTGACCGTGTCGGGCAGGCGGTCATCGACCACGTTGACCACGCCCGCCGAGGCGGCGCCACCGTAGATCAAGGTCGCCGGCCCCTTGATGACCTCGACCTGGTCGGCGCCCAGCGGATCGACCGTGACCGCGTGATCGGCGCTGATCGAGGAGGCATCCATGGAGGCGATGCCGTTCTCCAGGATCTGCACCCGCGGCCCGCCCTGGCCGCGGATCACCGGCCGCCCGACACCGGGGCCGAAGCTGGCGTTGGCAATGCCGGGGCGGTCGGCAAGCACGTCGCCGATGGTGCCGCGGCGGCGGCGATCCAGCTCCTCGCCACTGAGCACGTCGACCGGCTGGACCAGATCATCGGCGATATGACCGAAGGGGCTGGCCTGGACCACGATCTCTTCAATCTGTGTGGCGGGTGGCGGTGTCGGCGGCGGCTCGTCGGCGCGCGCCATCAAGGGAAAGGCCAGCGCGGCAAGCGCGACGGGCGTCAGGCGCAACGACGGACGTCGCGCCAAGGAAAACGAGCGCACCATGGTCTGGCGCGAATGCTGTGAATTCATGAACCCCGATCCTCAATACAAGATGCACGCGCCGACAGGACGGCGCGATCCGGCAAAGCTTCCGTTCAGAGCGGCAGCTGCGGCGGATCTCGGATCGAGTAGCGGGCGAGGACGGCGCTGCGCGGTGCGGGCAGCGCGGCAACAGCGGGCGGTTCGTGGCGGGCCGGCACTGCGACTGCCGCTGCCGTGGCGGGCAGAACGTCGAAGTCGAGCCGGTGGCCGTGATGGCAGAGGTCGCAAGCCAGCTCGCCCGATATCGCCGGGTGCTCGAACGCATGCGCCACCATCAGCCACTGACCCAGGATCAGGGCCGCGGCGAGGATCAGCTTGCGTGAGAGGGTGAAGCGCATGGCGCAGGCGAGCGAAGTGTCGAGCGTTGGTCGCGGTAGGTGAATGGTATTACTACCGTAACAATATTACATTATCGGGAAATGTCCATCGCCGATTCATTGCCCGCTTTCAGCGCAGCCGTGAACGAAGCGCGTATCCCTTGGAAAGCCCCATGCGTAAAGCCGCTGCCGCTGTGACCAGGAAGGCTGTCGGTAAGTCCGTACGGTCGGGGCATGCGCAGCGCGAGACGCGGTTGATGACCTGCGCCGATGCGCTGTGCCGCGCACGCGGCTTGCGCTTTACCGCCATTCGCCAGAGCACCTATACCTTGCTGTTGCGGCAGCGGCAGCCGGTGTCCGCGTACCGCCTGCTGGAGATGCTGGAGCGAGATCTCGGACACAAGCTGGCGCCGCTGACCGTGTATCGCGCGCTCGACTTCCTGCTCGGCAGCGGACTGATACACAAGCTGGAGAGCACCAGCGAATTCCTGGTCTGTGATCACCCGGATGAACAGCATCAGAGCCTGTATCTGGTCTGTACCGACTGTGGCGGGGCCGAGGAAGTGGCGATGCAGGCGGTGTCCACGGCGATCGAGCGCGAGGCGCGGCAGCGGGCGTTCCGGCCGCGGCGGCAGATCGTCGAGGTGCAGGGCCTGTGCAAGCGGTGCGATGCCGCATGAACCGGGTCGAGATCGAATACTGCACCGGCTGCCGCTGGCTGCTGCGCGCCGGCTGGCTGGCGCAGGAGCTGCTGACCACTTTTCAGGATGAACTTCAGGAAGTGGCGATAAGGCCAGGAAAAGGTGGTGTTTTTATTGTCAGAATCAACGGCGAGGTGATTGCCGATCGCGCCGCCGACGGCGGCTTCCCCGATTTGCCCTTGCTGAAGCAGGCGATCCGCGATCGGGTCGCGCCCGAGCGCTCGCTGGGGCACAGCGAACGTCAGCCGTGCTAGCGACGCAGCGATTCAGTCCGCGTCTTGCAGCCAGCGCAGCGTCGGCGGCGCTCCCAGTCGCGCACTCAGGATCGCGGCCTGTCCATATTCCCGCGCCAGCGCCATGACGACCGTTTCATCGGCGTCGAACAGGCAGAACCCGGGTTCGTGCCAGTCGCCGTTGGCAGCGCAGCTCCATGCCGGACGCGAGGTCCAGCCGTGTGCCTGCAGCTGTCGCTGCAGTTGCACCGTGCGGCGGCTGTTCTCGTCGGCACCGAGTGGCTGCGACCCGGGGTTGCAGGCGGTCAGCAGATGCCAGTGACCCTGACAGCCAGCGGCACGCAATCGCGCGTCGTTGTCGGCGCGGAACTGGTCGGGACGCAGCTGCAAGGTCTGTGCGCCAAGGCGAACGTGGTACTCGGCCTGGCGATAGCTTGCTTCCAGCGCGCCCCTGTCCATCTGTTTCAGCTGGCGAGCGTGCGCAACAGCAAGTGATCGAACAGCTGTGCGAGCAGCGGCAGTTGATCGTTCAAGGTGTGTTCGCTGTCCAGCAGATGCAGTTCGGTCTGGTGCCGCTGCGCGAAGCGGAGCGCGCGCTCGACTGGAACGATGGCGTCGTGCCAACCGTGGATCACGCTGGTGAGCGCGGGAATGCCACGCGGCTCCTGATCCCAGCCGGGAAAATACAGCGCCGGTGCCAGCAACAGCAGCGCCCGTGGTTGCAGTGCTTCGCAGGCCATGGCCGAGACGTAAGCTCCCATGCTCGATCCGACCAGCACCAGACGCCGGGCCTGTGGGGCCAGCTGCAGCAGCTGTTGCACGCGGGCTGCCGGATCCTGCGTGTGACTATAATCCGGACTGATCACGTCGAAGCCGCGTGCCTCGGCGGTCTTGGCCAAGTGTGTGATCTTATGGCCCCAAGGGCCGCTCTCTTTGCCATGGGCAAAGACCACCCGGTTTTCGGACATCGTTGTTCGCTCAGGTCGAGGAAGCCCGCATGATAAGGAAAGGCCGCAAGCAACCGCCAAGCGCCGATGCCGGGAGCGAGCGGCCGCGTCGTCGGCGAGGGCGCAAGGAGCCGCTGGACGTGCAGCTGACGGTCAGCTTCCGTTTCGGCGACGAACCGGGCGACCAGGTGACGATGATCGATCAGCGCAGTGTGCCGATGGTCGGCAGCATCGTCGCCAACCGTGACCGTGTGATCCGTGGTTTCGTCGGTCTGCTGATGCGTGTCGCGGTGACGCAGCCGCGCATCGCCGGCCAATTGTTTCCGATCGGGAAATTGCTCCCGCGGCGAAAAAAGTCGAAGAAATGAAAGGTTTGCTGATTCTCAATGCGGTCGTGATGTTTCTGGCCGCGGCGTTTGCGGTCAATCTCGCCGTGGTCTGCGTGCTTTACGCGGCGAATCTCGATGCGTCGCCGCAGTTGCGCATCGATCTGCCGCTGCTGCTGAAGGTGACCGCGATCTTCTCGGGGATCACCGTCGTCGCAGCGTTCACCTTCTTCGGCCAGCGTCGCAGGGCGCGCTGGTTCTGGCCGGCCCAGGCGGCATTGGTGGTCATGGTCGTCGCCAGCAGTCTGCTGCTGCGCAGCCTGCTCGGTTGACCGACGACCGGCACGCGGCCTCTCTTTCGAAATCAGGAACAGGTTTAGAGGATCAAGCTATGGAGCTGCCGAAGCCCAAGCAGTGGGAAGTTCTGAGTTGGGTTCCGATCATTGCCGGCCTGTACTGGTTGCTGGCGGATGATGGTGGCGGCTGGCTGCTGTGGGCACTGATCCCCGGATCGGTGCTGCTGGCGACCGGGATTGCGCTGCTGTTCATGCCCGGTGATCTGCGTATCTATGCGCTGATGGCGACCGCTGCGGTGATCGGCATCGTGTTCACCTTGCCGGTATGGGTGGTCGCGGACCTCGGCACGGCGGTGTTCACGCTGCTTGGTTCCGCGGCCAGCTTTCTGGTGGCCGGACGGGTGGCGCTGACGCGCGAGCCTTCGTATCTCGGTGCGACCTCGCCGGAGCTGTCGACGGTGATGGACGCCAAGGCCGGACTCGACGAAGCGGTGCTGGGTTATTTCGTGATCGGTGCGCGGGTGCCCAGCGGCGACAAGGCCGGGCGCATGTGCGATGAAGCGCTGAAGATGGAAGATGCGCTGCGCGCACGCGGTTACTTCGACGATCCGGCGCGGTTCCATCCGGCGCCGCCGGTGCCGGACGAAACCTATGTCAGCAAGGCGCGCATCTTCGGCCACGATTACGAAGTGCTGCGCTTCGATAGTGACTATCTTCCTGATCCGGAACTGCCGGGTGCGGCGCTGTGGAAGACCCATGCGCGCAACCAGGAATGTCATGTGCGGGTGATGCGTCATCCCGGCAAGCCACGGCCGTGGCTGCTGTGTGTGCATGGTTATCGGATGGGCGCCGCCTGGATGGATTTCGGTCTGTTCTCGCCCGGCTGGTTGCACCAGCGCATGGGCGTCAACCTGATTCAGCCGGTGCTGCCGCTGCATGGCCCGCGCAGCATCGGGCTGCGCTCCGGCGATCACTTCCTTGACGGTGATCTGCTTGATCTGGTCTATGCCCAGGCGCAATCCCTGTGGGATCTGCGCCGCTGCATCGCCTGGCTGCGCGCCAACGAGGAAAACCCGCAGATCGGCATGCTGGGCTATTCGCTCGGTGGTTACAACACGGCGCTGTTGGCCAACTACGAGGAAGGGCTCGATTTCGGCATCGCCGGCATCCCGGTGGTCGATCTGGCGCAGGCCTTGTGGCGCTTCATGCCGCCGGCGCATCTGCGTTACCTCGCAGCACGCGGGCTCGACGAGGCACGCTATCGCAGCATCCTGTCGGTGATTTCGCCGCTGGCGCAGACGCCGCTGCTGGCGCCGGAAAAGCGTTACATCTTTGCCGCCACCGGCGATCGCATCGTCGTACCCGAGCACCCCTTGCGTCTGGCGCAGCACTGGAACACGCCGGTGAACTGGTACCAGGGTTCGCATCTGAGCGTGCGCCATGAGCGCGATACCCGCGGCGTGATCAAGCTGGCGATGGCCAGAGCCGGTTGGTCAGTGAGTTAGAATCCCGACACACCCAGGGTACAAGATCCTTACTCCATGAAATCCGTTGCCATTACCGGCACAGGCCTGTTCACGCCGTCCGAATCCGTTTCCAACGACGAACTGGTTGCCTGCTTCAATACCTATGTCGAGCGCTACAACCAGGAACACGCCGCGGCGATCGCCGACGGCACGGTGACCGCGCTCAGTCCTTCCAGTTCCGAGTTCATCGTCAAGGCCTCCGGTATCCAGTCGCGCCATGTGGTCGACAAGACCGGTGTGCTCGATGTCGAGGTGATGCGTCCGCGCATCCGCAACCGTGGCAACGACGAAGTGTCGCTGATGGCGGAAATGGGCGTGGCCGCGGCGCAGCAGGCGCTGGACCGGGCGGGCCGCACCGCTGCCGACGTCGATTGCGTGATCGTGGCCTGTTCCAATCTGCAGCGCGGATATCCGGCGATTGCGGTCGAGATCCAGAGCCAGCTCGGCATTCAGGGTTTTGCCTACGACATGAACGTGGCCTGCGCCTCGGCCCCGTTCGGCGTGCAGGCCGCGGCCGACGGCGTGCGTCTGGGCCGCTCCCGCGCGACGCTGGTGATCTCGCCGGAAATCTGCAGCGGCCATCTCAACTGGCGCAACCGCGACTGTCATTTCATCTTCGGTGATGCGGCGACCGCGATGCTGATTGAGCCGCTGGAGACGGCGGTATCGACGCGGCGCTTCGAGATTCTCGGGTCGCGGCTGCTGACCCAGTTCTCCAACAACATCCGCAACAACTTCGGTTTCCTCAACGACTGCGAAGTGCCGACGCGTGCCTGGAACGACGTGCTGTTCGCGCAGGAAGGCCGCAAGGTGTTCAAGGAAGTGGTACCGATGGTGTCGGAGCTGATCCAGTCGCACCTGCGAGAGCTGGGCCTTGAGCCGGCGGCGGTCAGTCGTTTTTTCCTGCATCAGGCCAACCTGAGCATGAACCAACTGATAGCGCGCAAGGTGCTGGGGCGCGAGCCGGAGATCAGTGAAGCGCCGGTCATTCTCGACGAGTACGCCAACACCAGTTCGGCGGGTTCGGTGATTGCATTCCACAAGTACCACGATGATCTGCAGGTCGGTGCGGTTGCCGTGCTGTGCGCCTTCGGCGCCGGTTATTCCGCAGGCTCGGTGGTGATGAAGCGCGTATAGGATGAAACCCGAATGAGCGATAGCCGATCTCCCGTGATGAAGCTGTTCAGCACCATCTGGGGTGTGTTCGTTTTTCTGTTCCGCGCGGTTATCGTCATCAGTTTTCTGGTTTCAGCGGCGCTGATGTGGTTCATCTTCAAGGGTGGCCAACCGGCGGGCGTTGAAGACAATGTTGCCCTGGTGCTGGCCCCCAGCGTCGTTCTGGTCGAACAGTTCGATGACGATCCCAGCCGCAAGCTGCTGGAGGGTTTTGCCGGCGAGGCCCCGGCTCAGTCGCGCTTGCGCGATCTGATCGATGCGCTGCGTCATGCGCGCAGCGATGCGCGGATTCCGTTCGCGGTGCTGCGCATGGATGGCCTGGCCGGGGCGGGCCTGCCACAGCTGCAGGAGCTGGTCGCCGAGATCCAGGCGTTCCGCGCTGCCGGCAAGAAAGTGATCGCGTACGGGCCGTGGTACGACCAGTCGCACTATCTTGTGGCCGCGGCTGCCGACGAAGTGGTGCTGGACCCGATGGGCATGGTCGCCATCGAAGGCTTCAGCAGCTACAACAACTATTTCAAGGAAGCGCTAGACAAGCTCGGCGTCGATCTGCATGTGTTCCGCGTCGGCGAATACAAATCCGCGGTCGAGCCGTTCACACGCAACGACATGTCGGCCGAAGCAAGGGCCGCCAGCCTCGAATGGCTGGGCGATCTGTGGCGTGACTATGGTGCGACGATCGCGGCGTCGCGACAGCTGCCGGCGACGGCCGCCGACGATTACGTCAAAGGGCTCGGTGCCGGACTGGCCAAGGTCAACGGCGATGCCGCGGCGTATGCCAAGGAATCCGGTCTGGTCACGCAGATCGAGGGACTGACCGCATTCCGCAAGCGCATGGCCGAGATCACCGGCTTTGACGACGAGCACGGCAGCTTCCGCCAGATTCACTATCTGCAGTATCTCGCGGCGACGCAGCGCGAGCGCGCGGCCAAGCTGCCTGCCGCGGGCGCGAACAAGGTGGCGCTGGTGGTGGTGCAGGGTGAGATCGTTGATGGTGCCGGTGCGGTCGGTCAGGCTGGCGGCGACACGATTGCCGATCTGCTCGACGAAGCGCGTCGCGATCAGGACGTGGTCGCGGTGGTGTTGCGCATCGATTCTCCCGGCGGCAGCGTCTGGGGTTCGGAGCAGATCCGGCGCGCCGTGCAGAACCTGAAAGCCGATGGCAAGCCGGTGGTGGCATCGATGGCGACGGTCGCGGCCAGTGGTGGCTACTGGGTGGCGATGGATGCTGACCAGATCTGGGCGCACAGTTCGACGATCACCGGTTCGATCGGCATCTTCGGCATGCTGCCGACGCTGGATCGCAGCCTCGCCAAACTCGGCATCCACACCGATGGTGTCGGCACCACACCCTTGTCGGGTTCGTTCCGTCTGGACCGGCCGTTGAGGCCGGAAGTCGGCACGATCATCCAGTCGCAGATCGACAAGGGTTACCGCGACTTCATTCAGGGTGTGGCCGATGGTCGCAAGCTGCCGCTGGAGAAAGTCGATGAGATCGCGCGTGGCCGTGTCTGGAGTGGTGGCGACGCCAAGGACATGGGTTTGATCGATCATCTCGGCGGTCTCGAGCAGGCGGCGAATGCCGCTGCCGAACTTGGTGGCTTGAGTGTCGACAGCTATCGTCTCGATGAGCGTTTCCCGCCGTTGGATTTTGCATCGCAACTCCTGGCGAGCCTGTCCGGCAGTGTCCGCATCGATCTGCTGCCGGGAGTGACGCCGTGGCTGCGCACGCTGACCGAGCAGGCCGATCTCGAGCGCGTGCTCAGTTCGTTCAATGATCCGCGCGGCATGTACGCCCACTGCTTCTGTCGCCCGGCACCAGCAGCGGCGCGCTGAAGCGGACTGCATTTTTCACGATGCCTGTCGCAAGCATTGGCGATATCGACATGCGGTACACAGAGGCGGGCTCCGGTCCGCCTCTTGTCTTGCTGCATGGACTCGGTGGTGCCGCCAGCGATTGGGAGCATCAGATCCCGTTCTTCGCACAGCGCTATCGGGTGATCGCGCCGGATCTGCGCGGTTTTGGCGAGACGCCGCGTGGCCGTGGCCTGCCGTCGATCGCGCGCTTTGCCAACGATGTCGACGCCCTGCTGCGGCAACTGCAGATCGATCGTTTCCTGTTGGTCGGACATTCGATGGGCGGTGCGATCGCGCAGCAACTTGCGTTGCAGCGACCCCAGGCAGTGCAGCGCCTGGTCATCGCCAACAGCGTGCCGAGCTTTCAGCCGCAATCCCTGCGACATCATCTGGAGATGGCCTATCGCTGGCTGGTGATGGGGCTGCTGGGGCCGGCGCGCCTCGCGCGCATCGGCGCCTGGCGCATGTTTCCCGGCGAAGACCAGGCCGACGAGCGCAACAAGAGCATTGCGCGAGGCGAGCGCAACAGCCGCGCGGCCTATCTCGGAGCATTGGCCGCCCTGAGCCGCTGGTCGGTGATCGAGCAGCTGGAGCAGCTGGACATGCCGACGCTGGTGATCGGCTCGGAGCATGATTACTTCACGCATGAGGAAACGGTAACCTTTGCGCATGCGCTGCCACGCGGTCGTCTGCATATCGTCGCCGGTGCCCATCACGGCCTGCCGGCCGAGCATCCGCAGCAGTTCAATGCGCTGGTGCAACGCTTCTTCGAGCAACGGGCGCCGGGGCGGCGCAAGCGGGGTGGCTGATGCGTGATGCACCGGTGGGGGTGTTCGATTCAGGCATTGGCGGCATCTCGGTGCTGCGCGAGATCCGGCAGTTATTGCCCGGCGAGCGGTTCGAGTATTACGCCGACAGCGGTCATTGCCCTTATGGCGGCAAGCCGCGCGAAGCGATCGTCGAGCGCGCGGTGGCGATCACCGAGTTCCTGCTGGCGCGCGGTGCCAAGCTGATCGTGGTCGCCTGCAATACCGCGACCATTGCTGCCGTCGAGCATCTGCGCGCGACCTATCCGGTGCCGTTCGTGGCGATGGAGCCGGCGGTCAAGCCGGCGGTCGCGGCGACGCGCACGGGCGTCGTCGGGGTGCTGGCCACGGGAGCGGCACTGGCGGGCGAGAAATTCCATCGACTGGTCGCTGCCCATGCGCAGGGCGTGCGCGTGATTACCCAGCCCTGTCCGGGCTGGGTGGAGCAGGTGGAGGCGGGCGATCTCGATGGCGATCGCACGCGCGCCCTGATCGAGCGCGATACCTCGGTGCTGCTGGCGCAGGGCGCCGACGTGCTGGTGCTCGGTTGCACCCATTACCCGTTTCTGCGGCCGCTGATCCAGCAGCTGGCCGGACCCGAAGTCCAACTGCTGGACACCGGTGCGGCGGTGGCGCGCCAGGTCAGGCGCGTGCTCGAGCGGGAAGGGTTGCTGCGTGCAGCCGCTGACAGCACGACCGGCAACGTCGCCTGGCACAGCAGCGGCGACCCGGCGATGTTTGAGCGTCTGCACGCGCAACTGTTGCCAACTTGAAGACAAGCTGCGCGGCAGCGGCTGAAGCTGGCAGAATACGCGCCGTGAACCGGGGAATTCGCCAGCGATCTGCCGTGATCCTGATCAGCGTCATTGCGCTGATCGGTCAGCTGCTGTTGCCGGCGGCTCACGCGCAGGCCTGGGCGCAGCAGAACGGCAATCCGCTGCTGTATGCCTTCTGCGGCAAGGTTTCGCCGCAGCTGGCCGAGCAGTTTCTCGCCACCGCGCCGCCCGAATTGCTGCGCGCGTTTCAGCTCAAGCAGGCACCGCAGCAGGCGCAGTTCACGGCCTGCGATCTCTGTGTCTCTGCGCAGGCGGGTCAGTTGCTGCTGCCGGCGAGCCCGCCGACGCTGCAACTGGAACAGGCGCAGCAGGCGCGCGTTGATCACGCCTTGTCCCCGGCACCGGCCGTACGGCTGGTACGTCTGCCGCAGTTGCGGGGCCCACCTCTGATCTCCTGAACATCGCCGGCCTGTACGCAGGCCTTTCGTCGATCTGTTCCTGCCGCCGTCGTTGCGGCATCTGGAGATGGTATGAATACCCCGTTTGTCCTCAAGCGCTCCGCGTGGGCGCTGACTGTTGCTGTATCTGCGGCGTGGACACCACAGGCACTGGCCTGTTCCACCTGCAAATGCGGCGATTACACGATCACGCTGTTCGGTGCGGAAAAGAGTTTCGAGAACCGCTTTCGCGTTGCAGCCGATCTGATCTATCGCTCGGAATCCCAAGGGCAGCCCGGCGTGGCCGAGCGCAGCACCGAGGAGTGGCGCACCTTGCTCGGCGTTTCCTACAGCGTCAACGAAGACCTGAGCCTCGCGGTGCAGGTGCCGTTCGTGCGCAAGGAAATCGAAGACAGCAATCTGGCGCGGCAGAAGGCCGAAGGTCTCGGCGATATCGATCTGGTCGCGCGCTGGACACTGTATCGCCAGGGTGAAGCCTCGGGCCGTCATCTCGCGGGCCTGCGTTTTGGCGTGCGCCTGCCAACCGCCGATCAGGTGCGCGATGGTGGCGGCAATCGACTGGATATCGATGTGCAACCCGACGCCGGTGCGACGGTACCGAACCTTGGCGGCTGGTACGCCTATTTCCGCTTTCCCTGGTTCGTCTCGTTGTCCGCCACCTATTTCAGCTTCGGCGACGGTCATCAGGACTTTGCACCGGGTGACGCGATGGTGGCATCGGCGCTGGCGCAGTACGGCGTCAGCCAGCGCGTCGCGCTGCAATTCGGTGTCGACGCGCGCTACTCGCAGAAGAACCGCTTTTCGGGTGTCGACGATCCCGATTCCGGCGGCACGCTGGCGATGGCTTTCGGTGGCGTCGCAGTCCGGCTCTATGAAGACCTGCTGCTGAACGCTGGCATCCAGGCGCCGTTGCTCGATGAGCTGAACGGCCATCAGGAAGAAGACCCGAGCTACCGCATCGGCGTGGCTTACGACTTCTGAACCCCTATTCGAGAATACCGATGAATATTTCGTCTCTGTTGTGTGCCGGCGCCGTGGCGCTGGTGGTTGCCGGCCTGTCGGCCTGTTCGCCTTCCGGTTCCAGTGAAGAGGGAATTCACGCGCAGGTGGTGGCCGTGGCCCAGGGCACCACGCCGCCGCACGCGCATGAACATGCCTTCACGGACGGGGCGGCGACGCCGAAGCACACGGCGCCGTCGTTCAAAACCTTCCGTCGCGGTGACGGCATGAAGATCGATCTGCAGCTGGGGCTGCTGAACCTGATGCCGGTGGAACTGCAGTCCTGTGGCGTTTCGGTGTCTGGCTTGCTGGACACGCTCGGAGGACTGCTGGTCGGCAAGGCCCATGCCCATGCCGGTCATGGCGGTGAAGCACCGGCAGGCGCCATCAATGTCGTGGCCGAGGATGGCACCGAGTTCGATCTGGGCTCCTTGCTGGCGGGCCCGGGGCGCTATTGCGGTCTGGTGGTGGCGCTGCAGCCGGGCATGGCAGCGGTCACGCCCAAGCACGGCGACGGCCTCGATACCGACATGAGCGGCACTTCGGTCAATGTCGCGCCGTGCTATTACACGACGACGGTGGGGATGACGGACGAGGAAGCGGCGGCGGAGACCGAGCATCTTTGTATACAGGCCAGATTCCAGGGGCCGGCACGGACCGTGTCGCTGCCATTTGCTCCGGTGACGCTCGATCATGCCAACCGTCACCTGCGGGTCACCGTGACCACGCACTATGAATCCTGGTTCGACGACATCGACATGACGCTACTGGCTGAAGATGCTGATCAGCAGCGGCGCCTTGCCGAGAATGTCGAGGCGTCGCTGGAAGCCCTGACGGCGCCCTGAGGCGGCGCTGATGCTGGTCGTGGCTGCCGGCAATCGGAAACAGGCCGGTAGCCACACCCGAGCATGAACCGCTCCCTCACGGCACATTAGATGTGTCGGCTTGCCTATTGTTTTTACTTGATTTCCCAAAGGGCATCCCCATATGGGATGCCTGGGTGTGAAGATCATGACGATGTCAAAAAACAATCGATCTCATACTAACAATCAATTTCCTTTATTGATTTCGCTGTCTTACGATAGCGCCTCATTCAAGCCGTCCACCCATCAGAAAAAGGATTCAAGCAATGTCTCTGATCAATACCACCGTTCAGCCGTTCAAGACCCAGGCGTTCCACAACGGCAAGTTCATTGAAGTCTCCGACGCCAGCCTGAAGGGCAAGTGGTCGGTCCTGATCTTCATGCCGGCCGCGTTCACCTTCAACTGCCCGACCGAAGTCGAAGACGCTGCGAAGAACTACGCCGAGTTCCAGAAGGCCAATGCCGAGGTCTACATCGTCACCACCGACACGCATTTCTCGCACAAGGTGTGGCATGAAACCTCGCCGGCCGTCGGCCAGGCCAAGTTCCCGCTGGTTGGCGATCCGACCCATCAGCTGACCCGCGCGTTCGGCGTGCATATCGACGAGGAAGGCTTGGCGCTGCGCGGCACCTTCATCATCAACCCGGAAGGCGTGATCAAGACGCTGGAGATCCACTCCAACGAGATCGCCCGCGACGTGACCGAAACCCTGCGCAAGCTGAAGGCTGCCCAGTACACCGCCGCCAATCCGGGGCAGGTTTGCCCGGCCAAGTGGAAGGAAGGCGAGAAGACCATCGCTCCGTCCCTGGACCTGGTTGGCAAGATCTAAACGCCGCTGCTTGCGGCCGGTCCCCGGGGCCGGCCGCCACAGCTGCAAACGGTCAAAGGTCCCCGTCCGAGCCCATCGGCCGGCCGGGGATTTTTTTGCCCGGAATCCGTATGTTTGAACCACGAAATCAAGGAGTGATCCATGTTGGATAACGATCTCAGAACCCAGTTGAAGGCCTATCTCGAGCGCGTCGTGCGGCCGATCGAGATCGTCGCCAGCGTGGACGATGGCGAGAAATCGCAGGAAATGTTGGGCTTGCTCAATGATCTGGTGCAGCTGTCGGACAAGATCAGCCTGAGCGAGCGTCGCGGCGATGGCGAGCGTGCACCGTCGTTCACGCTGAGCACGCCGGGTCAGGACATCTCGTTGCGCTTTGCCGGCATTCCGCTGGGCCACGAGTTCACCTCGCTGGTGCTGGCGCTGCTGCAGGTCGGCGGCCATCCGTCGAAGCTGGGACAGGACGTGATCGAGCAGATCCGGAATCTCGATGGCGATTACACCTTCGAGACCTACTTCTCGCTGTCCTGCCAGAACTGCCCGGACGTGGTGCAGGCGCTGAACCTGGCCGCGGTACTCAACCCACGCATCCAGCACGTGGCCATCGATGGTGCGCTGTTCCAGGACGAAGTCGAGAAGCGCGAGATCATGTCGGTGCCGACCGTGTACCTCAACGGTGAAGTGTTCGACCAGGGCCGCATGACCCTGGAGCAGATCGTGGCCAAGCTGGACACCAATGCCAGCAAGCGCGATGCCGAGAAGATCGCCGCCAAGGATGCTTTCGACGTACTGGTGGTCGGTGGTGGCCCGGCTGGCGCCGCAGCGGCGATCTATGCCGCGCGCAAGGGCATCCGTACCGGCATCGCTGCCGAGCGCTTCGGTGGCCAGGTGCTGGACACCATGGCGATCGAGAACTTCATCTCGGTGAAGGAAACCGAAGGCCCGAAGCTGGCCACGGCGCTGGAGCAGCATGTGCGCGAGTACGACGTGGACATCATGAACCTGCAGCGCGCCAGTGCGCTGGTGCCGGCCGGCGAAGACGGCCTGGTGCAGGTGCAGCTGGAGAACGGCGCGGTGCTGAAGTCGCGTT
>JBEBWZ010000005.1:0-52129 GCA_040391865.1 Solimonas flava
GACATGCCCAGAAAGGCCACCGCCCCGGGGATCGCGATGCCGATCACCTCATCCGGCTCGTTGGGGTCCTTGGGGTCTTCGAACCCGAAGGCTTCATAGGTCACCGCCAGCACTTCGGCACCGTAGGCCTGGCGACGGTCGATCATGCCGATCAGCAGGAAGAACGCGCCGGTCGCCAGTACCGTGCTCAGCATGTAGAACAGCAGCGGCCCGGTCAGCGCCGTGCCACCGAGGCCCAGCGACGCCAGCAGGATGCCGGCAGACACCACGATGCAGAAGGCGGCCACACGCTCCAGTTCCTGAGCGGCCAGAATGCCGAGGATGCCGAAGACGAGGGTCGCAATGCCGCCGTAGAACAGCGTGTCGCCGGTGAACGGCGTCAATGCGTCCGGCGCCAGCAGTGAACCGATGCGCAGCAAGGCGTAGAAGCCCACCTTGGTCATCATCGAAAACATTGCCGCGACCGGTGCCGCGGCCGCGCTGTAGGCTGGTGCCAGCCAGAAATTCAGCGGCCAGGCGCCGGCCTTGACCAGGAACACCACGCCGAGAATCGCCGCGCCGATTTCGAACAGCAGCCGGTCGTCTGTCGCCAGAGTCGGCACCCGCTGTGCCAGATCGGCCATGTTCAGCGTGCCGGTGACGCCGTAGATCAGTGCTGCACCGATCAGGAACAGCAGCGACGCCGCCAGATTGACGACGATGTAGTGCAGCCCTGCCTTGACGCGCGCAGCGCCAGAGCCGTGCAGCACCAGACCATAGGACGCCGCCAGCAGCACCTCGAAAAACACGAACAGGTTGAACACGTCTCCGGTCAGGAACGCACCGTTGAGGCCCATCAACAGGAACTGGAACAGCGGATGGAAATGCACACCGCTGCGATCCCAGCGGGCACGCGCATACACCAGCGCCGCCAGGGCCAGCGTCGCGTTGAGCAACAGCATCAGTGCCGACAACCGATCGACCACCAGCACGATGCCGAACGGCGCCGCCCAGCCGCCCGCGGCGTAGACGGCGATGCCTTCGGGCCACAGCGACCAGTAGCCGCTGGCCAGCGCCAGCAAGGCCAGCGCCGCCAGCCACTGCAGCACCATCGTCACCAGCGAGACGCTGGCTCGCGCCGCGCGCCGGGTTTCGTTCAGCAACAGGATGCTGGCCCCGCCGATCAGCGGGATCACCACCGGCAGGACCGGCAGCTGCGGCAACAGCGCGGCGATCACGAATCCGTCTCCCGGCCATCGACGTGATCGGTACCGGTCAGGCCGCGCGCCGCCAGCAGCACCACCAGGAACAGCGCGGTGGTGGCGAAGCCGATGACGATTGCCGTGAGCACCAGCGCCTGCGGTACCGGATCGGTGTACTGCGACGCATCCACCCCCTTGATCGCATTGATCACCGGCGCGCTGGCCACCGACAGGCGCCCCATGCCGAAGATGAACAGGTTTACCGCATAGGAAAGCAGCGACAGCCCGACGATCACCTGGAACGTGCGCGGGCGCAGCAACAGCCAGACGCCGGACCCCGCCAGAATGCCGATCGCCAGTGCATAGATCAGTTCCATCGCGGTGCTCCCTGCGGCAACGGTGCAGCGGACAGCGGCAGATCCGGCTCAAGCGTTGCCGGTTTGCGATGCTGATGACTGCGCAGGGATTGGTGCGCCAGGGCGACCAGCATCAGCACAACCGCCCCTACCACCAGCATGTACACCCCCAGATCGAACAGCAGCACGCTCGACAGATGGATCTCGCCGAGCAGCGGCACACTGCCGTGCCAGGCCAGCGCCGACAGGAACGGTTCCGCCACCAGCCAGGCACTGATGCCTGCCACGCCGGCGCTGATCAGACCCAGCGAAATCCAGTACGGCGGATTGATGCGCGTGTGCTTTTCCACCCAGACCACGCCGCCGACCATGTATTGCAGGATCACGGCGGTCGCCATCACCAGCCCGCCGACGAAACCGCCACCCGGCATGTTGTGGCCGCGCAGCAGCAGGTACAGCGAGATCAGCACGGCCACCGGCAACAGCAGACGCACGATCGTCGCCGGTACCATCAGATAGCCGCTGGGCAGCAAGGCTTCCGGATTCGGTGCCACCGCCGGTCCCTGCTCCCGCTGCTGGCGCGGAGCTTCCATGCTCTCGGGCGCCGGGCGGAAGCGCCGCAGCAGGGCATAGACGGTCAAGGCCACGACGCCCAGGACCGTGATCTCGCCCAGGGTATCGAAACCGCGAAAATCGACCAGGATCACATTGACGACGTTGGCACCGCCCCCCTGAGGCAGCGCCTGCTCCAGGAAGAACGAGCCGATCCCGTCCACTGCCGGTCGCGTCAGCACCGCATAGGCAATCGCCGCCAGGCCGCTGCCGGCGGCCACGGCGATCACCAGGTCACGCGCACGCCGCGCGCGGGCGCGCGGCGTGACACGCTGATCGTAGTCCTGCGTCTCGATTCGCCGCGGCAGCCAGCGCAGGCCCAGCAGCAGCAATACCACGGTGACCACTTCTACCGACAGCTGCGTCAACGCCAGATCCGGCGCCGAGAACCAGACGAAGGTCAGACAGGTCACCATGCCGGCACCGCCCGCCAGTGCCAGCGCCGCCAGACGGTGGTACTTGGCCTGGCGCGCAGCACCAATCGCACAGATCGCGCCGATCAGCCACATCAAGGCAAACGCCGGATGCAGCGGCGTCAGCGCATCCGTCCCCCAGGTGAGCGGCGTGTCGCGCAACAGGACCACCACCAGCACGAAGATCACCAGCAGCAACAGCAGCAGCTGCCGTTGCAGGCTGCGCGACGCGACGATCGTCAGCAGGCGGTTGGACACCGACATGCTGGCGGTCAGCAGATAATCGAATGCGCGACGACCGTCGAACTGGAAAATCCACGGCTCATGCTCGGGGTTGCGGCGACGGTGCCATTGCCACAACAGATACACCGTGACACCGCCTGCCAGCGCCAGGAAGCTCATCACCAACGGCAGATTCAAGCCATGCCACACCGCGAGGCTGTAGCTCGGCATGTTGCCGCCAAGGATCGAACCGGCAGCAGTGGCCAGAACCGGCCCCAGGGTCAGGGCCGGGAGGATGCCGACCAGCAGGCAGGCCAACACCAGCAGCGCACTGGGCAGCAGCATCCACAGCGGCGGCTCATGCGGCTTCAACGGCAAATCCAGCGCCGGCGGCCCGAAGAACACCTGGTGAATCAGCCGCAGGGAGTAGGCAACACTGAACATGCCCGCGATCACCGCCGCCGCCGGCAGCGCGACCCGCGCCACGTCACCGCGTCCCAGAAAGACGGTCTCCGCAAAGAACATTTCCTTGGAGATGAATCCGTTCAGCAGGGGCACGCCCGCCATCGACGCCGCAGCAACCAGCGCCAGCGTCGCG
Source organism: Solimonas flava (assembly GCA_040391865.1). GTDB lineage: Bacteria > Pseudomonadota > Gammaproteobacteria > Nevskiales > Nevskiaceae > Solimonas. Next base: position 3,383 of record JBEBWZ010000005.1, read on the forward strand.
GTGATCGGCATCGCCCGCCACAGCCCGCTGAGACGGGTGATGTCCCGGGTGCCAGTCTCGTGATCGACGATCCCCGCCGCCATGAACAGCGAAGCCTTGAAGGTGGCGTGATTGACGATGTGAAACAGTGCCGCGACCAGTGCCAACGGACTGTTCATGCCCAGCAGCAACGTGATCAGGCCCAGATGACTGATGGTCGAGTAGGCCAGCACACTCTTCATGTCGTTCTGGAACAGCGCCGCATATGCGCCTAGCACCAGCGAACACAGACCGGCACCACCGACGATCCAGAACCAGAGGTCGGTACCGGCCAGCACCGGCCATAGCCGCGCCAGCAGGAACACGCCGGCTTTGACCATCGTGGCCGAATGCAGATAGGCCGAAACCGGCGTCGGTGCCGCCATCGCATGCGGCAGCCAGAAATGGAACGGGAACTGCGCGCTCTTGGTCAACGCGCCGAGGATCACCAGCACCAGCATCAGCGGATACCAGGCGTGCGCGCGGATCTGCTCACCCGCTGCCAGCACCACATCGAGGTCATAGCCGCCGGCCATCTGCCCCAGCAACAGCATGCCGGCAAGCAGACAGAGGCCGCCGGTGACGGTCACGATCAGCGCCATCCGCGCGCCACGCCGCGCATCGACACGATGCTGCCAGTACGCGATCAGCATGAATGACGCGAGGCTGGTCAGCTCCCAGAACAAGGCGATCTGAATCAGGTTGCCCGACAGCACGATACCGAGCATCGCGCCCATGAACGCCAGCAGGAACGAAAAGAAACGCGGGACCGGATCTTCCGGCGACATGTAATAGCGGGCGTACAACACCACCAGAAAGCCCATGCCGGACACCAGCGCGGCAAACAGCCAGGCGTAGCCGTCCATCCGCAGATAAAAGTTCAGACCCAGCTCGGGCTGCCAGGGCAGCACCGCGCGGACCACGCCTTCGGCCACCACCTGCGGATACAGATCGACCAGCAGAACCGTACAGGTCAGCGCGACCGCCGCTGCCAACCAGGCTTCGGCATTGCGGGCATTGGACGGCAAAAAAGCAGCGCAAAGGCTGCCAAGAAACGGTAAAAACACAATAAGGATCAACGACGTCATGCTCGAATACTAACCTGCACCCCGCGCATCGCAGAATCGGCCGTCCTTCGCGCCGCACTATCTTTTTCGCGCAAATCCTTGACCACACTCCAGTTAAGGTTTGTGAAAATCCGCAGCAATTTCCGTCACGCCGCAACGCATTTGCGCAAACTCGCCGGTGCTCGGCGATCACCGGTTAGCCGTCACTGATCGCCAAATCACACGCCAGCCGGTACGCTGCAGGACATGAGCACCGACGTTCTGAGCACCGCGCCGAAGTCGCCGCTCGGGGTGATCCAGTGGCAGGGGCAACTGCTCTGCTATCACCGTCAACAGGCCCGCACCGACACGCCGTTCGAGGCAGTCGTCTTCGGCAGCGGCGCCCCCGTCGCCATCACGCCCGAGTTGCAGGCGGCATTGCTGCACGACGAAGCACGGCAGCAGCACAAGGATCGACACGGTGGCACCTGAATCCCCGAAATTTGCCGTCGGCACCCGGCTGCGGCACCGCAAGGGCGGACTGTATACGGTGGAAATCACCCCGGATCTGTGCCGCATCGAGCTCGGCGCGGTTCCCGCCTATGTCTATCGCGCGGCCGATGGCCACCTGTGGGTGCGACCCCAGGTGGAAATGGAGGATGGCCGCTTCACGCCACTGGCGGACTGAGGCATCCACGCCGTCTCGGCAGACACCGGGCCCACGGCTGCTCTACTATCAATAAAACGCTGGGACCCGCGATCCGGCCCGCCCGCATTGCGTAGCCGCCCCGGTGACTGCACCAACCGGAGGGGGCACTCATGCCGCATGACGTGACGCTGATCGCTACCATCGCGGTCGGGTTCGTCCTGGCCTTCATCTTCGGATTCATCGCCAACCGCCTGCGCCTGCCACCCCTGGTGGGCTACCTGCTCGCCGGGGTCGCGGTCGGTCCGTATACCCCGGGGTTCGTGGCCGACAGCGGCATGGCCGCACAACTCGCCGAGATCGGCGTGATCCTGCTGATGTTCGGGGTGGGCCTGCATTTTTCATTGGCCGACCTGATGGCCGTCCGCCGCATCGCCATCCCCGGCGCAGTGATCCAGATCCTGGTTGCCACCGCCATCGGCACCGCCATGTCGATGCTCTGGGGCTGGAGCCTCGGCGCCGGACTGGTGCTGGGCTTGAGTCTCTCGGTGGCCAGCACCGTGGTCCTGCTCAAGGCGCTGGAAGAACGCAACGCCGTTGCCACGCCGAATGGCCGCATCGCGGTCGGCTGGTTGATCGTCGAGGATCTGGCGATGGTCCTGACGCTGGTGCTGCTGCCGGCGTTCGCGACCCTGCTCGGTGGCCAGGTCGCGGCGGGCGACCATGCTCCACTCGCGCAGCCGTTATGGCTGACGTTGCTGATCACCCTGGCCAAGGTCACCGCCTTTGGCGCGATCGTGCTGATGATCGGACCGCGGGTCTTGCCATGGCTGCTGCGCCAGGTCGCGCGCACCGGCTCGCGCGAACTGTTCACCCTGTCGGTGCTGTCAATCGCACTCGGGATCGCTTTCGGTTCCGCCACGCTGTTCGGCGTGTCGTTCGCGCTCGGTGCGTTCTTTGCCGGCATGGTGCTCAATGAATCCGATCTCAGTCACAAGGCCGCCGCCAATTCGCTGCCGCTACAGGATGCATTCGCCGTGCTGTTCTTCGTCTCGGTCGGCATGCTGTTCGACCCGTCAATCATCGTGCGCGAGCCACTGATGGTCGCATCGGTCCTGCTGCTGATCCTGGTCGGGAAATCCCTGGTGGCGCTGACTGTGGTGCTCGGCCTCGGTTACCCGCTGAGCACGGCGATCATCGTCTCGGCGGCATTGGCGCAGATCGGCGAATTCTCGTTCATCCTCGCCGGCATCGGCATCAGTTATCAGCTGCTGCCACCGGAGGGGCTCAGTCTGATCCTCGCGGGCGCACTGCTGTCGATCACGGTCAATCCGCTGGTGTTCAGCAGCGCCGAGCGACTGGCCCGGGGCATACGTCGCAACCCCGGATGGCAGCGCGTCGAGTCCGGCCGCGGGCCGCAGTTTTCACGACTCTGCGACGAACTGGAACACGCTCGCATCGCCGCCGAACAGCGTGCGGCCGCACACCGGAGCTTTTCGCCGCAGGAGCTGGCGGAGCGTTTTCCACTGTTCTCGGCACTGTCTCCGGAACAGCGCGAGGTCCTGGTACTGCATTTCCAGCATCAGGCAGCGCAGCCGGGCGAGCGCATCATCCGTGCCGGGGAGGATGCCGATGCGGTCTATTTCATTTCGTCGGGCCAGGTCGAAGTCGCCATCGGCCGCAAACGGATCAAACTGCGCCCCGGCGAATTCTTCGGCGAGATGGCCCTGCTTGGCGATCAGCGCCGTTCGGCCGATGTCACCGCGCTCGACTACAGCAAGTTCGTGACGCTGAGCCAACGCGATTTCCGCGAGTTCCTGCGCCGTTACCCCGACATTCGCGAACAGATCGAAGCACTGGCCCGCCAGCGCGGAGAAATGAATCGGCAACTGCTTGCGAACGCCCCATCCCCGCAGCAATGAACTTCTGCGCTGGCGCACACCGCCGCTGCACTGCATGATCGGCACCGCCGGCAACGATTCCTGCTGCGACCGTCGCGTCTCTTGCGACCGTCGCCACGGAACTTGTTCCCCCTGCCCGGCTCTATCACTTGCCGCGCGCCGGGACCGCCCGCGAGCATGCCCGCACTCATCGCAGAACCGGACCCGATATCGCCGTGTGGCTTTCTGACATCTCCGTGAAACGACCGGTCTTCGCGACCGTCATCAATCTGCTGCTGGTGGTCTTCGGCGTGGTGGCGCTCAGCACAATCACCGTGCGCGAGTATCCGGACATCGACCCACCCATCGTGTCGGTCAGCACCAGCTACGTCGGTGCATCGGCGGCCGTGATCGAAACCCAGGTGACGCAGATCATCGAGGACCAGATCGCCGGCATCGAAGGCATCAAGACCATCACCTCGTCGTCTCGCGACGGTCGCTCCAACATCTCGATCGAGTTCCTGTTGTCGCGCAATATCGATGACGCCGCCAACGACGTCCGCGACCGGGTCTCGCGGGTCCTCGACAACCTGCCCGATCAGGCCGATCCGCCGGAAGTGACCAAGGCCGATGCGGACGCTTCGCCGATCATGTACTTCGTGCTGTCCAGCGATCGCCTGAGCGGCCTGCAACTGACCGACTATGCCGAGCGCTATGTGGTCGATCGTTTCGCAACCATCGACGGCGTGTCACGGGTGTTCCTCGGCGGCGACAAACGCTATTCGATGCGCATCTGGCTGGACCGTGCCCGTCTGGCTGCACGCGGCCTGACCGCACAGGACGTCGAGCAGGCGCTGTCGCAGCAGAACGTCGAACGTCCGGCCGGGCGCATCGAATCCAGCGACCGCGAGTTCACGCTGCGCACCGTGCGCCCGTTCGCCACTGCGGACGATTTCGCCGACATGGTCGTCAGTCGCGGCGCCGACGGATATCCAGTGCGTATCCGCGATGTCGCCAAGGTCGAAATCGGACCGCAGAACCCGCGCGTACTGTTCCGCGCCAACGGCCACGAGACTCTCGGGGTCGGCATCATCAAGACCTCCAACGCCAACACCCTGGCGGTTGCGCAAGGCGCGAAGGCACTGGCCGCCAGCCTTGCCGACGATCTCCCGGAAGGCATGAAGCTCGAGGTCAATTACGACTCCTCGGAGTTCATCGAGACCGCATTGCATGAAGTGCAGCTGACGCTGGTCTATGCCGCGCTGTTCGTGATCCTGGTGATCTATCTGTTCCTCGGCAGCGTGCGCGCCACGCTGATCCCGGCGGTCACGGTACCGATCTCGCTGATCGCTTCGTTCATTTTCCTGCAGGCCTTCGGCTTCTCGATCAACATCCTGACGTTGCTGGCACTGGTACTGGCGATCGGCCTGGTGGTCGATGACGCGATCGTGGTGGTGGAGAACATCCATCGTCGCCTGGAGCTGGGCGAGCCGCCGCTGCTCGCCGCGTTCCGCGGTGCGCGTGAAGTGGCGATGGCCATCGTCGCGACCACCGCCGTGCTGATGGCGGTATTCACGCCGCTGGCCTTCCTCGACGGCAACATCGGCCGGCTGTTCCGGGAATTCGCATTGGCGCTGGCGGCAGCGGTCGGTTGCTCGGGCGTGGTCGCGCTGACCCTGTCGCCTGTGCTGTCGGTGTGGATGCTGCGGGCGCATCAGTCGCGCGGCCGTTTCTTCCAGACCGTGGATCGCATCCTCGACCGGATCACGCTCGGCTACGGTCACTGGCTGGAAGCGATCAGTCGTCAACGCCTGCTGGCGGTGATCATCCTGCTGTCGATGTTCGCCTTGACCGCGATCCTGTTCGTCGCAACCCCCAAGGAGTTCACTCCATCCGAGGATCGCGGCCAGTTCCAGGTCAATATCCTGGCGCCCGAAGGCTCGAGCCTGAGTTATACCGAACAGGTCGCGCGACAGGCCGAGCAACCGCTGATCGATCGCCTCGGCGACGGCGAGATCGCGCGCGTGCTGCTGCGCATGCCCGGCTTCGGCGGCGGCGATCAGGTCAACTCGGGCACCGTCGCGGCAACGCTGACGCCCTGGACAGAACGCAGCCGCAGTTCACAGCAGATCGGCGAAGAAGTCGGACGCGAATTCGACCGCATCAGCGGTGCACGCATCATCGTCACCCAGCGCTCCGGGTTCGGCGCGCGCGCCGGGCAACCGGTGCAGATCGCAATCGGCGGTTCGAGTTACGAAGAGCTTGCCGGCTGGCGCGATGCGGTAATCGCACGGGTTGCGCGCGAGAACCCCAGGCTGCTGCGCCTGGATTCCGACTATCGCGAAACCAAACCGCAGATCGAACTGAACATCGACGTCGGCCGCGCCGCCGATCTCGGGGTTTCGGTGCTCAACATCGCGCAGTCGATCGAAACCTTCTTCGGCGAGCGCCGTGTCACCCGCTACCAGGATCGCGGCGAGGAATACGACGTGATCCTGCAGGCACCCGAGCAGGACCGTCGCGATCCGTCGGCCCTGGAGCAGGTCTATGTGCGCAGCGACAGCGGCCAGCTGATTCCGCTGTCGAATCTGGTCAGCTACCACGAGAAAGCCAGTGCCGCGACCTTCAACCGCGTCGACCGCCTGCGTTCGATCACGCTGACCGCCAGCCTCGCCCCCGGCTACACCCTCGGCGCCGGCCTCGACTATCTCGAAAACGTCATCCGCGAGGAAACCGCGAACAAGGCGCGCATCAGCTATCGCGGCGAATCACGCGAGTACAAGGAGTCCAGTGCCGCGCTGTACCTAACGTTTGCGATGGCACTGGTCATCGTCTATCTGGTGCTGTCGGCGCAGTTCGAAAGCTTCATCCATCCGCTGGTTATCCTGACCACGGTACCGCTGGCGGTGTTCGGTGCATTGGCCGCGCTGTGGGCACTGGGCATGACCCTGAACGTTTATTCGCAGATCGGGCTCGTGATGCTGGTCGGCCTGGCGGCCAAGAACGGCATCCTGATCGTCGAGTTCGCGAACCAGCGTCGCGATCAAGGCGCACCGTTCATGGACGCCTTGCGCGATGCCGCCAGCGTGCGCCTGCGGCCGATCCTGATGACCTCGATCGCAACCATTGCCGGCGCGATTCCGCTGATCTTTTCCGATGGCGCCGGTTATGAAGCGCGGCGCATCGTCGGCATCGTGATCTTCTTCGGTGTCGCCTGCTCGACGCTGTTGACCCTGTTCATCGTGCCGGCCTTCTACAACCTGATGTGCCGCGGCACCAGCTCTCCCGGTCGTCACGCCAGGGAACTGGAAGCGCTGGGCCAACAGGCTGACGAGCCGCACGCGCACTGAACACACCCTCATCACGACGTGCCATTCAGCGATCGGGGCCGCGTGCCGGCAAGCCGCTGCCACCGAGCTGACGCAGGCTGCGCTGGATATTCACCTGCGCCTGGCTCTGGTACTGCTCGCGGAAGCCCGCAGTGAGATACAGCTGCGGCGCCGCCAGCAGGTCGCTCAGGGTCTTGCGCCGCACCGCACGATAGAGCGATTGCGGAACATGACGGTGTTCCTGTCGCAGCTGTCGCTCGTATTCGTCATAGCGTGAGGGTCTTGCACCGTAGATCGCCAGATCGATATCCACCAGCACACAGGCATCACCGGCTGCGACCTCGGCATGCGGCGCGGTGGCAACGACCAGATCGTGTACCCGCTGCGCCAGCGCGGCATCCGCCCCTGCGCGATGCAAGGCACGGCGCGCCCACTCGGCGCTGCGCAGTTCGTTGTCGCTGCGACGCACATCGAGAATCGCATCATGGAACCAGATCGCCAGTTCCAGTTCCTGTGGTCGCTGCACCTGGGCCTGCTGCGTCGTGAAAATCCGCAGGCATTCCGCAACGTGATGCAGCGTGTGATACGCCCGCGAGGGTTCGCTGTGACGGCGGCGCAGTTCGGCATGGACTGCGGGATCGGGGTTCAGGCCCAGTTCGCGGAAGATTTCCGCCCAGCGCGCCAGATTACCCATGCGCAGCCTCCGATCTCCGAGGCGACGGCCGAGCACGCAGGCAGGGAGCCGGAACCCGCCACCGTGACCAGGGGAAAAGTGAATCGGCGTCAACGAAGGTCATATTCGGCAAAGAATAGCGCAATCGTTCAAAATTCCCGGCAGATCCACTTAGCCAAGCCCATGTCACGCAAGCCTGCCCGCGCAAAAATCGACACGCTGAAGACCCTCGAGGAACAGGCCTTCGGACTGTTCGGTCGCTATGGCTACGAAGGTGTATCGATCGGCGATATCGCCAAGGCCGCCAAACTGTCCAAGGGCGCGTTGTACTGGCATTTCCAGGGCAAGGAGGAGCTGTATCTCGACTGTCTGAAGCGCCTGCATCAGATTTTCGAGCATTACATCTTCGGCCCGATGCGCAAGGAAGCCAATCCGGTCAAGGCAATACTGATGGTGTTCAGCGGCCTGCGCCAATTGCTGCAGGACCCGCGGGTGGAGAAAGGACTGGCCGGCTACTGGCTGATCCCCTCGAGTCCCGAGACCAGCAATCTGATCGAAGCGCAGCGCGAGTTCGAAGCCGGTGCCGTCGCCGCGCTGCGCGATGCGCTGCAACGCGGCAAGGATCAGGGCATGGTCGATTTCGGCGACGACAACGATCTCGATCAGATGGCCGGCGGCTTGATTGCACTGGTCGAAGCCTGCGTACTGCCGCTGCGCCATATGGAACAGGAAGAAGTCCAGGGGATCCTCGGCATGCTGGCGCGGACCTTGTTCCGCGCGTATGCGAAATCGGATGAGGCCCTCGCGCTGGCCCGCAGTCTCTGAACCGATGCCCGCCCCCGTGGTCTACCCCGCGGCCACCGCGCCACGACCCTCACCGACTCGAGTATTCATGACTCCCTGGACACAGCGCTGCATTCTGCTGTCGATTGCCGCCGGCCTGGTGGCTTGCAGCGAATCCTCACCGATCGCCAGCAAGGCTGCGGCCGTTACCGCCGTTACCGCCGTTACCGCTGTCCCGGTCGAGGTCGTGGTGATTCGTGGCGAAACCCTGAATCAGGAACTCACCGGGGTCGGCAGCCTGCGTTCCGACGAATCGGTCACGCTGCGCTCGGAAGTGGCCGGTCGTATCGAACGCATCAATTTCCGCGAAGGCGCGAAGGTGGCTGCCGGACAGTTGCTGTTCGAACTCGACAGCGCCGTGAACCAGGCCGAGCTGTCGCAGGCACAGGCCAATTCGAAACTGGCACAGCGCAACGACGAGCGCGCGCAGGAACTGTTCGGCCGTTCGCTGATCTCGCAATCGGACCGCGACACCGCTGCGGCCAATCGAGAGGTGGCACGGGCCGCGCTGGCCCTGGCGCAGGCACGCCTCGGCAAGACCCGGATCACGGCACCGTTCGCCGGTGTCGCCGGTCTGCGCATGGTCAGCCCCGGCGACTACGTCAGCGCGGGCCAGAGCCTGGTCAATCTCGAAGCGATGAGCCTGCTGAAAGCGGACTTCCGCCTGCCCGAGGCCGCGCTGTCGCAATTGCGGGTCGGGCAGCCGCTGCAGCTCGAACTCGATGCCTTTCCCGGTGAAGTGTTCACCGGTGAGCTGTATGCGATCGAGCCACGCGTGGCCGATGACACCCGCTCGATCGGATTGCGCGCGCGCCTGCCGAATCCGGACGGCAAGCTGCGTCCCGGGCTGTTCGCGCGGATCAAGCTGCAAACGGCACAGAACCCGTCGGCACTGATGGTGCCGGAGCAGGCGGTGACGCCACGCGGCAGTCAGCAGTTCGTCTACGTGGTCGAGGACGGCAAGGCACAGTTGCGTGAAGTGCGTCTGGGGCAGCGCATTCCGGGGCGTGTCGAAATCGTGTCCGGTCTGGACGCCGGCGCGGTGGTGATCACCAGCGGCTTGCAGCAACTCACGCCCGGGGTTGCGGTGCAGACGGCAGCCGACGCCACCGCCCGCGCGAACGACAGCAGTCCCTAGCCAATCCGTGTCATCCGCTTGTCGCTGACCGCGACCGACAACACAATGCCCGTCTCCGCCGTGCCAACGGCGGGTTCCCGTCAGGACGGAGGCAAGCCATGGGGCCTGCGGCCCAGCAGATACTGCGACTGGTCACACCGATCGTCTACGGACGTCGCTGGCTGACCTTCGGCATCCTGATCGCGTTCACCGCGTGGATGGTGGTGCTGGCCCTGCGCCTGCAACCCGATGCCGGATTCGAAAAGCAGATTCCGCTGCAGCATCCGTACATGCAGGTCTTCACGCAATACCAGCAAGCCTTCGGCGGCGCCAACCTGATCAGCATCGCGGTGATGCGCGAATCCGGCGACATCTACGATGCGCGCTACCTGGAAACGCTGAAACGCGTCACCGACGATGTATTCTTCCTGCCCGGTGTCGACCGCTCGCGCGTCACCTCGCTGTTCACGCCCGGGGTGCGTTACATCGAGATCGTCGAGAGCGGTTTCGAAACCGGTGACGTGGTGCCGCGCAATTACCGGCCGACACCGGAAATGCTGGCGCAGGTGCGCGCCAATGTCGCCAAGGCCGGAATCATCGGGCGGCTGGTGGCCGAGGATCAGCGCGGGGCGTTGGTGGTCGCGGAACTGCTGGAGCGCGATCCCGCCAGCAACGAAGCACTCGACTACCGCTGGGCGGCCGCTGAACTCGAAAAGATTCGCGGTCGCTATCAGAGCCCTCGATGCTGGCTCTGGCTGTCGCGCGCGGCAACGCCTGAGGTACCCGCCGGGACCGTGATCGCCACCCAGTACCAACCGCCGCGCTGGGCACCGGGCTTCATGCGCATCGACGCCGATCGCACACGGGCCGACCAGCCGCTGCGACGCGTCGCACGCGCCGATCTGGAACTGGTCGAACAGGACAACCCCGATTACGACCCCAGTGTCTCGCTGCACATCATCGGCTTTGCCAAGGTGGTCGGCGATGTCACCGATGCCAGCGGCGAAGTGATCGCCTATTTCGCTGTCGCGCTGTTGGCCACCCTGCTCCTGCTGTGGCTGTTCTGCGGCTCCTGGCGATTGTCGCTGCTGCCCTTGTCGGCGGCCCTGTGCGCCGTGATCTGGGAGCTGGGCCTGCTGCGCCTGAGCGGTTTCGGCCTCGATCCGTTCGCGATCCTGGTGCCCTTCCTGATTCTGGCGATCGGCGTGTCGCATGGCGTGCAGTACATCAACGCCTGGAGCCATGAGGTCACCGTCAATGGCCGCAATTCACTGGAGGCGTCGCAGGCAACATTCCGGCAGCTGTTCATTCCCGGCACCGTCGCGATCCTGACCGACGTCATCGGCTTCGCCACCCTCGCCTTCATCCAGATCGAGATCGTGCGCGAGATGGCGCTGAATGCGGCCATGGGCATGGCGGCGGTGGTCATCACCAACAAGATGATGCTGCCGATCGTGCTGTCATGGATCCGCCTGCCCGACCTCGAAGCCTTCCGCAGCCGCCAGCAGACACGCAGCCGTCGCATCGAACCGCTGTGGCGGGCGCTGTCGGCATTTGCGACGCGCCGTCATGCACTGCCGACGCTGGTTGTCGCGCTGTTCGGTTTCATCTGGGCGATCACCCTGTATCCGCAGCTGACCGTGGGCGATGAACAGGTCGGCGTGCCCGAACTGCGTCCCGACAGCCGCTACAACCAGGATTCGCGCACGGTGGTCAACCATTTCACGATCGGCGTCGATGTGCTGAAGGTACTCGCGGTCGGCGGCGAATACAGCTGCGTGCATCCGGAACGGATGGAGCTGGTCGATCGCTATGCCTGGCACATGCAGAACATCGACGGCGTGCAGTCGGTGCTGTCGCTGCCGCAGATCGCACGCCAGGTCCGTCAGGCCTGGTTCGAAGGCGCTCCGAAATGGCACGTGCTGCCGCGCAATGAAGGGGCCCTGGCGCAGTTGACCGCCGCCGTACCTTCGTCGCTGGGGCTCGCCAATCCGGATTGCAGCGTGATGCCGGTACTGATCTTCACCCGCGATCACCGTGCTGCGACGATCGAGCGCATCGTCGATGCCACGAAAGCCTTCGCGGCCGACAACGCCGGTAGCGGTGTCGAACTGCGACTGGCGTCCGGCAATGTCGGGGTGATGGCGGCAACCAATGAGGAGATCCGCGCACGCGAGCTGCTGGTGATCGTCTGGGTCCACGCGACCCTGGGCCTGTTCGCGTGGCTGTCGTTCCGCAGCGTCGCCAGCGTCGTCTGCATCCTGACGCCGCTGGTGCTGTGTTCCTTGCTGACCTACGGCCTGATGGCCAGCCTCGGCATCGGCATGAAACCGGCCACGCTGCCGGTCGCGGCCTTCGGTGTCGGCATCGGCGTCGATTACAGCATCTATCTGTGGAGCGTCTTCGCCAACCGCATGGAGCGCGGACTGAAACTGCGCGCGGCCTACTGCGAGGCGCTCAGTCACACCGGCAAGGCGGTCGTGTTCACCTCGGCGGCGCTGATCCTCAGCGTCTTCACCTGGCTGTTCTCGGGCCTGCAATTCCAGGCCGACATGGGCTTGCTGCTGCTGTTCATGTTCACCACCAACCTGATCGGCGCGATCCTGCTGCTGCCGGCGCTGGCCTGGCTAGTGCTGCCGCGGCAGCGCGACGCAGTGAACTCCGGCACCGTCACGCCATCCAATTCAGCGTAGGCTGCGGAATATCGCACTGCGACCCACGAGGAGGCATCGCGCCATGATCGACATCCGCTCCGCTGCTGCCGCAGCCCTGCTCCTGGGCCTCGGATTGATCCTGCCGCTGGTGGCGACAGCCAAGGTGCCGGCAGCGGAAGCCGCCAAGCTCGGTGATGAGCTGACACCGGTCGGGGCCGAAACCGCCGGCAATGCCGCCGGCACCATTCCCAAATGGGACGGTGGCTTGCGTCAGAAGGATCTGCAGCGGGGCGAGAACCCGTACGCCGCCGACCGGCCGCTGTACGTGATCACCGCCCAGAACCTGTCGCAGTATCAGGACCTGTTGACCGAGGGCCAACGCGCACTGTTCAGGACCTACGCCGACTACCGCATGCCGGTGTATCCCACGCGCCGCTCGGCGTCCTATCCGCAGTGGTTCTATGACGCGACACGCAACAACGCCACCGGCGTGGAACTGACCGACAGCGGCTACGGTTTCTGCTGCGCCGCGCAAGGCTATCCGTTCCCGATTCCCAAGAACGGCACCGAAGTGATGTGGAACCACATCATGCGCTACAACACCCGCGGCTTTCGCGGCCATGTCAACATGGCGGCGACGATGGCGGATGGCTCCTACGTGGTCGAGCGCAACTATCTCGAACTGAGCTACGTCTACAACAACGTCAAATCCACCATCGAATCGCTCAAGGGCATGAATCTGTACGCCCTGACCAAGGTGATCTCACCGCCCAACAAGGCCGGTGAAGCGCATCTGCTGCATGTGCCGATCGACCGCATCGCCAACCAGACGGGCGTGTGGGTCTACAACAACAGCGTCGGCCGCGCGCGCCGCATCGGAGAGGTCGGATACGACAATCCGCTGTTCGACGGCCTGATGACGCACGACCAGATCGACATGTTCAACGGCCCGCTGGATCGCTACACGATCAAGCTGCTCGGCAAGAAGGAAGTGCTGATCCCGTACAACAGCTACAAGCTCTACGACCCCAAGCTGAAATACCGGCAGATCCTCACCAGGGGCCATATCAACCAGGACCTGGCCCGCTACGAGCTGCATCGCGTCTGGGTCATCGAAGCGCAGGTCCGCGCCGGCTATGCGCATCGCTACAAGAAGCGCACCTTCTATCTCGACGAAGATTCCTGGATCGTGCATCTGCAGGATATCTACGACGAACGCGATCAGTTCTGGCGTACCGCCGAATCGCATTCGATTGCGTTCTCGAACGTGCCGGTCGTGGTCAACGGCGTGCAGGTGCACTACGACCTGCAGTCGCGGCGCTATGTCGCGATCAATCTCACCAACGAGGAGCGCAAGCTGATCGAGTACGACTGGGACGAGGATCCGGCGCACTTCACGCCCAGCACCTTGCGGAAATTCGCGACCACCGCGCAGAAGTAGGAAAACGCTTACCGCCCACGATCCCAATGAAAAGAAAAAGTTAAGTCACAATTCAGCTAGTCGCGCGTAGCCTGTGCCGAAGACTGACCAGACGGGCATCCGTCAGTCCCATGGAGAGACATGAATACGCCGCAGCCAGTCACCCGCCAGACCTTGCTGATCTTGCTCCTTGCGCGAACGGTTGCCTGCACTGCAAGCGTTTGCGCCAGCGCTCGTCAGCAGCCGGATCTCCGGGCGCCGACTCCCGCGCAGCGTGGACTCGCGACGGCCTCACGACTAAAGTAAACCCATGCTGCGGTCGACCACATGCATTGCCCTGTTCGCCGGCGGATTGCTCATGCAATCCGCCGCTGCTTATGGGCGCAACGATGTCCACGATCTGACCGCCAGCGGCGGTCCGACACAGAGCTCCGCCAGCGAGGCGCAGGATCCATTGACAGCGGAGCAGATTCGCAAGCGTCTGACCTCGGATGGCGCCGCACGCGAGATCCAGAAACGCCACGGCGGTCGAGTGCTGTCGGTCCATGCGGATGGCGCCGGCTACCGTGTCAAGATGCTGAAGAACGGCGAAGTCCGTATCTATCAGATCAATCCCTGATGTCCACTCAAGAGCGATAGAGATCCCATGCGCGCACTGGTCATTGAAGACGATCCCGATCTGCGCCAGCAGGTCGTCAAGTATCTGGCCGACGAAGGCTTTGCGGTGGACTCCGCCGCCGACGGCACCCAGGGCATGTATATGGCCGAGGAGTATCCGGCGGATATCGCGATCATCGATCTGGGCCTGCCAGGCACCCCAGGCCTCGACATCATCAAGCGCGTACGCAAAGCCGGGCGCAGCTATCCGATCCTGATCCTGACGGCGCGTGACGGTTGGCAAAGCAAGGTCGAAGGCCTCGAAGCCGGGGCCGACGATTACCTGATCAAGCCGTTCCATCGCGAGGAGTTGCTGGCACGCGTGCGCGCCCTGCTGCGCCGCGTTGGTGGCTGGAGCCAGGCCAGCCTCGCATCGGGCCCGTACATCGTCGATCCGGCCGCGAAGACCGTCATTGCCGATGGCAAGCCGGTGGAGCTGACCAGCTACGAGTTTCGTGTCCTCGAATACTTGCTGATGAACGCTGGCAAGGTCATTTCCAAGAGCGAACTGACCGAACACCTCTATACCGAAAACGAGGAGCGCGACAGCAACGTGATCGAAGTGTTCATCCGTCGGCTGCGCGCCAAGCTGGACCCGGATAGTCAGTACAACCCGATCACTACCCTGCGTGGCTCCGGCTATCGCTGGGATCTGCCGAGGAACTAGCACGGGCAATCCGGTTCTCAGGTGAACCGTGCGCCGCTAGACACCCCACATGATCTCCCTGCGCTCCCGCCTGCTGCTGACCACGGCGATGGTCCTCGCCCTGTTCATCGGCCTCGGCGGCATCGCGATGGAGCACGCGTTTCTCAGCAGTCTGGGGCAGGCGCAGCAGCAGAAGCTGCAAGGCCTGGTCTATTCCCTGCTGGGCGCCGCGTCGCCGACCGCGGACGGCGCCCTGACCATCGCGATCGATGCGGTACCGGATCCGCGCTTGCGCCAGCCGCTGTCCGGGCTGGATGCGGCGCTGTTCGACGACACCGGTCGCGCCGTCTGGAGTTCCGCCGCCTTCCTGCCGCTGTCGATGCAAGGACAGCCCGAGGTTGGCGAGTGGCATTTCGATCGTCTCGAGCAACCCTCCGCCTTCGTGCTCAGTTTCGGTCTGCGCTGGATCGATGCCACCGATGAACCGCGGCGTTACACCGTCACCGTGCTCGAGGATGCAAGCGCCTACGACAGCCAGCTGGCGACCTTCCGTCGCATCCTGTGGGGCTGGCTGGGCGGCATGGCGCTGGCACTGAGCATCGTGCTGGTGGTGTCGCTGCGCTGGGGGCTGTCGCCGCTGGGCCGGCTAGGCCGCGAGTTGCATGCCGTCGAATCCGGCAAGCAGCCGCAGATCGTCGGAATCTATCCCGACGAACTGCAGCCGCTGACCCGCGATCTCAACACGATGATCATCAACGAACGCAACCAGCAGACGCGCTACCGCAATGCGCTCGGCGATCTGACGCATTCCTTGAAAACACCGCTCGCGGTACTGCGGGGTCTGAGCGACGAGTTCGGACTGATGCCCAAGCACCGCAAGCAGCTTCAGGAACAGCTGGGCCGCATGCAGCACATCGTCGACCATCAGCTGCGTCGCGCCGCCGCCGCCGGCAGCCGCACCCTGACTGAACCGGTGGCCTTGCGCGCCCTCAGTGACAAGATCACGGCAGCGCTGATGAAGGTCTATGCCAGCAAGAAGCCGGAATTCGACAATCGCATCCCGCTGTCCTTGCGCCTGCGCGCGGATCAGGGCGACCTCTATGAACTGCTCGGCAACCTGCTCGACAATGCCATCAAGTACGGTCGCGGCAAGGTACGGGTCAATGCCAGCATCACCCGCCAGCACTGCATCCTGACCATCGAAGATGATGGCGATGGCTTTCCCGAGAATGCCGAACAGATGCTGGAGCGTGGTGTGCGTGCCGACACACAGGAACCCGGACAGGGCCTGGGCCTGGCAGCCGTGGTCGAGGTGATCAAGGCATACGAGGGCAAGCTGTCGCTGCAGCGCTCGGCACTGGGCGGCGCGCGCGTGATCGCGGCGCTGCCGATGCATTGATCTCCGCCGAGCTAGCCGCAGCCTTCCGGCAGGCGCAGGAAGTGCTCGCGGTAGTAGCGCAACTCGGCAATCGAATCACGTACATCGTCGAGCGCCAGATGCGACGAATGCTTGATCAGGCCCTGCGCCAGATGCGGCGCCCAACGCGAGCACAGTTCCTTCAGGGTGCTGACATCGAGGTTGCGGTAATGGAAATACTGTTCCAGATCCGGCATCCAGCGCGCCAGAAAGCGTCTGTCCTGGCAGATCGAATTGCCGCACATCGGTGAACGCCCGGCCGGAACCCACTGCATCAGGAACTCCAGCGTCCGCCGTTGCGCTTCCGACTCATCGACGCGGCTGTCGCGCACCCGCTGTGTCAGCCCCGAGCGTCCGTGCTGGTTGGTGTTCCATTCATCCATGATCGCCAGTTCGCTGTCCGGCTGACGCACCGCAAACACCGGCCCCTCCGCCAGTACATTGAGATCCTGATCGGTCACCACCGTGGCGATCTCGATGATGCGATGGCGCTCCGGGACCAGGCCCGTCATTTCCAGGTCGATCCAGATCAGATTGCTCGGCTTCGGGGTCACGGGTTCAGTTTCTTCCAGAGGATGGGTGATGGCACTATGGTCGCGCACGGAGAGAGCGGCGACAACCGCCAGCCTCAGTCCAATCCTGTACGCTTGCACCCATGCACGAGACCATCGCCGTCGTTTTCGACTTTGACGACACCCTCGCTCCCGACACCACCAGCGGCTATCTGCGCCATGCCGGAATCGGCGACGTCGGTCATTTCTGGAAGGACGAAGTCGCGCCGCTGACCACGCATGACGATTGGGACCCCGTGCCCGCCTATCTGTACGGCATGATCGAAGCGGCACGCAGCGGACGCATCGATCCGCTGACCCGCGCGCGCTTTGCCGAGTGGGGTCGGATCGCACCGCTGCATGCCGGTGTCGAAACCCTGTTCGAGCGCCTGCGACGTGCCGCAAAGGATGCGAATTCCAGTACCAACCTGGAGTTCTATGTGATCTCCAGCGGCATCGGCGACGTGCTGCGCCATACCCGCATTGCGCATGAGTTCACCGATATCTGGGCGTCGGAATTCCATTACGACGACCAGGGCGCCGCGACCTTCCCCAAACGAGTCGTCAGCTTTACCGACAAGACACGCTATCTGTTTCACGTGCAGAAAGGCCTGATCGGCCCCAAGCATCGCGGCAAGCCGTTCGAGGTCAACCGCAAACTGCCGCCGGAACAGATCCGCGTACCACTGGACCAGATGATCTTCGTCGGCGACGGCTATACCGATATTCCCTGCTTTTCGTTGCTGAAACAGCACCGCGGCATGCCGATCGCGGTCTACGACCGCAACCACGAAGAGAAGTGGGGCAGCGCATTCCAGTTCGTGCGGGATGGCCGCGTGGCCAATCTGCACTCCGCGAACTACCGCGAAGACTCGGATCTCAGCAACTTCCTGGTGATGGCCGTGCGCAGCATGGCCACCGATATCGCATTGGCCGCGCGCAGCTATCAGGGCTGACCCGTGGCAGGCACAAAACGAAGGCGGTCAATGTGCGGCTGTGTACCGACGCTGACATGGCCTCACGGTTAGAATCGCCACCCGTTTTTGCCGAGCGCCATCGATGACCGACCTATCCCAGAAGCGTTGCGTGCCCTGCGAAGGTGGCGTTCCGCCGCTGGATCTGGCCGCCGCCACCAAACTGCGCGAACAGCTGGACAAGCGCTGGCGCCTGGTTCGTGAAGGCAAAGCGCTAGAAGCCAGCTTCCGTTTCGACAACTACTGGCAGACCTCCGCCTTCGTCAATGCCGTGGTCTGGATCGCCCATACCCAGAACCACCATCCGGAGATCGCGTTCGGCTACCAGCAGGCAACCATCACCTGGTGGACGCATGCCGTCGATGGCCTGTCGGAGAACGATTTCATCTGCGCCGCCAGGATCGACACGCTGCTGGCATGATCTGAATTCAGACCGGGGTGCGGCCCGACAGCGCGTGCGCCAGCGTGCCGCCATCGACGTACTCCAGTTCACCGCCCATCGGCACACCGTGGGCGATGCGGGTCACGGTGACGCCGCGGGTACGCGCCATTTCCGCCAGGTAATACGCAGTCGCCTCGCCTTCCACCGTCGGGTTGGTGGCGATGATCAGTTCACGCACCTCGCCGCCCTCCATCTGCGTTCCCAGCTGCGCCAACCCCAACTCATCGGGGCCGATCCCGTCCAGCGGTGACAATCGGCCCATCAGCACGAAATAGCGCCCGCGGTACGCGGTGCCGTTTTCGATCGCCATCAGATCCGCCGGCCCCTCGACCACACAGACTTGCCCGGCGCTCTTGCGCTGTTCCGTACAGAACGCACAGCGCGTGTCTTCACAGAACATGCGGCATTGAGGGCAGCGCCCGATGCCGGCCAGGGCTTCGCCGATCGCGATGCCGAGATGCTCCGCACCATCGCGATCGCGTTCCAGCAAATGGAACGCCATGCGCTGCGCGGATTTCGGACCGACACCCGGCAAGCGACGCAGCGCATCGATCAATCGGGTCAAGCGGGGGCTGTAAAGGCTCACGGCGATAGCGAAGTTGGGAAGGCTCGCAACACCGGCAACCGCCGGCAGGCAGCGGAGCGATTCCGCTGCCTGCATAGGATAACGCCGCGCGCGGATCAGGGGGCCGGTGCGAGTGCCACAGCCGCTGCCGTCGCGCCGGCGGCGGCACGCAAGCACCGTTCGTTCACCGCAACCGTATACGCGCTGCCAAAGCTTTCGCCGCCACCCGGTGTGGCGATGCCATCGACGAACCACCATTCGCCCTGGGTACGCTCGTGGGTGATGTCGAGCACCATGTAGCCCTGGCGCGCGAGGTCCACATACTTCATGTGCGGATTCAGCAGGCGCAGCGCCGGCGTCAGTGGATTGATGGCATCGAGCCCCGGAGAGGTCACCGAGGTACAGACGAATTCGACGCCCAGTGAGCCGTCGCCGTTGAGGCCGTTGTAGACCAGCGGATTGGCGGGATCGCGGCTGAGGTCCATCGCCCACGAGGTATGGATGTCACCGGTCAGCACCACCGGGTTCTCGACCCCCAGCGTCTCCAACAGATCGAACACGCGCGCGCGTTCGGCACGATAGCCATCCCACTGGTCCGGGTTGATGATCAGGCCGCCAGTACCGATCAGGGGCAGCCCTTGCAGCAGCGTCTGCAACTGCTCGATCGGCAGGCCAGTCAGCAGGGTCAGTTCCGGCAGGCTGGGAATGCGCAACTGCCCGAACATGATCTGCTGGCCCAGGAACTTCCAGCGCGCGCCAGTCTTGCCCAGCTCCTGTTCCAGGAACTGCCGTTGTGGCTCTCCCAGCAAGGAGCGCTCGGGGTCATTGACCGCGCCGGCATTGAGCATGCCTGCCTCCTGATCGCGCCCGATCAGACGCGTATCCAGCATGATGAAGTCGGCCAGATCGCCGTAGCGGAAGCTGCGATAGATCAGCTCGGGATTGGCGAGATCCGGCGTACGGATCGGCAACCACTCGTGATAGGCCTGGATCGCCTGTGCCTTGCGCTCGCTCCAGACCCCCTCCGCCCCTTCGGTGTGATTGTTGGCGCCATCGCGCCAGGAGTTGTCGGCGGTCTCGTGGTCGTCCCACACCGTGATGAACGGAAACTGCCGGTGCAGTTCCTTGAGATCGGCGTCCAGCTTGTATTGCGCGTGGCGGGTGCGGTAATCCTCCAGCGTCAGGATCTCGTGCGCAGGCTCGTAGGAGCGCACACTGCCGTATTCGCCACTGCCGTATTCGTAGATGTAGTCGCCGAGATGCAGGATCACGTCGAGATCCGCACGTGCCGCAAGCAGGCGATAGGCATTGAAGTAGCCATGCGCGAGACTCGCGCAGGACACCACCCCGACTCGCAGCCGGTCCAGCGCTCCGGCGGCGGCAGTACGAGTGCGGCCCACAGGCGATTCCGCGCCACCGGCGGAAAAGCGGTAGTAGTAGCTGGTGCCCGGCTGCAGACCGGCGGCGTCGACCTTGACCGTGTAGTCGCGTGCGGCATCGGTGCTGGCGGTCCCGCGCTGCACCACCTGGCGCAGTTCGGGGTCGCTGGCGACCAGATAGGACACCGTCACCGTCTCGCTGGCACCGCTGACGCGGGTCCACAGCACCACGCGATCACTGAGCGGATCGCCGCTGGCAACCCCGTGCAGGAACGTCAGCCCGGCACCATTGCCGCCGCGCAGAGCGTCGGAACTGCTGCAGCCCGGCAACAACGGCAGCATGCCGAATGCAGCCGCGCCAGCGCCAGCGCGCTTCAGAAACTCCCGGCGATTGACACCTGACTTGCGCTTTCTGCGTCGACGCGGACCCGACATAAAAATCCCCCCGGAAACCCCAATGGCAACACCGCGTGCAGCGCACGCCAACCGCGGCACCGAACCCAGCCTGGATGCGATTCTCTGATCGACGGATGACCAGACCGTGACAAACCGCTAAAACGTCTGCTTGCGCAGATTCTTCTCCTGCATCGCGACGGTGGCGATCTCCTCGATCGACATGTTGGTGGAGTTCACCGACGGGATATTGAAACGACGATAGATCTGCTCGGCCTGACGCAGTTCGTAGGCACATTGCGCGAACGAGGCGTAGCGCGATCCGGGCCGGCGTTCGCTGCGAACCTGGGCCAGACGTTCGGGGTCGGCAGTCAGTCCGAAGCAGCGGTGCTCCATGCCGCGCAGCACCTGCGGCAACCGCTGCGCTTCGAGTTCTTCCTCGGTCAGCGGCACGTTGGTGGCGAACAAACCGTGCTGCAGCGCCATGTACAGGCTGGTCGGGGTTTTTCCGCAGCGCGACGGCGCGATCAGGATGATGTCGGCACTGGACAGGTCGCGGGTGGACGCCCCGTCATCGTGCTCCATGGCGTAGTTCATGGCGTCGATCCGGGCGCTGTAGCGCCGGGGATCCGCCATGCCGTGGGCCCGCCCCTGGGTATGGGTGGACTTGACACCCAGCTCCAATTCGATGCCGTGAACAAAATGATCGAACAGATCAAGGAAAAGACCGTCCGCACCGCGTAAAATAGCGCGGACCTCGTCGTTGACGGTGGTACTGAAGACCAAGGGTCGGGTACCGCTGTCGCGCGCGACGAAGTTGATATAGTCGATTGTGCTCCGTGCCTTGTCGGTGGTGTTGATGAACGGCAAGGTCGTTTTGTTGAAAGTTTCACCTTCAAATTGCGTCAGCAAGGTATTGCCAAGGGTTTCGGCGGTGATGCCGGTGCCGTCAGAGACGAAGAAAACAGTTCGGAGCGCAGTCATTTGAGCACCATCGCATGTGCTGGAACGGGTTCGCAAGACCCGGCCTCCAGCCACCATCGCCCCCCGGGAGTGGCATGAGCAATAACGTCCTTTGGTATTCCGAACTCGGCATGCATGATGTCGAGGTTGTCGGCGGCAAGAACGCCTCGCTGGGCGAAATGATCCGCAACCTGGCCGCCAGCGGCGTACAGGTTCCGGATGGTTTCGCAACCACCGCAGCGGCCTATCGCGAGTTTCTGGCGCATGAAGGCCTCGCCAACCGCATCAACGGCATGCTCGACGCCCTCGACGTCGATGACGTGCAGGCCCTGGCGCGTACCGGCAAGAGCATCCGCGAGGCCTGCATCCAGGCCCCCTTCCCGGCTGCACTCGAAGCCGATATCCGCAGCGCCTACGACACCCTGGTGGCGCAGTCCGGCGCCGACATTTCGGTCGCCGTGCGCTCCTCCGCCACCGCGGAAGATCTGCCCGATGCCTCCTTCGCCGGCCAGCAGGAGACCTTCCTGAATGTCGACGGCATCGACAACGTGCTGCACGCCATCAAGGAAGTGTTCGCCTCCTTGTTCAACGACCGCGCCATTGCCTACCGCGTGCACCAGGGCTTTGCCCACGCCCAGGTCGCACTGTCGGCTGGCGTGCAGCGCATGGTCCGCTCCGACAAGGGCGCTTCGGGCGTCATGTTCACCATGGATACCGAGTCCGGCTTCCGCGACGCGGTATTCATCACCGCCTCCTACGGGCTCGGCGAAGCCGTGGTCCAGGGCGCGGTCAATCCCGACGAGTTCTACGCCTACAAACCCAATCTGCGTGCCGGCCGCCCGGCCGTGCTGAAGCGCGGCCTCGGCGAAAAGGCCAAGAAAATGGTCTACACCGCCGACCGCACCATCGGCAAGACCATCGAATTCGTACCGGTGCCCGCCGACGAGCGCAACCGCTTCTGCCTCAGCGACGCCGATGTCGAAGCACTGGCCAGGCAGGCGCTGATCATCGAGGACCATTACCAGCGCCCGATGGACATCGAATGGGGCAAGGACGGCATCGACGGCCAGCTCTACATCCTGCAGGCACGCCCGGAAACCGTGCAGTCGCGCAATGCCGCCAACGTGTTGCGCCGTTACCGACTCAAGGGCAAGGGCGAGCGCCTGGCCGAAGGTCGCGCCATCGGCCAGAAGATCGGCGCCGGCCCAGTACGCCTGCTGAAATCGATCGACGAAATGAGCCGCGTACAGCCCGGCGACGTGCTGGTCACCGACATGACCGATCCCGATTGGGAGCCGATCATGAAGCGCGCCTCCGCGATCGTCACCAACCGCGGTGGCCGCACCTGCCACGCCGCGATCATCGCGCGCGAACTGGGCATCCCGGCAGTCGTGGGTTGCGGCGATGCCACCGCGCGATTGAAGGACGGCCAGTCGGTAACCGTCTCCTGTGCCGAAGGCGATACCGGTTTCGTCTACGCCGGCAACATCGACTTCGCGGTCGATGAAGTCCAGCTCGACAAGATGCCCGAGATTCCGGTCAGGATCATGATGAACGTCGGCACGCCGGAGCAGGCGTTCGACTTCGCGGCATTGCCCCACAAGGGGGTCGGTCTCGCCCGCCTCGAGTTCATCATCAATCGCCAGATCGGCATCCACCCGCAGGCACTGCTGGAACTCGACAAGCAACCTCCGGACCTGCGCCGCGTCATCGACCCGATGATCGCGCCCTACGGCAATCCGGTCGATTATTTCGTCAAGCGCCTGACCGAAGGTGTCGCCACCATTGCCGCGGCATTCGCGCCGGAGCCGGTGATCGTGCGCATGTCCGACTTCAAGTCGAACGAATACGCCAACCTGATCGCGGGCAAGCGCTACGAGCCACACGAAGAGAATCCGATGATCGGCTTCCGTGGCGCCTCGCGCTACATCGCCGAATCCTTCCGTCCCTGTTTCGAACTGGAATGCCGGGCACTGAAGTATGTGCGCGACGAAATGGGGCTGACCAACGTCAAGATCATGATTCCGTTCGTGCGCACGCTGGATGAAGCGCGCCAGGTCAACGAAATCCTCGCCGCCAACGGCCTCAAGCGAGGCGAGAACGGCCTGCAGCTGATCATGATGTGCGAACTGCCCTCGAACGCGATCCTCGCCGATCAGTTCCTCGAGTACTTCGACGGCTTCTCGATCGGATCGAACGACATGACTCAGCTGACGCTGGGGCTTGATCGCGATTCAGGTCTGATCGCCCACCTGTTCGACGAGCGCGACCCCGCAGTCAAGGCCATGCTGCACCTGGCCATCCAGGCCTGTCGCAAGCAGGGCAAGTACATCGGCATCTGCGGTCAGGGTCCGTCCGACCATCCGGACCTCGCACGTTGGCTGCTGGATGAAGGCATCGAATCGATGTCGCTCAATCCGGACACCGTCGTCGAAACCTGGCTGTTCCTCGCCGGCCAGAAAGCATGATGCGTACGGGCTGGCGGCTTGCCGGGCTCGGCATGCTCGCCAGCCTGGCTCTCGCATCCGGGGCATTGCTTGCCCCAGTACCGGCAGCGGCGGGCGATACGCCAGGGCGGTTCGATTACTGGCTGCTGTCCCTGTCATGGTCGCCGCAGTTCTGCGCGGACCGCCCCAGCGAAGCGCAATGCAGCCTCGCGTACGACTTCGTCGTGCATGGACTGTGGCCGCAGCATCAGCGCGGCTTCCCCGATTTCTGTGCGCGCAAGCCGGATGATCTGCCCCCGGACCTGATCACGCGGATGTTGCCGCTGATGCCCTCCAGCGATCTGATCCGGCATCAGTGGCGCAAGCATGGCACCTGCAGTGGCATGAACGCTCGCGAGTACTTCATGACGGTGGAGCGCGCGCGTCGCGCCGTGGTCATTCCGCCGATCTACCGTGAGCCCAAGCGCTACATCGTCACGCGGCTGCGTGAGATCGAGGACGAGTTCATCAAGGTGAATCCTCGGCTCCAGCCCGACATGCTGGCGGTGCAATGCCGTGGCCGCTACTTACGTGAAGTGCGCGTCTGTTTCGACAAGCAATTCCAGCCCGCCGCGTGCGGCGATGACGTCGACGACCGCTGCGCGGGCGAGGTGGTATTGCGGCCCAATCGCTTTTCCCGAAGCAGGGAAAATAATCCTTAAAGAAATTTCAAAAAAGACTTCCAACTCACGAATTCTTGGCTATAATGCGCACCCCTAGCGTCGTGGGGCTATAGCTCAGCTGGGAGAGCGCTTGCATGGCATGCAAGAGGTCGTCGGTTCGATCCCGACTAGCTCCACCAAAATTTGTACTGTCCCCATCGTCTAGAGGCCTAGGACATCACCCTTTCACGGTGAGTACCGGGGTTCGAATCCCCGTGGGGACGCCAACATTGAATAGCCCGCCTAGTGCGGGCTTTTTCATGCCCAGCGTCATCGCGCTACCCGTGGGCCGCCACCGAAGGCTCCCGGTGTTGACGCGACTCAATACTCTCAGACCCGCCTTGCTCGCACGCCCGTCGTGACCATGCCGAGGCTCCTTCACGTCGGCCGACGCAGGCCCAGCCCCGGCTCGCCACAAGCACCCACCCAACAAAAAGCCCCGCAGGACGCGGGGCTTCTCGACTGCAACCTGCAGCGTGCCGGAATCAGGCTGCTGAGGTTTTCTGCTCCGGCTTGGCGTCGGCATTCTCGTAGACGATGAATGGCTTTACTTCACCCTTCACCACCGCCTCGTCAACCACGACCTTGCTGACGTTCTGCGTCGACGGCAGGTCGTACATCACGTCGAGCAGGATGTTCTCCATGATCGTCCGCAGGCCACGCGCGCCGGTCTTGCGCTCCTTGGCCTTGCTCGCAATCGCCAGCAGCGCGTCTTCGCGAATCTCGAGTTGCACGCCCTCCATGCTGAACAGCTTGCCGTACTGCTTGATCAAGGCGTTCTTGGGCTCCTTGAGAATCGACATCAATGCCGCTTCGTCGAGTTCCTCGAGCACCGCAACCACGGGCAGGCGACCGATGAATTCCGGAATCATGCCGAAACGAATCAGGTCATCCGGCTCCACCCGTGCCATCAGCTTGCTGGTGTGCTTGCTGTCCTTTTCCGATTTCACGTCGGCACTGAAGCCGATGCTGGTCCGTTCGGATCGCATCTGGATGACCTTGTCCAGACCCGCGAACGCGCCACCGCAGATGAACAGGATGCTGCCCGTGTTGACCTGCAGGAATTCCTGCTGCGGATGCTTGCGCCCGCCCTGCGGCGGCACGCTGGCGATCGTGCCTTCGATCAGCTTCAGCAGGGCCTGCTGCACGCCTTCGCCGGAAACATCGCGCGTGATGCTCGGGTTCTCGGACTTGCGCGAGATCTTGTCGATTTCATCGATGTAGACGATGCCGCGCTGTGCCTTCTCGACGTCGTAGTCGCACTTCTGCAACAGACGCGCAATGATGTTCTCGACATCCTCGCCGACATAGCCGGCCTCGGTCAGCGTCGTTGCATCGGCAATCGCAAACGGTACGTCCAGCAGCCGCGCCAGCGTTTCGGCGAGCAGGGTCTTGCCCGAGCCGGTCGGCCCGATCAGCAGGATGTTCGACTTCGCGATCTCGATGCCGTCACTGGCACCTTTCAGCGACAGACGCTTGTAATGGTTGTAGACCGCGACCGACAGGATTTTCTTGGCCTGCTCCTGACCGATGACGTACTCGTCCAGTACCGCGCGAATTTCCTGAGGTTTCGGCAACCCCTTGGCCTGGGGCTTGGCGTGTACTTCCTCGCGAATGATGTCGTTGCACAGATCCACGCATTCATCGCAGATGTACACCGACGGCCCCGCGATCAGCTTGCGGACCTCGTGTTCGCTCTTGCCGCAGAAGGAGCAGTACAGAACCCGGCCACCATGGGTACCGTTCCGCGTTTCAGTGGTCATTTCATATCCTCATCCGAGCTAAAACGCCCGGCCAATCCTGTATAGCACAGGGTGATAATGCCGCAAATCTGAAGGGTCAAGATGCCGTTCAAGCTGCGGAAACGCCGCGCTGGGAGTGAATCTGGTCGATCAGGCCGTATTCCTTGGCCTGCTCCGAGTTCATGAAGAAATCGCGCTCGACGTCACGTGAGATCTTTTCAATCGGCTGTCCGGTGTGCTCGGCCATCAGGCGATTCAGCTTTTCACGCAGATACAGGATTTCGCGCGCCTGGATTTCGATGTCGGTCGCCTGCCCCTGTGCGCCGCCGGACGGCTGGTGGATCATCATCCGTGCATTCGGCAGCGCAAAGCGCTTGCCCTTGGCACCTGCCGACAACAGGAACGCGCCCATGCTCGCTGCCTGGCCGATACACATCGTTGCCACATCCGGCTTGATGAAACGCATCGTGTCGTAGATCGAAAGACCGGAGGTGATCACCCCACCCGGTGAGTTGATGTAGATATGAATGTCCTTGTCCGGATTTTCCGACTCCAGGAACAGCAGCTGCGCCACGACCAGATTGGCCATGTGGTCTTCGATGGGACCGACAATGAAGATGATGCGTTCCTTCAGCAGGCGCGAATAGATATCGAACGCGCGCTCGCCGCGGGCCGTCTGCTCAACCACCATCGGAACGAGATGCTGGGCGCGGGTGAGGATGTCGGTCATTGCAGGTTCCTGTGATGTCCCCCGCCAGTGGCGGAGAAGTGATGGAAATAAAGACGGGAGAAGGGGGCGGCGAACCAGTCGCGGCACCCCCTTCTCCCGGAGCGTCCCGACTTAAGCTTGAGCCGGCTGCGCCGGATTCAAGAGCTCATCGAGCGTCAGCGGCTTTTCGGTGATGACGGCGCCTGCCACCAGACTATCCACAACCTGGTCTTCCAGCACCATCGCCCGCAGCCCCTGCAGCAGGTCGGGTCGCGACGCGTAGAACGCCTTGACCTGCTCCGGCTGCTCATAATCGGCGGCGACGTCGTCCAGCGCCTTCTCGATGCGGGCCTGATCCAGCTTCAGATCGCGCGTCTTGATGACCTCGCCGATCAACAGGCCGAGCGCAACGCGGCGGCGCGCGGACTGGTCGAACAGCTCGTCCGGGAGCAATTCCTTGTGCTTGGCCGGATCGACCTTTGCCATATTCATGCGTGCGGCCGCCTCTTCACGCAGACGCGGCACTTCCTGGTCAATCAGGGCCTGCGGCAAATCGATGGGATTCAGCGACAGCAGTTGATCCAGCGCCTGCGTCTTCAGGCGATTCTGCAGCGCCTTGTTGCGCTCCTTCTCCAGTGCAATCGTGCACTTTGCACGCAGACCGGCCTCGCCCTCTTCCTCGGCAACGCCGTGGCTCTTGAGGAACTCGGCGTCGATCTCCGGCAGCTTCGCTTCCCGCACGCTCTTCAGATTGACATCGAACTGCGCCGTCTTGCCGCGCAGGTCTTCACGACGGTAGTCGTCGGGAAACACCACGTCCGCGGTGAACTGCTCGCCGGCTGCATGTCCGGTGATCCCCGCTTCGAGATCGGGCAGGAACTGGCCGCTGCCGATTTCGAATTCGACATCCTTGCCTTCGGAGCCTGCGAACGGCGTGCCATCCAGCTTGCCGACGAAATCGACCTTGACCACGTCGCCGGTCTGCGAAGCGCGAGTCACTTCCACCAGTTCGCGACGTGCGCGACGCAGGTTGCCGATCAGTTTGTCGACGTCAGCCGCAGCGATTTCGACCACCGGCTTTTCAATGGCAATGCTATCCAGCGCCGCCAGCTTGACCTCCGGATACACCTCGATGTGCGCGACATATTCCAGCGCCTCGCCACTCTTCTCGGCGGTGATGTCGATGCGCGGCTGGCCCGCGGGCACGATGCCAGCCTTGCTGATCGCTTCCGGATAGGTCTGATTGACGATGTCAGAGATCGCGTCCATGCGCGCGGAATCACCGAACTGCTGCTCGATGACCTTGAACGGCGCCTTGCCCGGACGAAAGCCCGGCAGCTTCGCGCGGCTGGCATAGCGCTTCAAGCGCTCGCCGACCGCCTGGCTGACCCGCTCGGCGGGAACGCTGATGCGCAGCTGCCGGCGCAGTCCGCCCGGCGAATCGACATGAACTTCCATTCGTTTAACTCTGAGTTTGAAGGGATTATTAACTTGACTGGTGCGAAAGGAGAGACTCGAACTCTCACGCCGCTAGGCGTTGGAACCTAAATCCAGTGCGTCTACCAATTCCGCCACTTTCGCGCAGCTAGAAAGTATAGCAGCGAGCATCGCCCGCTCGCCTCTTTCCGCATCCGCAGACAGTGTGAAGCCGTGCATCAAAATTTGTTGACTTCAGAATGAGAACGATTATCATTCGATGGCAACTACCGAGGAGGCACCCATGTCCAGCACGCTCTCTATTCGTCCGATGACGGCCCTACAGGCCACGCTCAAACCGCTGTCCCCGCGCGTCCGCAGCGACGATCTGCTGCGCGGCAATCGCGAACTCGTGATCGAACATCGCGGTCAGGAATACCGGTTGCTGCGCACACGCAACGATCGTTTGATTCTCAACAAGTAGATTCGTTCCGCCGCAGCCGCCACAGCTCACCGCAGCTGTGGCGGCTGCAGCCTGTGCGGGCATCGTGGCAATTCGCTACCCTTGCGGACTCTGGTAACGATCCCCTTCGAAATCGCATGCCCAGCGCCAGCGGCGCCCGCCATTCTATAGACCCGCTGCTGCCGATCCTGTCGTTCGCCCTGATAGCCGCTGCGCTGTTATCGATGGCGGTTGGCGCGAACAGCATCGCACCGAGCACGCTACTGAACTGGCTGGGCCTGCCATTCGGCGACGCACCGCAGGCCTTCGAGCGCATGACCCTGCTGCAATTGCGCCTCCCCCGCATCCTGTTGGCCATTGCCGTTGGCGCGGCGCTGGCCACGGCCGGTGTCGCGATGCAGGGGCTGGTACGCAATCCCTTGGCGGATCCCGGGCTGATTGGCCTGTCCAGCGGCGCGGCGCTGGCCGCCGCCCTCGTCATCGTGATCGGTACAGCAAGGCGTCTGCCCGGATTACCGCAGAACCTGCTGCTCCCCATCGCCGCATTCCTGGGAGCCGCCGCAGCGGCTGCCTGCGTGCTGTGGCTTGCTCGCGATGATGGTCATACCCGTGTCGCAACCTTGCTGTTGGCCGGTCTCGCCATCAACGCCATTGCCGGTGCCGGCATCAGCCTCATGGCCTATCTGGCCGACGATCAGGCGTTGCGCTCGATCACGTTCTGGATGTTCGGCTCGCTGGGCAAGGCCGGCTGGCAGGAAATCTTGATTGCATTGCCATTGCTGCTGCTGCCGGTTGCGTTGTTGCCGCGCTATGGGCGCACGCTCAATGCCTTGTTGCTGGGCGAGCCGGAGGCCGGTCATCTTGGGATCAATGTCGAGTCACTCAAACGCCAGGTCATGACCCTGGTCATTCTGGCGGTTGCCTCGTCGGTTGCCGTCGCCGGCATCATCGGGTTCATCGGCCTGATCGTGCCGCACCTGATCCGTTTGCATACCGGACCCGATCACCGCCGCCTGCTACCCGCTGCCGCACTGGCCGGCGCCCTGCTGCTGCTCTGCGGCGACACGCTTTCACGCACGATCCTGTCCCCCGCGGAACTGCCGATCGGAATCCTGACGGCCGTCATCGGCGGTCCCTTCTTCCTGCTACTCCTGGCGCGTTTTCGCCATCGCCCGGAGCTTGCGTGAGCCTGATCGCCGAGCAGTTGAGTTACCGGGTCAAGGATCGTCTGCTACTCGACAACGTATCGCTGAGCGCAACCGCCGGGGAACTGCACGCGGTGCTGGGGCCCAACGGGGCGGGAAAGTCCACACTGCTCCGCCTATTGTCGGGAGAGTGGGCGCCTTCAAGCGGCAAGGTCCTGTTCGACGGCCGCCCACTCCATCAGTGGGCTCCACAAGCGCTGGCACGGGTACGCGCGGTACTGCCACAACGTGAAACCCTGAATTTTTCCTTTACTGCGGAAGAGGTCGTCGCTCTGGGACGCTTGCCCCATCGCGCCCAGGAGCCTGCGCTGGAGCAGGCCATCATCGACGCCGCGATCGCCACCGCAGGCGTCTCCCACCTGAGCACGCGTCAGTATCCGACGCTGTCCGGCGGCGAGCGCAGTCGCGTCCAGCTGGCACGCGTGTTGACACAAATCTGGCAGGCACCAGCGGCGCCGGCAAGCCGCTGCCTGCTGCTGGACGAACCGACGGCAAGCCTGGATCTCGCGCACCAACATCACTGTTTGCAGATTGCACGCGAACTATCGAAGCAGAAGGTCGCTGTGCTCGCGGTATTGCACGACCCCAATCTGGTCCTGGCTTATGCCGACCGCGTAACCGTCCTGTGCTGTGGACAGGTGGTTGCCAGTGGCGTCCCGACAGAAGTATTGACGCCGGCGTTGCTCAGCCGCATCTATGGCATCCCGGTACAAGTCTGGGAAATCCCCGACAGCGGTCAGCGCTGGATACAGGCACAGACACATGCCTAGACGTTGCCAATAAAAATCCGCCCTAGGGCGGATCTTGAATTTGGTCGGAGCGAAAGGATTCGAACCTTCGACCCCCTGCGCCCAAGGCAGGTGCGCTACCAGACTGCGCTACGCTCCGACGAGCCAACAATAGACGGCGACGAGAAATCCTAGTCCCACAGAAAATCAACGACTCGACGCGATGACGATTGTAACAGGTGGCCTGAGAAGCTTCACCGCAAATACTTTCAGCCGACCCTTGCAGTCGACCAACTCGGAAAGATGGTGGGTCGTGCTGGATTCGAACCAGCGACCAACTAGTTAAAAGCCAGCTGCTCTACCGGCTGAGCTAACGACCCATCATTTCCAGCGGCGCGAATCATACCGGAATCAACGCCGTACTTGAATCATTTTTTTCGGTAGCGGGTCGGATCAACGATCCCTGCGGCTGCAAAACCATCCTGACGCAAACGGCAGGAATCGCAAACACCGCAGGCGGCAGCATTTTCATCAGCTTGATAGCACGACACGGTCAGACTGTAATCCACACCCAGTCGGGTTCCCTGTCTGATGATCTCGGCTTTGCTCATCTGCAGCAGCGGTGCGTGAATCCGAAATCCTTTTCCTTCCACACCGGCTTTCGTGGCGACCGCAGCAAGGGCTTCAAAGGCTTCGATGAATTCAGGACGGCAATCGGGGTAGCCGGAATAGTCAACCGCATTGACCCCTATGAACAGATCATAAGCACCGATCACTTCCGCCCAACCAAGCGCCAGCGACAGGAACAAGGTGTTGCGCGCCGGCACATAGGTGATGGGGATTCCGGGCATCAGCGCTTCCGGCACCGCGATCGAACGATCCGTGAGTGCCGAACCACCGACCGCGTCGAGATTGACGTGCATGGTCTGATGCGCAACGACACCCAGTTCGCGCGCAACGCGTGCGGCGGCTTCCAGCTCCACGACATGGCGCTGACCATACGACACGCTCAGCGCGTAGACCTGATAACCCTCGGCACGCGCCATGGCAACGACCGTCGCCGAATCGAGTCCGCCCGAAAGCAAGACGATCGCCCGTCGCCTTTCCTGTTCCGTTACCGTCATTTCAGCGTCCTGCCACATTGCCCCACAGGACCTTGTGGAGCTGCAGTTGGAAACGGACGGGCAAGTGGTCGGCCAGCAGCCAATCAGCCAGTTGCGATGGCTCCAGTTGCCCCTGACTGGGCGAGAACAGCACCGCGCAACGTTGCGGCAACTGATGCTCCCTTACCACCGCGCTTGCCCATTCATAGTCCGCACGGCTGCAGATCACGAATTTGATTTCGTCCTGCGCCTGCAGCAGTTCCAGGTTCTCCCAGCGATTGCGGCCTTGCTCGCCGGAATCCGGCGTCTTGATATCCACGATCCGCAGCACACGCGGATCGACCGCTGCGATATCGAGTGCGCCGCTGGTTTCCAGCGAGACGACATACCCGGCATCACATAATGCGGTCAGCAAGGGAAGGCAGGCCTTCTGCGCCAGTGGCTCGCCGCCGGTCACGCAAACGTGGCGTACCTGATGGCGCGCGACGTCTTCGAGAATCTGCGGCACGGTCTGCCATTCACCGCCGTGAAAGGAGTAGGTCGTATCGCAGTAATGGCAGCGCAGCGGGCAGCCCGTCAGGCGAACGAACACCGTCGGCCAACCCACCAGCGACGTTTCGCCCTGCAGGGAGTGAAAGATCTCGGTGATCTTCAGTCGCGGCATCGCCGCGGAAGCTTCGATAACGGTCAACGCAAACGCCGCTTGAGGTGGTGCGAAATCAGTTGCCCTTCGGCGGATCGAGCCGCTGCTGCGCGAGACGCGCGGCATTGGTCTGCGGATAGCTTTGAATCACGCGCTGCAAGGTTGCGCGCCCTTCGGCATCCTGCTTCAGCTCGATCTGCGTCAGGCCGACCTTCAGCAACGCTTCCGGACCGCGATTGCCGCTGGGGAAGCGCTGCAGCACGGTCTGGAAGGCGGTCATCGCGGATCGATAGTCACGCTTCACGTAATAGGCTTCGCCGGTCCAGTACAAGGCATTCTCGGCGTAACGGCCGTTCGGCCACTTTTCCAGCACCGCGCGGAAACCGCGCACGGCGTCATCATATTTGCCGTTCTTGAGGAAATCGAAAGCCGCCTGATAGGCGCCCTCCTCCTCCGGCGTTGCCCCACTGCCCTGCGAAATGGTCACCATCGGCGGCGCACCCGCAGCCCCCTGGCTGACGGTCGGACCGCTGGGTTGCGTGACTGCAGCGCCATCGACCACCGCCACCGGTGCCTGCGTCGCGGCGCCAGCCGTTCCTTCAAACCGCTGCAGACGCCGGTCGATATCCAGATACTGTTCGCGTGCGCGCTTCTGGCTTTGATCGAAGTCGTAGCGGAGGCGCTCCAGCTCACCACGTATCGCGCGACTGTCGTCACGCAGACGCTGATTTTCCTGATCCATCCCGGTCAGGTTGACGCTATCGACACGACGAGACAGCTCTGCCAGCCGGCTTTCAGCCGTCTGCAGGCGTCGCTCCTGCGGCGACAGCGCATCGTTGTTGCTCGAAATGCGCCCCCCATACCCACCGCCCGACGCACATGCAGTCAGCAGGCCAGCCGCACACACAGCCAGGACGGGGGTATGGAGAAGACGCATAACGGTTACCTCAAATGCTGTTTACTGACGGATGATCTGCACGCGGCGATTCTGGCCGTAAGCGGATTCATCATGCCCCTGCGCGGCGGGACGCTCTTCGCCGTAGCTGATCACGCTGATCTGCGCGGCGCTCACTCCCTGCGCTCTCAGCGCCGACTGTACCGCATTGGCACGGTGCTCGCCGAGGCCAATGTTGTACTCGCGGGTGCCACGCTCGTCCGCATGGCCTTCGAGGCGGACCTTGACGCTGGGGTTGGCACTGAGGAAACGCGCAAAATTGTCGATCACGCTCTGATACTCGGCCTTCACCGTGCTCTGGTCGAAATCGAAATAGACGATATTGGTGCTCAACGCACGTTCGGCAGCCACCGCCGCATCGTAGCCGGCACCGCCACTGACTTCATTGGTGGCGCCGCCGATGTTATCGGTATAGGGCGAGCTGATCTGATCCGGCTGGTCGGCCTGACCCGACGCTGCGCTTTGGTCCTTGGACGAGGCGCAGGCACCGAGAAACAGGGAAACGGTCATCACGACCGGCAACAGGTATTTACTGGCAGACATGGGTGACTCCTTTGTGTATGGGGAACTTCCGTGTAAGGGACAGTTTGTTTTCGAACAGGTTCTAACGCACCAACGGCGACCAGGCTGGTTCACGCACATCACCAGACTGACGCAAGCTTTGACGCACACGACCATCAACCGAGACCGTCGCCAGTTCCGCACCACGAGGCCCCTGGGTGGCATAGATCACCACGGCTCCACCAGGTGCAAAGCTTGGGCTTTCATCAAGACGACCGTCGCTGAGCAGGCGGATATCGCCGCCCGCCAAATCGAGCAACCCAATGCGGTAGCGCCCGCCATCCAGGTTGACCAGAGCCAGTGACTTGCCATCCGGGGAGTAGCTGGCCCGCAGGTTCTGGCGCCCCTGGAAAGTCAGACGCCGTGGATCGCCGCCCTCGGCACTGATTTCATAAATTTGAGGCGCGCC
The DNA here is from genome assembly GCA_040391865.1 of Solimonas flava. GTDB lineage: Bacteria > Pseudomonadota > Gammaproteobacteria > Nevskiales > Nevskiaceae > Solimonas. The sequence continues at coordinate 38,078 of JBEBWZ010000005.1, forward strand.
ACCACGATCCGAAGTGAAAGCAATCTTGGTGCCATCAGGAGACCAGCTCGGCTCGGTATCGATGCCGTAATGGTCCGTCAGGCGCCGACGGTTGCCGCCGTTTGCGTCCAGTACGTAAATATCCGGATTGTTTTCAAACGACAGCGTGATCGCCAGACGGCGACCATCCGGCGACCAGGCCGGTGAGCCATTGATACCCTTCTCGTTGATCAGTTTGCGCACCTGACCGCTGGCCAGGGTATGGATATAGATTGCGGAACGGCCACGCTCGTAACCGACATAAGCCAGTTGCTTGCGGTCCGGCGACCAGGCCGGGGACATCAAGGGCTCGCGCGAGGTGGCGACCACGCGCGGATTCTCGCCATCGGCGTCGGCAATGATCAGCTGGAAATTGCGTTGCGCTCCAAGCCCCGTGGCGACGACATACGCGATCTTGGTATTGAAATAGCCGGGAATCCCCAGCAGCTTTTCATAGATCAGATCTGCAATCTGGTGGGCGGCATAGCGCATCTGCTCAAGATTGCGCACGGGCACGTCATATCCCAGCGTCTGCCGCCCGTTGACCGTGTCGAACAGGAAGAAACGAACATAGAACCCACTGTCCGAACGCCCCACCTGGCCAATCACCAGGTTGTCCATGCCCTGCGATCTCCAGGTCTGGTGATTCACCTGCTGTGCCTGCACCGGACGCTGCAGCATGTCGGTACGGGGCAAGGCGCGGAAGCGACCGCTGCGTGTCAGGTCGTTTTCGATGACCTGAGCGATATCAAGCTGCACGTCACCGACCTGCGCGAACGGCACGATCGCGATCGGCAAGGCCGCGACGTCGCCGCCGGTGACCGTGATTTCAAGCTCGGCGCGCGCGGCACCGACGGAGAATAGGCAGACAACGGCCAGCAGTCTAATGAGTCGCATAACCACTAATCCTTGCAAGAAATCATTAAGGCAGGCTGAACGCAGGCTCAGGCCGACGACTTATTTTCCGATACCGTCAGCAAGCATCAGGTGTCGGACAGAATGTCACTTTGATATTGCGATCGAACAGCGAAGGGTCGCTGGGTGACGGCAAGGGACTCGCCTTCAGCACCGCGTTCTCCACCGAACGATCCAATACCGCACTGCCGCAACTGCGAATGATCTTGGCGCTGACCACATCACCACCCGGCAGTTGCTGGATCTGCACCAAACAATTGAAACGCTCGGCAGACGCCGGCGGACGCTGCCAATTGCGCTGGATCTTGGCGGCGATCTGCGCCGCCCACGGCTGCTGCGCCGCGGTACGCGCCGCCGCAGCGCGATCGGCCTCCTCCGCTCCCAGCAAGGCGGCCATCTCATCCCGGCGGCGCTGGTCCTCGGCTTCCCGCTCGCGGCGGATGCGATCCTGCTCCTTGCGCTCCGCCTCGATCAGCCGTTTGCGCTCATCGGCTTCCTGCTTGCGTCGAGCTTCCTCGACCGCTTTTTTCTTCGCCTCTTCTTCAGCGGCCTTCTTCTTGATCTCGTCCTGGCGCTGCTGCTCGATCGCCGCTTTCTGCTTGATCTCTTCCTGACGCTGGCGCTCGGCCTCCTGCTTGATCTGCAGTTGCTCCTGCTCCTTGCGCTTCTGATCCTGCTGCTTTTTCTGCTCTTCCTGAGCCGCTTTCCGGTCCTGCTCGCGCTTCTGCTCCTCCTCACGCATCTGCTCGCGCTCGAGTTGCCGCTCCGCAAGCCGCTCCTGTTCCTGCTGTTGGCGCAGACCCTCGGCTTCCGCACGCTTCTGCTGCTCAAGCGCATGCTTGCGCGCCTGCTCCATCCGCGGATCGGCAATCAGCACCGCTTCGATCATCGCCGGCGCTTCGATCTTGCGGGTGAACAGGGTGCTGGCAAACAGCATCGCGAACAACGCGACATGCAGTAGCGCAGCGGCCGCCAGATAGCGTGGTTTGAGGTCCATCAGCGAGCCCCGGCCGCAGCCTCCTCGCGGGGCTGGGTGACAAACCCGATCTTGCGCGCTCCGGCCGCCTGCAGCAGCGCCATTCCGTGGGCAACACTTTCGTAAGGCACCTTGGCGTCGCCTTGCACCAGGATCATCTGCTCGGGCTTGGCGCTCAGGATCGCGCCGACTTTCTCGATCACGCCATCGTCATCCAGCGGTTCGCCCTGGGTCTCACCAACGCTCAGGAAAAAACGCCCGCGCGGATCGACCGAAAACACCACATCCTGCTCATTCGAGGTCATCGACTGGGCATTGGCGTCCGGCAGATCGACCTCGATGCCCTGCACCAGCAGCGGTGCAGTGATCATGAAGATGATCAGCAGCACCAGCATCACGTCGATGTACGGCACGACGTTGATGTCTGAAGACAGCTTTCGGCGAGCCATGGCGCGTATTCCTCAGTTCTTCTGGCCGTGACGCAAACCGCGGTCGATGATCCCGATCATTTCTTCGGAGAACGTGTGGAAACGGTTTTCGGTGCGCTCGACACCACGTGTAAAGAAGTTGTAGGCGATCACGGCGGGAATCGCCGCTACCAGGCCCATGGCCGTGGCGATCAACGCTTCGGCGATGCCGGGGGCCACTGTCGCCAGCGACGCCTGCTTGACCGTGCCGATGGAGATGAAGGCATTCATGATGCCCCAGACGGTCCCGAACAGGCCGACGTAAGGGCTGGTCGAGCCAATCGTCGCCAGCAACGCAAGCCCGCCCTCAAGGCGTTCGATCTCGCGCACCTGCGACACCCGCATCTGGCGCTGCACCGCAGCCAGGGCATCGTCCGGATCCATCCGTCCCGCGGTTTGCTGACGCGTGTACTCCTCGTAGCCGGCCGAGAAGATCGCAGCCAGGCCTTCGGCCTTGGGCTCCTTGCGCACCGACTCGTACAGGTCCGCAAGATTGCCGCCGCTCCAGAAGCGATCCTCGAAGGCTTCCGAGGCTTTCACGGTATTCGCCAGCAGCTTTCGCTTCGACAGGATCACCGCCCAGGACACGATGGAAGCCAGGATCAGCAGCAGCAGTACCGCCTGCGCCAACAGGCTGGATTCCAGAATCAGGTGGGTCAGGGACATGTTGGCATTCATGGATTTCTCAATGTTCTGGGTTGCATCCAACAACAAAACCATGCCCCCTGGCGGGGGCATTGGAAACACGTCTCAACAGCAGTGAAACATTAACACACCCGCTGCCCGATTCACGCTCACGGCCCCTGTTTCCAGCGAAAAATTCCATCGAACAAGGACTGCGGCAACGCGATCGGACGAAAGTCGGCTGCGCTCACGCAAGCAACCCGAACCTCGGCTCGCGCCATCACCTCACCGCCCCCCTGCGGTTGCAAGATTTGCGAGAAAATGAGGCTGGCTCGCCGCAGCTGCTTGACCTCGGTGACCACATCCAGCAGATCATCGAGTCGCGCCGGACGGCGGAACTCGATCTCCATTCCGGCCACCGTGAATGCAATGTCATGCTGCAGGCGCAACTGTTCCTGGCCGAGATGCATCGCCCGCAGCCATTCGGTACGTGCACGCTCGAAATAGCGCAGATAGTTGGCGTGATAGACCACGCCGCTGACGTCGGTATCTTCGTAATAGATCCGAACCGGAAAAACGAAACGGGGTTCGCTCATGCGCCGAACAGGTCCGGTCGATCCAGCTTTTCAGGAATCCGCAGCCCATAGTGCTGATACGCCAGCTTGCCGGCAATGCGGCCGCGCGGCGTGCGCATCAGATACCCCTGCTGGATCAGGTACGGCTCAATGACATCTTCCAGCGTGTCGCGCGACTCTCCGATCGCCGCGGCCAGGTTGTCGATCCCCGCCGGACCACCGTCGAAGCGTTCGATCAGCGTCAGCAGCAACTTGCGATCCATCAAGTCAAAGCCGTTGCTGTCGACATCCAGCAGTTTCATCGCCTGTTCGGCGATGGCTGCGGTGATGACGCCGTCGCCCCGCACTTCCGCATAGTCACGCGCGCGCCGCAGCAGCCGATTGGCGATGCGCGGCGTACCGCGCGCACGCCGCGCAATCTCCTGCGCGCCTTGCGGGTCGAGCGGAACCTTCAGGATGCCGGCGGACCGGGTCACGATGTGCTGCAGATCCGGGATCGAATAAAACTCCAGGCGCTGCACCAGACCAAAACGGTCACGCAAGGGACTGGTCAGGGCTCCTGCGCGCGTGGTCGCGCCCACCAGCGTAAACGGCGGCAGATCGAGCCGGATGGACCGCGCCGCCGGACCTTCGCCGATGACGATATCGAGTTGGTAGTCCTCCATCGCCGGGTACAGCACTTCCTCGACGATCGGGCTCAGACGATGAATCTCGTCGACGAACAGCAGATCGCGCGGCTCGAGATTGGTCAACAGCGCCGCCAGATCGCCGGGACGTTCCAGCACCGGACCGGAGGTCTGGCGCAGATTGACGCCCATTTCCTCGGCCAGGATATGCGCCAGCGTGGTCTTACCCAATCCCGGCGGACCGAAGATCAGCACATGATCGAGGGCGTCGCCTCGACGGCGGGCCGCTTCGATCGCAATGCCCATCTGTTCACGCACGGCCGGTTGGCCGATGTACTCGGCGAGGCGTTGCGGACGGATCGCACGCTCGATGCGTTCTTCGTCGCTGTTGCCGTGCGCCGAGATCACCCGGTCAGCCTCACTCATCGGGCCGCACGCCGCAGCGCCTCCTGAATGATCTGCTCGGTGCTCATGCCTTCCTTATGGACCGCATCGGTGAAACGCTGAACTTCAGCCGGCTTGTAGCCCAGCGCGCTCAGCGCACTGCGCGCCTCCTGCAGCGGCGATCCCGCCTGCGCCGGACTCATCGCACCCGGCACACCCGCCTCGCCTTCGCCACCGGCCTTGTCGCGCATCTCGACGATCAGGCGCTCGGCAGTCTTGCGGCCAACACCCGGCAGCTTGGTCAGGCGTGCGACATCGCCGGCGCGTATCGTGTTCCAGAAGTCCTCGGCACTGCCGCCGGACAGGACCGTCAGCGCCAGCTTCGGACCGACACCGGAAACCTTGATCAATTCACGGAACAGGGTCTTTTCGGTGCCACTGCCGAATCCGAACAGCAGGTGGGCGTCATCGCGAATGGTCAGATGCGTGTACAGGGTCACCGCTTCGCCGACCGCCGGCAGACGGTAGAACGTGGACATCGGCGCTTCGATCTCATAACCGACACCGCCGACGTCGACGATCAGCAAGGGTGGCTGCTTCAGCAGCAAGCGCCCGGTGATGCGACCGATCATGCTCGCCCCCAGGCGGCATTCAGCATCAGCCCGGCACGCAGATTGGTGGCCCGGACATGCGCATGCGTCAACGCAATCGCCAGAGCATCGGAGGCATCCGCCACCAGCGGCTCGCGCAGATTCAATAACACCTTGACCATATGCTGCACTTGTTCCTTGTCCGCCCGGCCTTGCCCGGTCAGCGCCAGCTTCACTTGCGTTGCGGCGTACTCGGCCAGCGGCACCGCCGCTTGCGCACCAGCCAGCAGCGCGACACCGCGGGCCTGTCCCAGCACCAGCGCGCTTTGCACATTCTTGTTGACGAAGACCTCCTCGATCGCGATCTCATGCGGCAGATACTCGCCGAGCAATTGCGCCAAGCCCGCGTGGATGCGCAGCAGCCGCTCCGGCATGGTGCCCGTGGTCGCGACTATCCGGCCGCAGGTCACCAGCCGACTGCGTCCGCGCTCGCAATCGATCACACCATAGCCGGTATATCGGGACCCAGGATCGATGCCGAGGATGCGCGTCACGCGCGTCACATCGGTCACCCCGCAGAATCCGCTTCCAGATCGGCGTTGGCGAACACTTTCTGCACATCATCGAGGTCTTCGAGCATATCGATCAACTTGGCAACCGATTCCGCATGCTCACCCGCGACCGCGACCATGGTCGCCGGGCGCAAGGCCACATCCGCCTGCAGCGGTTTCAAGCCCTGTGCCTCAAGGGCCTGCTTGACCGCTTCGAACGCGTCCGGCGAGGTCAGCACTTCGGTGTAGCCCTCTTCACTGATGACATCGTCGGCGCCGCCTTCCAGTGCAATCTCGAGAATGCGCTCCTCCGCTGCGGTGTCGCCGGCCGTTTCAAAGAACAACTGGCCAACGCGCGAGAACAGGTAGGCCACCGAGCCGGTCGCGCCGAGATTGCCGCCATGCTTGGCGAAGGCATGTCGCACTTCGGCGACGGTACGCGTCGGATTGTCGGTCATACAATCGACAATCACGGCCACACCGCCAGGCGCGTAACCCTCGTAGCGGATCTCTTCGAGATCAGCGGCGCCATCCGCACTTCCGCGCTTGATCGCGCGTTCCGCGGTGTCCTTGGGCATGTTGGCGGCAATCGCCTTGTCGAGTACCAGGCGCAACCGCGGGTTCGACTTCGGATCGGGGCCACCGATGCGCGTGGCCACGGTGATCTCGCGAATGAACTTGGTAAACAACTTGCCACGCTTGGCATCTTCGGCACCCTTGCGCGCCGCAATACTCGGACCTCTGCCCATACGACCTCGTGCCGGAACGGCAGGTTAGAAGTTCAAACGAAGACCGACGTGAACGCTATCGTCGGCCTTTACCCCCTTGAAGTCACCGATATCGGTCTTGACCTCGCGGTAGCCAACATAGATCGACGCATCCTTCAGCAACTGATAATCCACCGCGATGCCCAGCTCGTGGTACTTCTCGACATCGCCAAAACTGACCACGTCCGGGGCGTAGTAGCCGTAGACGGTAAACCCGATGCGCTCATAACCGGGGAAGCGCACTTCGGCCTGACCGCCCAGGGCAACCGCACCGCCGTTGTCGTGATCGCGGCCGATGTAGACCCCGCGCAATCCCAGACCGGCTGCGACATTGGCATCGCGCATCCCGGCATCGCCGGTCAGCAACACGCCGGTATGAACCACCAGCAGGTCATCCTCACGCTTGGGGCGCACGAGCGCACCGACATCGTATTGCCCTTTCGCATCATCGAACACACGCGACAGCGGACCATATACCGCGAGTCGAAAACTATTGTCGCCCACACCAAAATCGACGATTTCCGCATGTACCGCGCTGCTGCCGAACAGCAACGCGGCCGCAAGCAAACCCTGAATCGTGCGCATGCCTTCCCCCTCGTTATCGGCCGTTACTTCTTCGGCTTGGCTTTGTTCACCGCGTGAATCGCGCGGCCGTCGACCGACAGCACGGCTTCGTGGAAGGTTTCCGCCAGCGAAGGATGACCGTGCATGGTCAATGCGATGTCTTCGCAGGTTGCCGCAAACTCCAGCGCCAGCACCGATTCCGACAGCAGCTCGGAGACGTACGGACCACACATGTGCACACCCAGGATGCGATCGGTCTTGGCATCGGCGACGATCTTGATCGTCCCCACCGGCTGCTCCATCGCCTTGGCGCGACCGTTGGCCGCGAACGGCGCGGTGCCGATCTTGACCTCGTGGCCCTTCTCCTTGGCCTGCTCTTCGGTGAGACCGACCCATGCCACTTCCGGCGCGGTGTAGATCACGCTCGGCACCGCGTTGTAGTTGACTTGGGTGTGATGGCCCGCGAGCTGCTCGGCCAGCGCCACGCCCTCTTCGATCGCCTTGTGCGCCAGCATCGCGCCACCGGTGACGTCGCCCACGGCATAGATGCCGGCGACATTGGTCTTGTAGTGGGCGTCGATCTTGACGAAGCCGCGCTCATCCAACTGCACACCGACGCCATCGGCGTTCAGGCCCTTGGTGTACGGACGGCGTCCGACCGCAACGATCAGCTTGTCGAAGGTTTCGCTCTTCTTCTCGCCGTTCACTTCATAGTCGAGGACGACTTTCTTGCTATCGTTCTTGGCCGTCAGCACCTTGGCGCCGAGGCGGATATCCAGGCCCTGCTTGGTGAAATGGCGCAGCGCTTCCTTTGAAATCTGCGCATCGACCATCGGCAGGAAGGTGGGCAGTGCTTCGAGGATCACAGTCTTGGCGCCAAGGCGGCTCCAGACGCTGCCCAGTTCCACGCCGATCACGCCGGCGCCGATGATGCCCAGCGTCTTCGGCACTTCGGTGAAGTCCAGCGCCCCCCAGGAATCGACGATGCGCTCGCCGTCCATCGGTGCGATCTTGAGATTGACCGGCTCGGAGCCGGTGGCAATCACGATGTGCTTGGCCGACAGCACCTTCTTTTCGCCGCTGTGCGAGGTGAACTCGACCTTGCCGTCACCCAGCAGCTTGCCGACGCCTTCGAGGCCGGTGACCTTGTTCGCGGCAAACAGCTGCTTGATCCCGGAGGTCAGCTGCTTCGATACGGTGTTCTTGCGCGCCTGCATCTTGGCCAGATCCAGGCTCACACCCGATGCACCAATACCGTGCGCAGCAATTTCATGCTGCATGCGGTGATACAGCTCGGAGGATTCCAGCAGGGCCTTGGACGGGATGCAGCCGGCGTTGAGGCAGGTGCCTCCAAACGCGGGCGTCTGGTCCTTGTTGATCCAGGAATCGATGCAGGCCGTCTTGAAACCCAACTGCCCGGCCCGGATCGCGCAGGGGTAGCCACCAGGGCCACCGCCGACCACCACTACATCATACTGTTCGGTCATTTCTTGGCTTCTCGTAGAGTGCGGCAATTCTAGCCGTCATCGACACGAGCCGTCACGGCAGTAACCTTTTTGATGAGGGCTGCCGGCCAGAAATGACGCTGCGCTCAGCCCGCCGCCGGCGCCTCCACGTTGCGCGCCATCACCAGATCCGCCGCGGCTATGGCGTCGTGACCGCTGCGTTCGTAGGCCTCGGTCCAGAGCCGGTAGGTTTCCATCTCGCCGTGCTTCCAGGGATGGAAGCCAGGCTTGAAATAGGCCAGGTAGGACAGCGTCAGGCGCGGATACAGGCCGCCAGGTCCGTACAGCCACCAGAGACCGCGCATCCAGATCCCGAAGCGGCCACGCAGGCCGTCGACTTGGAACATGTGCGCCATGATCAGAAACACGTGCAGCGGAAAGCTCAGCGAGACCTGCAGCATCGACAGGATGCGGGTGAAGTAGCCGCCCTTGGCCACCTTCTGGAACACGTCGAAGGCCACCGCCTTGTGCTCGATCTCCTCGACCGCATGCCAGGCGTACATGGCGCGGATGCGCGGATCAGCGCGCTCGAACATCTCGGTCGAGAAGAAGCCATGCGCCATCAGCGCGGTCATGTGCTCGGCCGCCGCGGTCTGCCCCAGGGTGAAACTCTTCGGCAGATACTTGCGGAAGACGTTGAACATGACCTGCCGCTGCTGCTCCAGGATGTAGTCGACCGCAATCCCCTGCGCCTTCAGGCGATCATTGAACTGCGTATGCACCATGCCGTGCTGGCCTTCCTGGTAGATGAAGTCCTTCACCTCGGCCTGCAGCTTCGGATCGTCGATCCGGTCGCGATAATCGCGCACGCAGCTGATGAAGAACTTCTCCCCTTCGGGGAACAGCAGTGACATCGCGTCGAAGAACCGCGACTTGAACGGATCGTTGTCGAACCAGTAGCGCGGAATATCGCCATCCAGTCCGAGGTCCGGACCCTTGCGCGGCACGATCCCGCTTTCCGTCGTCTGCATCCCCGCCATGTGCGCTGCTCCAGAAGGATTTCTGAGCCTACTGTAGGCAGCGGCGGCATCCGCGGCTATGACTGCTGGCGACGCCGAGGGAACAATTCGCGACAACGGCGAATCACCCTTATTAACGACGTCCGCGATAACGACTGGGTGAGACCCCGCTCCAGCGCGTGAAGGCACGGGTAAAGCTGCGGCGATCGGAAAACCCCAGCCGCTCGCTGATCGTTTCCAGATCCAGCTCTGCCTGCTCAAGGTAGTTCAAGGCCATGCGATAACGTACCCGCGCCTGCAACTGCGCGAATTGCTCGTCCTGACGCAGCAGATGCCGCTGCAGCGTGCGGGGATTCATCTCCAGCCGCTGCGCCAGACGTTCGATACCCTGCCCCAGCAGCCCCGGCTCCGCCTCGAACACCGCTTCGACCGCCGCCACCAGACCGCTGCTGCGGTTCAATCGGGCCAAGCGCTGCTCGACGCGAACCTCGGCCTGACCGTGCAAGGCCGGGAAGCCGCCCTCCAGCGGGCGATCGAGATAACTGCGCGGCAGCTGCAGCGCATTGGCCCGCTGCGAGAACAGCACCGGCATGCGGAAATAGTGCTCATACGCCGCAGCATGCACCGGTGCCGGATAGCGGAAATCGAGCCGACCGTAGCGCTCCACTTCGGCATTGAGCATGCGTCCAAAGCGCACGATCGATGCAAACAGCGCTTCGATGAAATACACCGCCACGATATTCGGTGGGGCATCGCCCGGGGCCTGCAGAATCAACTGCGCGGTCTCGCCCTGTTCGTCGATACGCACATCGATCATCGGATTGATCAACTGCCGCACCCAGTCGAATACGCGCGCGGCGTCGCGCAGGGTCGGACTGGTCGAGAGGAAGGTGGCGATGTCCGGCAGATAGTCGAACGCGAAGGTCTCGCCGAGCATGAACGGGAAATGATGCTGCCGCGATGCGGCGACGCAGGCACTCATGACCGCATCCAGTTGCGGCTGGCGGATGGTCGCGTCCTCGAGATGGATCAGGTCGGTCTGCACGCCGAGCCGATCGAAGATCGGCTGGATATTGAAGCCGCAGACCGTGGCCGCCTTGACCCAATTGGGCAGCGTGATGAACGGCAACGGATCGTTGTGCAATGGCGGATTCGGCATGACGCCGAGTATGCCGCAGCGCCTGCGAAAACAAAGCGGGCCCGCATTGCGGGCCCGCTGTCGATACAGCCAATCGCAGTCGCTGGGCTTACAGGCTCAGCAGCAGCTTGGCGGGATCTTCCAGGCACTCCTTGATCGTGCGCAGACCGAGCACGGCTTCCTTGCCGTCGATGATGCGGTGATCGTAGGACAGCGCCAGGTACATCATCGGGCGGATCACGATCTCGCCGTTGACCACCACCGGCCGCTCGGTGATGCCATGCATGCCGAGAATCGCCGACTGCGGTGGGTTCAGGATCGGCGTCGACATCATCGAACCGAACACGCCACCGTTGGTGACCGAGAAGGTGCCGCCGGTGAGATCGTCCATGGTCAGCTTGTTGGCCTTGGCACGGCTACCGAAATCGCCGATGGCTTTTTCGATGTCGGCCATCGACCGCAGATCGGCGTCACGTAGGATCGGCACCACCAGACCGCGCTCGGACGACACCGCAACACCGATATCGTAGTAGCCGTGATAGATGATGTCGTTGCCGTCGACCGAAGCATTCAGCACCGGATACTTCTTCAGCGCCTCCAGCGTGGCCTTGATGAAGAACGACATGAAGCCGAGCTTGACGCCGTGGGTCTTCTCGAACACGTCCTTGTAGCGCGCACGCAGTTCCGACACCGCCTTGAGATCGACCTCGTTGAAGGTCGTCAGCATCGCGGTGGAGTTCTTGGCCTCCAGCAGACGTTCGGCAATGCGGGTGAGGATGCGCGTCATCGGCACCCGCTGCTCCTCGCGGCTGCCGGCAGCGCGCGGCGCCGCCGGTGCTGCGGCAGCCTTGGCCGGCTCGGCCTTGGCGGCGGGCTTCGGCTTGTCGGCGTAGGCCTTCACGTCCTCGACCGTCAGGCGACCGCCCTTGCCCGAGCCGCTGATCTGGCTGGCCGACAGGCCCAGTTCGGACAGCAGCTTGCGCACCGCAGGCGACTGATCTTCGTTGCCGGCCGTCGGTGCCGCACTGCTGGTCGCCGGCTTGCTGCCGGCATCGGCCGCCTTGGCGGCAGGTGCCGGTGCTGCGGCCGCCTCTTCCTCCAACACGCCGATGATGTCGCCCGCCTGTACCGTGGCACCGGCTTCGATCCGGATTTCCTTCAGTACGCCATCCGCGGTCGCCGGCACTTCGAGCATCACTTTGTCGGTTTCGAGATCGAGCAGATTCTGCTCGCGCGTCACCGTGTCGCCCGCCTTCACATGCCAGGTGGCGAGGGTTGCCGAGGAAACCGACTCCGGCAGATTGGGAACCTTGATTTCAATGGTGGCCATGCATGCTCCGTAAATTTTCTTGTCGAATGCTTCCGGGCGTTGCCAACGGCAACGCCGCTGCAATCAGGTTTTCAAACCGCCGCCCAGCGCAGCGCTCACCACTTCCGCCTGCTCCTTCTGGTGCACCTTGAGATAGCCGACCGCGGTGGTGGAAGCGCCCTTGCGGGTCGAGTACAGCAACTGGTGCTGCGGCTGCAGATAGGCCGCGAGACGATGCTTGATCTGATACCAGGCGCCCTGGTTTTCCGGCTCTTCCTGACACCAGACCACTTCCTTGGCGTTGGGATACATCGCCAGCGCCTGCTCGTAGCCTTCGCGCGGGAACGGATACAACTGTTCCAGACGCACGATCGCCACGTGCTTCAGTTCTTCCTTCTGACGCGCCTGCCACAGGTCGAAATACACCTTGCCGGAGCAGAACACGATCCGCTTCACCTTCTTGGCATCGAGCGCTTCGGTCTCCTGGATCACGGTCTGGAAACTGCCCTTGGTCAGGTCATCCAGCGTCGACACCGAGAGCGGATGGCGCAACAGCGATTTCGGCGTCATCACGATCAGCGGCAAACGCAGGCTGCGCTTCATCTGGCGGCGCAGCATGTGGAACATCTGCGCCGGGGTCGACGGCACGCAGACCTGCTGATTGTTCTCGGCGCACAACTGCAGGAACCGCTCGAGACGCGCCGAGGAATGTTCCGGCCCCTGGCCTTCGAAGCCATGCGGCAGGAATACCGTCAGACCGCAGAGGCGCCCCCACTTGGCATAACCACTGGAGATGAACTGGTCGAACATCACCTGCGCGCCGTTGGCGAAGTCGCCGAACTGCGCTTCCCAGATCACCAGCGAATCCGGATCGGTGGTCGAGTAGCCGTATTCGAAGCCGAGCACGCCCACTTCCGACAGCAAGGTGTCGTTGACCACGAAGCGGTACTTGTCCGGGGTCAGATGCCGCAGCGGCGTATAGCGCGCACCGTCCTTGGCATCGTGAATCGTGGCGTGGCGATGGAAGAAAGTACCGCGACGCACGTCCTGGCCGCAGAGCCGCACGCTGAATCCTTCATTGACCAGACCGGCGTAGGCCGTGGTCTCGGCAAAGCCCCAGTCCATTGGCAGATCGCCCGCCGCCATCTTGGCGCGGTCTTCGTAAATCTTCTGTACGCGCGGATGCAGCGTGAAACCTTCCGGCGGCGTCAGCAGCTTGTCGGACAGGGTGCGGATCGCATCCAGGGTCATGGTGGTATCGACCGGGCTGTCCCACTCGCCCTGGCGATACTTGGCCCAGTCCACGGTGTACTTGTTGCCGACCAGACCCAGGGTCAGGCGCGCGATGTTCTCGCCCTTGTCGAGACCGTTGCGGTATTCCTTGACCAGCCCCTCGAGATCACCCTTCTCGATTGCGCCTTCTTCCTCGAGCTTGAGCGCATACAGGCTCAGCGTGGTCGGCTGGCGCTTGACCACTTCGTACATCAGCGGGCTGGTCACCGACGGTTCGTCGGCCTCGTTGTGACCCCAGCGGCGATAGCAGCAGATGTCGACGATGACGTCCTTGTGGAATTCATTGCGGAAATCCATTGCCAGACGGGTCACGAACACCACCGCTTCCGGATCGTCGCCGTTCACATGGAACACCGGCGATTCGAGCATCTTGGCGATGTCGGTGCAGTAGCGCGAAGTGCGCGCCTCATGTCCCGGATTCGCTTCGATCGGGTTCGGTGTGGTGAAGCCGATCTGGTTGTTGACGATCAGGTGCACGGTGCCGCCGGTGGCATAGCCCTTGGAGTGCGACAGCTGCAGCGTCTCCATCACCACGCCCTGACCCGCGAACGCCGCGTCACCGTGGATCAGCACCGGCACCACCTGCTGCCCCTGCTCGTCGAGACGACGCACCTGACGCGCGCGCACGGACCCCTCGACCACCGGATTGACGATCTCCAGATGCGAGGGGTTGAACGCCAGCACCAGATGCAGGCGCTTGCCACCGACTTCGACGTCGGTGGAGAAGCCCATGTGGTACTTGACGTCGCCGGCCTTCTTCAGCGCTTCGGCGCTGTACTTGCCCTCGAACT